>JBDHHX010000493.1:0-2075 GCA_039589155.1 Gemmatimonadota bacterium | reverse complement strand
GAGGGCTTGATTGAGATGGTGGATGGCCTGGCGGTTATCGACTACACCAAGAACGACCTCGCGGAGCCGAAGGCCCTCGAGCGTTGCCCGACGGGCGCGATCGTCTGGGTCGAAGGCCAACAGTTCGCGGACATGCCCCAACCGATACGGAGTGAAGTCGCATGATTCGGAAGAAAGACAAGGCTCAGCCGGCCACAGCCAAGTACCCCGGCGTTCGCACCGCGATGGACGGTAGCGAAGCCGCGGTGGCGATGGAGACTGCGGCGAGTGAAGGCGCGGGCGCGTACCCAATCACGCCGTCCACGCAGATGGGTGAAGGCTGGGCGGCCGCGGTGGCAGCCGGAAAGCTGAACGTAAACGGTCGCAAGCTCATCTTCTTCGAGCCCGAAGGCGAGCATGCCGCTGCGGCGGTTACGGCGGGCATGAGTATGACGGGGCTGCGGGCCACCAATTTCTCGAGTGGCCAGGGCATCGCGTACATGCACGAGTCGCTGTACGCGGCGGTCGGCAAACGGCTGACCTACATTCTCAACATCGCCTGCCGGGCGATGACCAAGCATGCCCTCAACGTGCACGCCGGGCACGATGACTATCATGCCATAGACGACACGGGGTTCTTCCTGGTCTTCGGTAAGAACGTCCAGGAGCTGGCCGATCTCAACCTGATCTCCCACCGTATCGCTGAGCTCTCGCTCAACCCGGGCGCCTGCGCGCAGGACGGGTTCCTGACCAGCCACGTCATCGAGTCGGTGATGCTGCCCGAACGCGACCTGGTAAGAGAGTATCTCGGCGATCCGTCGGACATCATCGAGTCGCCGACGCCGGCCCAGAAGATGGTCTTCGGCGAAACGCGTCGTCGCATCCCCGAGATGTTCGACCTGGACTATCCCGCGATGATCGGTGTGGTGCAGAACCAGGACAGCTACGCCCAGGGCGTGGCGGCTCAGCGGCCGTTCTTCTTCGATCACGTGCAGGAGCTGACCGACCAGGCGATGGAGGAGTACTTCCAGCTGACCGGCCGCAAGTACAACCGCGCGATGGGATACAGGCTCGAGGACGCCGAGTATGTGCTCGTCGGGCAGGGCTCGGTGGTTTGGAACGTTGAGGCCGTCGCCGACTACCTGCGAGAGACCCGCGGCACGGCGTCCTGAACCTGACGATGTTCCGGCCGTTCCCCAGCGATCTGATCACCAGGATGCTCAAAGGGAAAAAGGCCGTCACGGTGCTCGAGCGCACCGACCAGCCGCTGGCGGTTGACCTGCCCATACTGCGGGAGATCCGTGCCGCCATGGGTAAGGCGCTGGAAAACGGCCGGGCGCGGGATGGCGTAACGCCGCACCCGGGCGTGGCGGCGATCAAGCCGGGCGACGTGCCAGAGTTCTACTCGAGCGCCTTCGGGATGGGGAGTCGTGACCTGCAGCCCGGCGACATCACCGCGGCGGTCGAGAACATGCTACCGGAGGGGCAGGGTAGGCGTCTCTTCTATCTCGGTATCGACTTCATCCGCAAGGGAACGCGACTGCCCAAGCTTCAGATCTGGCAGGAGCGGCTGCTCGAGTCGTACCCCGATCTCTCCGATCTGGCGCTCGATCAGGCCGGCGATATCAACCTGATGCCGGAAGGCTCGGTCTCGATCCGTATCCACTCCATCGGAGGTTGGGGCGCGATCACGACAGGTAAGAACCTGGCGATGACGGCGTTCGAGCTTCTGGGTTGGCACATCAAGGCGAACCCGAAGTATGGCTCGGAGAAGAAGGGCCAGCCGACCACGTTCTACGGCACGCTGGCCAAGGGGCCGATCCGCCTGAACGCCGAGCTGAAGCACGTGAACGTCGTGCTATCGCCGGACCCCAACGTGTTCCGTCACTCCAACCCGCTGGCCGGGCTCTCTGAGGGCGGTGTCTTCGTCATCCAGAGTGACCTGACCCCGGAACAGCTATGGGAGAGCTTCCCGGCGGGCGCTCGCCGAGAGATCAAGGAGAAGAAGCTCAAGGTCTTCTCGGTAGACGCGTTCAAGATCGCCTCCGAGGAAGCTTCCGATCCCGAGCTGCGCTACCGGATGCAGGGAGCGGCCT
>JBDHHX010000492.1:0-2313 GCA_039589155.1 Gemmatimonadota bacterium | reverse complement strand
CCGCCGGGGCGATGTTCGGTTACGTTCCCCAGAGCGGCGAGGTCACTTACTCGCTGGCCGATTTTGACGGGGACACCGCCCGCTTCTACCAGCACAAAGCCGGCGGAGGCGTCATCGTCCGTTACTTCATCCACAAGGCGGCCGACGGCACAGTAAACGCCGCGCTCGACGCCTGTGCCGACTGCTGGCGCGAGGCCAGGGGCCATCGGCAGGAGGGCGACGAAGTGGTGTGCTCGAACTGCGACAAACGCTTCGACATCACCGGGCTCTCCAATGTGCGGGATCCGTGCGTTCCAATCCCGCTGCAGGCGACGGTGCGCGGTGAGCAGGTAGCCGTGGCGATTCCGGAACTGCTAGAAGCGGCCAAGTACTTTAAGAAGCCCTACGGGAGTCTATGACCCATGAAACTTAGAGATATCGCGCTGCTGAACATGCGGCGACGCAAGGCGAAGGCCGCCTTCGTCCTGGTCGGCCTGATGATCGGGGTGGCAACGGTGGTGGCGCTGATCACGTTGTTCCAGTCGGTGAGTCACAACATCCTCCACAAGATGGAGAAGTACGGCGCCAACATCCTGGTGGTGCCCAAGAGTCAGAACCTGTCGCTCAGCTACGGCGGCATCTCGGTCGGCGGCGTCTCCCTGGAAACCCGGGAGATCCGGGAGTCCGACGTGGGCCGCATCACCACCATTCCGACCTCACGAAATGTCGCCGCGATCGGTCCGGTGGTGTTGGGCGCCGTGCACGTGGCGGAACGTGACGTGATGCTGGCTGGGGTGGACTTCCATGTTTCCCGCATCCTCAAGCCGTGGTGGGAAATCGGTGAGGCTACACCCCCAAACGGCGGCCTGGTCGTGGGGTCCACGGCGGCCAAGATGCTCGGCGCCCGAGTGGGACAACCCCTGGAGATCGACGGCCGGGAGCTCATGGTCAGCAAGGTTCTGTCTCAGACCGGTTCCCAGGATGACCAGATCGTGTTCACCGACACCGACACCGCCCAGTCCATCCTGCGCAAGCCTGGCGTCGTCTCCATGGTCGAGGTGGCGGCCCACTGCATGGACTGCCCGATCGAAGACATCATCAACGAGATCTCGGCCGCGCTGCCCAACGCCGACGTCATGGCGATCAAATCCCTTTCTTTACGGGGTGTCATTGATCGTCGTGCTGGTCGGCTGTCTGGTGGTGTTCGTCACCATGATGGGCAGCGTGCGCGAACGCACCACCGAGATCGGCATCTTCCGCGCCATCGGCTTTCGCCGCGGACACGTGATGCAGATCGTGCTGCTCGAGGCCGCGGTGATCTCGATTCTGGCTGGGATCCTCGGCTACGGCGTGGGACTGGGCTCTTCGAAACTGGCCCTGCCGCTGTTTGCGGACGGCCAGGGGGCGCCGCTGCACATCGATCCGATGCTGGGAGTCGGGGCGTTCGTCTTTTCCCTGATCCTGGGGCTGGTTTCCAGCGTCTACCCGGCGATGTTCGCCTCGCGGTTGGACCCCAACGAAGCGCTTCGCGCGCTGTAGCGAGGATGGTGATTCATGGTCAATCTTGAAGCGAATAACCTGAGCAAGCAGTACGGAGTCAAGGATACAGCTGTCCACGCTGTGCGCGACATCAGTTTGACCGTCGCCGCTGGTGAGTTTCTCGCCATCATGGGCGAGTCCGGCTCCGGAAAATCCACCCTCTTGTCCATGCTCGGCGGCTTGAACACCCCGACCTCGGGGACCTTCACCGTCGACGAGTTCAACGTCGCCGATCTGGACATCGACCAGCGCGCCGATTTCCGGCGCGAGTTCATCGGGTTTGTGTTCCAGAGCTTTCACCTGGTGCCCTACCTCACTGTGGTGGAGAACGTCATGTTACCACTGGCCACCACCGACCTGTCGCGTAGACAGAAACTCGAACTCGCCCAAGCGGCTCTCGAGAAAGTTGGCCTTGGTGGAAAGGGCGACCGGCTGCCGAATCAAATCTCGGGAGGTGAGGCCGAGCGTGTCGCGATCGCGCGGGCCATCGTGAACGAGCCGCCGATCCTCATGGCTGACGAGCCCACCGGCAACCTCGACAGCAACACTAGCGGTGAAATCATGCGGCTGATCCAAGACCTCAACGACCAGGGTATGACGATCATCACGGTCACCCACAGCCACGAGTGCGCTGCCTACGCCGACCGGCTCGTGCACATCGCCGACGGCAGAATCATCGAAGACTCCGGGTCGGAAAAGACGTCCGACACCGTCAACCTCTAACTGCTCACCTGCCCGACAAGGAAGAAACCACCATGCGAACCACAAAGACTCTTACCTTTCTACTTGTCGTGT
>JBDHHX010000491.1:0-2547 GCA_039589155.1 Gemmatimonadota bacterium | reverse complement strand
GTTGGCGATCAATCGGTGGATGTTGATCGGCATCCAGGTGGCGTTCGCGAACGCGCTCCAGAACTGGACCTGCGACGGCGCCGTGTCCGCCGTCACCTCCGCCGGCGGACTCATCATGTAGCTGAGCCAGCTGTTGGCGCTGAACAGTACCGCCGTCCCCCACATGTTCAACAGGATGCCGAGCGACCAGTGGAACAGCTTGGCCCGCCCCTCTTTCCAGCGCTCCCAACCGTAGTAGTAGATGTAGAGCGTCGCCGACTCGAAGAAGAACAGCGCCACGTAGAACCAGATCGAGACCTCGAAGATCTCGGTCAGGTGGAGCGTGAACCGCGGGTAGAGCGTGATCAGCAGGAAGGTGAGCGCCGCACCCCAGAGCGCCGTCGCACTATAGGCGATCAGCAGCAGGCGGGTGAACTCCTTCGACAGTCTGTCGTAGCGCTGGTCTTTGCCGAAGATGCCGATCGCCTCGGTCACGACGGCGAACATCGGCACGCCCAGCACGAAGGCGGCGAACATCAGGTGGACCTGCGCGGTGATCCAGATGGCGGCCCGGCTGCCGATCACCGGGAAGTTACCGTACTCGCGGATCCCGTCGGCGGCCTGTGCCCAACCGGGCTCGGCGCCAAACAGCAGCGCGCCGGCGGCGATGGCGACGCCGACGAAACCTGGAAGACGCCGCATCAACGCTGCCCGCCCTCGCTCTCCGCCGCGCGCCGGTCCAGCATCTCCTGCACTTCGCGGACTGGACACTTGCCGCTGCCCGCCGACTCGCTGAACTCCGCGGCGGCGCCCTCGGCTGCCGCCCTGATCTCGCGGGCGCGAAGCTCGCTGAACATCACCATCATCGTCTCGACGTCGAACGAGTCGGCATCGATCATCGCCTGCTTGTTGTCGTCCATCACTTCGATCGTAACGTGGTCGATTGCGCGCTCGGCGGAGAAACGCTCGACCGTTGACCGCGCCAGCGGCCTGGCGATGAGGGGCACCAGCTCCAACCGGCCCCAGGCTTCCTTGGCCCAGGTGATCCCGTTGCGCGCCCGCTGCCGGGCGGCATCGCGGTCGCTGCCCATTGGGCACATCGGCACCGGTCGGTCGGCCAGCGCTTCTTCCGCCTTCAGCTCGGCCTGCGCGATCTCCTCCGCCTGACCGATCCCCATCACCAGCTGCATATGGGTCGGCAGCAGCGACTGGATGGCCATGTCCAACATCTCGTTGGTGACGACTTCGCCGCCCCGTTCCTGGACCCATTCCTCGACGGCGTTGCGGGCGATGCCCTGGGCGAAGGGCGGCACACGTTGCATCCGCACCGCGGCCATGGGATCCCACTCGAGACCCGCCACACCGTCTTCTTCTATCCACGGCACGTCATCGGGTCGCACCCCGACGGTGCCGGTGAGTAGAATGTTGCAGGGCGCCATGCGAACCAGGTTCTCGACTTGTGAACCCATGTCCGTACCGTCGATGCGGTGTGAGCCATGACGTGCGACGACGAGAACGGTAGGCTCGATTTCTTCGATGTACTTGAGGATGCACTCGAACGGCTTGCCGATCAGCACCTGGCTGTCGACTTCGACGTCCGCGTACGCTTCGGCCATCTTCTCCTTGAAGACACGGCTGGCCTGGTAGCTCAACACGTCCTTGATGTTGTTGAAGGCGATGTGGTGGAAATCGAGATCGAAGGCACTGCAGAACTCGACCCGCGCCCCAAACGTTCGCGCCAATTCCAGCGCCACCTTCGCCGACCGATAAGCGTACGAGCTCCCATCAACACAGACGAGGAACAGGCCGCCCTGCAGCGGGGCGTCCGTACGCGTGATCAGCAGATCCTTCTCCACCCTTCTCATCACGCGAGCCGTGACGCCGCCGATCTGCGATTTCGGCTGCCGGCCCAACCCGTGAGCGCCCATGGCACAGAGATCGTAGCCGTTGGCGTTCACTTCGCGGGCGATCTCCTCGAAATGGATGCCCTCCAATAACTGCCGCTCCATCGCGACTCCCCCGGCCTCGCACTGCTTCTCCATCTGGTCGAGGAACGAGTCGCTGATCAACTGCAAGCCCTTCTCGATCAGCTTGTCGTGAATCTTCCGCTGTCGCTGGATCTCTTCTTTGGGTTGGAACTGAGCCGGCAGACCCGATTCGAGCTGGCGGAATCGTACGTCGTGGAGTTTCGCGGCATAGACGTGGTTGCCGACTACGCTCGAATCGAACTTCTGTGAAAGCTCGACCGCTCGCCGGATCGCGTAGTCGCATTCCTGCGAGTTGTCGCACGGGACGAAGATCTCTCTATACATGACTCCCTCGGTGCCTGCGGGTGTAGAGATCCGTGGTTGGGGCTCAACCTCGCGTCACTATGTCACTTCATCACTACACACAAACCTCCGGCACGACCGCCTCACTGGGCGATCGCCCGCTGTCTTTTGTCCAGATTTGATCTTGGTTCCCGGGTGCCCGCATGTAAGAAGAGGCGTGAAAATCCGGGGACGATCTATGATTAACAGGAATGATTATCCGAAGAATAATTGCGGGCACCCGGGAACCAAGTGCCCG
>JBDHHX010000490.1:0-2883 GCA_039589155.1 Gemmatimonadota bacterium | reverse complement strand
CGGCCATGGCATGGCGCTGCTCTTCGTCTACTCGCTGGGGCTGGCGATCCCCTTCGTACTGAGCGCCGTCGCCCTCACCGCCTTCCTGGCCTGGTTCCAGAAGTTCCGCCGCTATATCCGATATGTGGAGTGGGCGGCCGGTATTCTGCTGATCCTGGTGGGTCTGCTGCTGGTGACGGGCAAGTTCACGATTCTGGCGGGCTACCTGATCCAGTTCACGCCGGAGTTCCTGATGGAGCGCATCTAGCGTTACCGTACCCCCGCACCACCGCCCGGTATCGCCGGCGACGAAACCGCCGGGCCGCCACTTCGTATTATACAGGAGGCACGTTCCAATCCCCTGAGCCGGGTGGGTCACGTCATGGAGAGAATCTGGCAGGATCTCAAGTACGGTCTGCGTTCGCTACGTCGTGGTGGGCTGCTCATCGTTATCGCGGTGCTCTCGCTGGCCATCGGCATCGGCGCCAACACCACCATCTTCAGCGCCGTCGACGTCTTCATGCTGCGGCCGCTGCCATATCCGGAGTCACAAGACCTCAACACCGTTTATACGACGAACCGCGAGCGCGGCTGGAGCCAGGTCGATTTCTCTGTCCCCGACTTCGTCGATTTCCGCGAGCGGAGCCAGACGATGGCGGTGGCAGCATCCGATGGCACCGCCTTCAACCTCTCCGAAGGCGATCGACCGGAACGGCTGCAGGGACGTCGCCTGAGCGTGAACTTCTTGCGCGTGCTGGGGGTGCAGCCCGCGTTGGGAAGGGGCTTCACTCCGGAGGAAGAGATCGAGGGCCAGGGACACGTCGCGCTCATCAGCGACGGGTTGTGGCAGAGACGGTTCGGCGGAGACCCGGATATCCTGGGTACTGTCGTGCTGTTGAACAGTGAGGCCTACACGATTGTCGGTGTGATGCCGGCTGACTTCTGGTATGACTACCTCTTCGATGACGTCTGGGTGCCGCTCACCATCACCGGCGAGGAGAATCGCAACAGTCACTATGTAGACGTGCTCGCCCGAGTTAACAACGGCTTCACACGCGAGCAAGCGCAGGACGAAGCGGAGCGCATCGCCGGCCAGCTGGTTGCCGAGTTCCCTGAAACGAACTCCGGAAACGGCGCCGCGATCATCACGCTGCACGAGGACATCTTCAACGAAGGGTTCAAGGTTGGGACGACGATCTCGACATTGGCCGTGCTGTTCCTGCTGCTCATCGCCTGCGCCAATGTGGCTAACTTGCTGTTGACTCATGCCGCCGGGCGCGAGCGCGAGGTGGCGGTGCGCACGGCGTTGGGTGCGGGCCGCTCCCGCATAGTGCGCCAGTTCCTCACCGAAGCCCTTATCCTCTCGGCCGTGGGCGGAGCGTTGGGTCTCCTGATCTCCGTCTTTGGCATTCGTTGGCTGGTCTCGCTGATGCCCGGCTGGTTCCCGCGCGCAAACGAGATTGGGCTCGACGGGCGGGTGCTGCTGTTCACCGCAGGCGTGGCCATACTGAGCGCGATCCTCGTCGGCCTCGCGCCGGCGATCCAGGGCATGCGGACCAGCACGGTGGACTCGCTGAAGGAAGGTGGCCGCGGCGGCACGGCGGCGCGGGGCGCCCGGCTACGCAAGGCGCTGGTAATCGGCGAAGTTTCGCTGGCACTGGCGCTGTTAGTGTCCTCGGCGCTGCTCGTGCAGGGGGTTCGACGAGAGCGACATACTCGCCTTCCGAGTTGCGCTGCCTAACCAGGAGTATCCCGACACCCTATCGGTGGTCGCCTTCCACGAAGAACTGACGGAGCGCCTAGCGTCGCTGCCAGGCGTAAACATGGTCGGGGCGACGACAATCCTGCCGTCGCAGGGGAGCAGCGGTACCTACTACTCGCTGCCGGGTGATGACATAAGTAGCGACCTGGACCGCAAAGTCACCAGGTGGTTGGACATCACTCCAGGCTACTTCGAGGCGATGGACATACCGATCGTTCGCGGCCGCGGAATCGAGGACTCGGACCGGCTGAACAGCCGGCGGGTGATCGTCATCAACGAGACGATGGCGGAGCGGCACTGGCCGGATGAAGACCCGATCGGCCGCGAGATCATCTTCTACTCGTCCACAGCGGAGATCGTCGGAATCGTTGCCAACTCGGGTGTGGCCAGCACGGCGTTGGGCGAACGGCCGATGGTCTACTTCTCAGCCTTGCAGGACGACGACCGTAGCCTTGGCTACCTTGTCGAGGCGGACGTACCGCTGGAAACGCTGGTCGAGTCGATCCGCGCCGAGGTCCTGGCCATCGACGCCAATATTCCGGCTTACAGCATCCGGCCGTTGGGCGACATCATCGACGAATCGCTGGGTGGCGATACGATCATGGCCAAGATCATGGCGATGGTCGCCATCATCGCACTCGGTCTGTCGCTGGCGGGCGTCTACGGCGTGATGGCCTACTCGGTCTCGCAGCGCCGCCAGGAGATGGGTATTCGGATGGCGCTGGGCGCGCAGAACCGCAACGTCGTGGGGATGATTCTGCGCCAGGGCACGATACTCGCCGCCGTCGGCATCGTCGTTGGCCTCGGCATCGCCTTCGCCATGGCCCGCGGGCTCTCGTTCTTCCTTCATGGCGTCGACGCGTTCGAGCCACTGACCTACGGCGGCATGGCGTTGGCGTTGCTGCTCGCCGGCATCCTGGCGACGTACTTACCGGCGCTGCGGGCGACGAGGGTGAATCCGGTGGAGGCGCTGCGCGCGGAGTAGATCGGTATTCGGTAATCGGTTGTCAGTAATCGGTCACCGATTACCGATTACCGATTACCGATTGACGGTTCGCTTCCAGGAGCTGCTTCGCTCGGCCCAGCGCATCGGCCAGTTCCTTCCGCCCCACCTTGAGGATCAGTGTCTTGGGGACGAACCG
>JBDHHX010000489.1:0-2618 GCA_039589155.1 Gemmatimonadota bacterium | reverse complement strand
TCCAGTCTCAACCCGACACAAGCCGAAGAATTGATCCGCGGCACCGCGGTGACTCACCTGATCACCGGCGAGCTGCGCGGTCAGGCCGAGCGCATCCCAATGCACGCGCTGGTGAACGTTTTCCTCAAGTTCGCGGAGCTGGCCCGTGAAGCGATGCCCGAGGGCCCGAGCGAATTAGAGGTGAACCCGCTCGTCGTCGCCGACGGGCGGCTCGTCGCGCTGGACGTACTGGCCACCTGTTCTGCCGCAGCCCCGGCAGTGCCGGCGGCGCGTCCGCTGCACAAGATCGGCAACCTGCTCGAACCGAAGTCGATGGCGTTCGTCGGTGTCTCGGAGCGAATGAATCCCGGCCGCGTGAGCCTGATCAACACGCTTCGCGCCGGGTTCGATCCGAACCGAATGCACATCGTCAAGCCAGGCTCCGACTCCATCGATGAGTGCGCCTGCTACCCGGACCTGGAGTCGCTGCCCGAGAAGGTCGACCATCTGGTCCTCGCTGTGGCTGCCTCGCAAATCCCCGGAATGCTCGCGACAGTGGTAAAGAATGAGTTGGCGGAGAGCATGCTGCTGATCCCCGGCGGCCTGGGTGAGAAGGAGGGATCGGAGGAGATCGTCGCAACAATCGAAGAAACGCTGACGGCTGCACGAGCCACTGAGTGGGGTGGCCCGGTTCTGGTGGGCGCGAACTCGATGGGGATCAGATCGGAGCCCGGTCGTTACGACACGACGTTCCTACCCGACAGCAAGCTCCCCATGTCGTCGGCGCCGCCGGCGCCGATCGCGTTCATTTCGCAGAGCGGCGCGTTCTACGGCGCCAAAAGCGGCAAGCTCGGGCTTTCCCCGCGCTACGCGATACCTGAAGGACGACTCTGACATAGAGACCTTCGCTGTATACGCCGAGGGGTTCCGACCGCTGGACGGGCCCCGGTTCCTGGCGGCGGCAGCAGAGATCACGGCGCAAGGCAGAACGGTCATCCTGTATCGGGCAGGGCGCACGCCAGAGGGCGCGAAAGCCTCCGCCGGCCACACGGCGTCGATCGCCGGCGACTACGCGGTCTGCCGCGAGCTGGCGACGCAGGCGGGCGTCATCGTTTGCGAGACCACGGCCGACTTCGAGGACATGGTCAAGCTCGCCGTGCTGCTGGAGTCCCGGCCGGTGAAGGGCCTGCGGTTGGGCGCCATCTCCAACGCTGGCTTCGAGTGCGTTTCCATGGCCGACCACGCGGCCGATCTGCAGCTAGCGACCCTCAGCGACGACACGGTGGCCGGGCTCCGCTTATTATTAGAGGAGTCTCGACTCGACGGCGTCGTCGACGTTCGTAATCCCGTAGACCTCACGCCGATCATGCCCGACGATCCGTTCGAACGAGCTGTCCGTCTGGTGCTGGAAGACGATAACGTGGATGTCGGCCTCGTCGGCTGTGTGCCGCTCACGGGGGCGCTGCAAACACTCGATCCGGGCGATGACCACAGCGAGGACATCTATTCCGATGACTCCGTCGCCATGCGCCTCATCCGGTTGAAACAGCAAGTCAAGGTGCCCTGGGTCGTAGCGGTGGACGGCGGCCCGCTATACGACCCGATGGCCCGGCTGCTGGAGGCGAACGGCATCCCGGCGTTTAGAACCGCAGACCGCGCCCTGCGTTTGTTAAGTAGGTACTGTAGTGCTAAACTAGGGCAGTAACCTGCCCCAACTCTGCACGAACGCACTCACCAGATAGCGATTCCAGCTATTTGAGGGGGAACCCATGAAGAAGGCACGCCAAATGCTCCCTGACGCCAGAATACCCTATGGAACTTGGGGGAGCAGCTATTTTCCGGCCTGGCAGACGTCCGCCCTGGCGGAGGTCAACATCGGCCAGTTCGCCGGCGAGTCGATGGGCCGGATCATGGGCCTGAGAAAGGTCCCGATCAGCGCGCTCGAATACCTGGTCATTGGCTCCACCATTCCCTGGCATTTCAAGTTCTGGAACGCGCCGCTGGTGGCCAGCTGCATGGGCAACCGCATACCCGGCTACCACGTCGAGCAGGCCTGCGCCACCGGGCTACAGGCGGTGCTGCTGGCCGGCGCCGAGGTGCAGTCCGGCGCCCACGACGCCGTCGGCGTCCTCACCTTCGACCGCACCAGCGACTCGCCGGTGGGCGTCTTCCCCGAGCGCCGTGCCCACGAACGCACCCAGGCGATCGCCGACGTGTGGGACAACTTCGGCTTCGACCCCGCTACGGGTAACTCGATGATCGCAGCCGCCGGAATCACGGCGCGCAAGTACAAGTGCGATCGAGAAGAGACCGACGAAGTGGCCTTCCTGCGCTACGATCAGTACTTCGACGCCAGGGACTCCGGATTCCTGGATCGTGTCATGGTTCCCCTGGATGTGCTGAACGTGGCGGGCAGGCCGTTGGGACGGATCGATGGCGACTACGGGGTGCGCAAGCTGACGCAAGCCGGGCTGCGCGCCATGCGCGAGCTGGACACCTGTGTCACCGGCGGCGGTCAGACCCATGCGTCCGACGGCATGTCGACGTTGTTGGTGACGTCCAGGGAGAAGGCCAAGGAGCTGAGCCCACGACCGGAGATCGACATCCAGTTCATCGCCAAGGTCGAGGCCAGGACGCAG
>JBDHHX010000488.1:0-3081 GCA_039589155.1 Gemmatimonadota bacterium | reverse complement strand
GGTAGCGACCATCCCACGCTGCCGACGGAGTTTTTGGCCGCCGCGTTCGCTCACCTCGGCGATGCCGACCTGGCCCTGGGGCCCAGCCAGGACGGTGGCTACTACTGCGTCGCCGTGCGTCGTGCCAGCTGGCCGGCGGCCGCGGCCGTCTTCCACGACATCCCGTGGTCCGGCCCCGACGTGCTGGTTCGCTCGCTGGAGCGAGCCCGGGCGGCCGGGCTGACTGTGGCGCTGGCGCCCGAGTGGTACGACGTCGACCGGCCCGAAGATCTGGAGCGGGTCGGACGCGACGCGCCGCCCGCGTCGGCGGCGCGCCGCTACCTGAAGGAGATGTGGAGGCGAAGCGGAGGCTGCTGCTCGACGTGAGCGAGAACCGACGCGCCATGGCCCATCAACAGCCACCGGTCCCGGTGGCCCTGGTCATCGCCGTCGCCATCATCGGCGTTTCGTGGGCGGCCATCCTGGTCAGGTGGTCTGGCGCGTCCGCCTACGTCCTCGCTTTCTGGCGCTTGAGTCTGTCGCTGGCGATCATCGCCGGTGCGCTCATGGCCAGCCGCGAGGGCGACCGGTTGCAGCGGGTCCGCGGCACCGACTTGGCGCTGCTGGCTGTTGCCGGCGCGCTGCTTGCCTTCCACTTCGTCACCTTCTTTCTCGCTCTCGGCCTCACCACCGTGGCCAGTGCCACGTTGTTCGTGAACATGCATCCCCTGTTCGCGGCGATCCTCTCCGCCGCCTGGCTGGGTGAGCGGCCGCTCCGCGGCGAGTGGCTAGGAATCTTCGTGGCTATAGCCGGCGCCGCCGTGATCGGTGGCGCCAGCCTGGAGCTCGGCCCCGGCGCTATGAAGGGCAACATCTTGGCGCTCGTCGGCGCCGCCCTGGTCGCCGGCTACTTCGTCATCGGCCGGCGGCTACGGCCGCATCTCGGGATCTGGGCCTACGCCGGCTGGGTCAACCTGTTCGCGGCCGCTACCCTGCTTCCCTTCATCCTGCTTCGCGGCGATCCGCTCTTCACCTACCCGGCCCGGGAATGGCTGATCTTCGCCGGCCTTGCTGCCGGGCCTATGCTTTTGGGCCACACCGGGTTTAATTGGGCCCTGCGCTACGTGCGCGCCTATATGGTCAATTTGGCCGTTCTCGGCGAGCCGATCGGAGCCAGCCTGTTGGCCTGGTGGCTGCTTGGCGGCGCCGAGGTGCCCGGGCCTTCCACGGTCGTGGGGGGCGTTCTCATACTGGCGGGCCTGGCCATCTCGATTTTCACTCGGAGGAGAGCAAGCGAGTGAGCGGTAGCGATCCGGTCATCGAGGTTCACCGCGGCGGCAGGGTCGAGTCCCAGCATCGCGTCTCGGCGGCGGCGATCGACGGACTGGGCCGGCTCGTCGGCTGGGTGGGCAACCCGGAGCTGCTCACTTTCTTTCGCTCCGCAGCCAAACCACTGCAGGCGCTGCCCATGGTGGCGGACGGCGCCGCCGATGCGTTCCAGCTCACCGACCGGGAGATCGCTGTCTGCTGTGCCTCCCACTCGGGCGAGCCGGCGCACGTCGAGGCGGTCCGATCCATCCTCGAAAAGATCGGACGTTCCGAAGACGACCTGGTCTGCGGGCCACACTGGCCTTTCCACAAGTCGTCAGCCAAAGCGATGCGCGAGAGCGGCCAGCGGCCGGGGCGTATCCACAACAATTGCTCTGGAAAGCACGCGGGTATGCTCGCCTGGTGCGCTCACAACGGAGCCGATTCGCAGGACTACCATCAGCCCAGCCACCGCAGCGAGATCGGAGCGTGGGCGGGCAGCGAGTGCGAGTCACTTCCCGTCGGTATCGACGGCTGTGGCGTTCCTTCCTTCGCGCTACCTCTGAACGAGATGGCCGCCGTCTATTCCCGGATCATATTGTCTGCCGAACGTGACCCGCAGAGCGCCGCCGCCCGCATCGCCGGCGCGATGACCGGCGAGCCGTTCTACGTCGGCGGCACCGGACGGCTTACCAACCGGATCATGGAAACGACCGGTGGCCGCCTGCTCGCCAAGTTCGGTGCCGAGGCCGTCTACTGCCTGGCCGACCGCGACCGCGGTTGGGGCATCGCGCTCAAGATCGAGGACGGCAGCCGGCGCGCCCTCGGCCCCGCGGTCATCGAGTTCCTCGCCCAGCTCGAGATGCTCACCGGCGACGAGCTGGCCGCATTGAACGACCGCCACGACATACCGGTGAAGAACACCCGGGGCGAGCTTGTCGGCGAGATCAAGGCCGCCTTCACCGTCAAGCGAGGCGGCTAGCCGTGCCCGTCAGCGATTGGGTCTGGGACCTCGTCGATCTCGCCGCCTCCCAAGCGGCCGGCGATAACGCCGGAATCGATGCCGCCTTCGAGCGTCTACGCGCCAACCGCCGCGAGACCGAAGTCGAGGAGGCGCTGCTCCAGTCCTATCTCTTCCTCGGCTTTCCCGCCGCGATCGAGACGTTGCGTCGCTGGCGGACAAACGGGACGGCGGCACCGGAGCCAGCCGACGAGGACTGGGAGTTGTGGCTGGAGCGAGGCCAGCGCACCTGCGCGACCGTCTACGGCGATCACTACGAGCAGCTGCGTCGAAACATCGCTCGCTTCCACCCGGATCTCGACGTCTGGATGGTCGCTGAGGGCTACGGCAAGGTCCTCGGCCGCCCGGGCCTCAGCCTCGATATCCGCGAGATGCTCATCGTCGCCATGCTCGTGGTCCAGGGTAACGGCGGCCGCCGCCAGCTTCGCTCCCACTTGAAGGGCGCACTCAACGCCGGCGTCGCGCCCGACGACGTGATACGCACCATCGAACGGGTCGCCGCCTTCGCCCAGCCCGGCAACCTGGAGCTCGCCAAGAAGCTCTGGTCGGTCGTCACCAACAACGCCTAGTCATGCTCATCGATCAGGCGGTCATCCTCGTACGCAGTGGCGACGGCGGAAACGGCTGCGTTTCCTTCCGCCGGGAGAAGTACGTCCCCCGCGGTGGGCCCGACGGCGGCGAGGGGGGTCGCGGCGGTGATGTCCTGCTGATCGCCGACCCCCAGTTGACCACCCTGCTCGATTACCAGTACAAGCAGCAGTACAGCGCCGGCC
>JBDHHX010000487.1:0-2416 GCA_039589155.1 Gemmatimonadota bacterium | reverse complement strand
CGATCCGTTCGACCCCGTTCCCACGGCGGGAGGACGAAGCATGATCGATGTCTTGCCGGGAGTCGTGAACCAGGCGCAGCTCGAGGAACGGCAGGACGTGCTCGTGTACACCACTCCTCGTCTTTCCGATCCCGTCGCCATCACGGGCCCCGTGTCCGTTACCCTGTATGCCGACAGCAGCGCTCCCGACACCGACTTCACCGCCAAGCTGGTCGATGTAGAGCCGGACGGGTATTGCGCCAATATCGCCGACGGAATCATCCGGGCCCGCTATCGCAACGGCTGCGACCGGGAGGAATTCCTCGAGCCGGGCAAGGTGACGAAGTTCCACATCGACCTGTGGGACATGGCGCACACCTTCCTACCGAATCACCGGATTCGCCTGGAGATTTCCAGCAGCAACTTCCCGTGCTTCGACCGCAACTTGAACTCCCGCGTGACGCCGGCGCTCGGCAGCGCCGAAGATGCGCGAAAGGCTGCGCAGCAGGTGTTCCACAATGCGACGTATCCATCTCATCTCAGCCTGCCTATGGCCTTGCGGCCGCTGACGTCTTCGGAGACCTGAGCCCGTCCGGAAGCGAAAAAGCGACCGGCACAGGCGCCACTGGAGATCGATGAGCCCGATGCGGTCGCCTGGAACGAAGAGGTCGACATCCTCATCGTCGGCTTCGGCGCCGCGGGGGCATCTGCTGCGATCGAAGCCAAAGAGCGTAGGCTCGACGCCCTGGTCATCGAGCGCTTCAACGGTGGCGGCGCGACCGCCGTCAGCGGCGGCGTCATCTACTCGGGCGGCGGAACTCGCATTCAGAAGGAAGCCGGCATCGAGGACGACGTCGAAGAGATGTTTCATTATCTCGAAATGGAAGTCGGCGATGCCGCTTCGCCTCAAACGCTGCGCGATTTCTGCGAAACCAGTGTCGAGACTTTCGGATGGCTCGAGAAGCACGGCCTCGAGTTCAACGCGTCGCTCTGTCCCAAGAAGACGTCGTATCCGCTCGACAAGTACTGTCTCTATTTCAGTGGGAACGAGGGCTTCCTCCCCCATCGCGAGAAGGCGCGGCCCGCGCCGCGGGGACACCGGGTGATCGGCAAGGGCTTGGCCGGGCCGTCTTTCTTCTCGCCGCTTCAGGCATCGGTGCACGAACTCGGCATTCCGGTGCACTACCAATCGCGAGTGACGCGCCTGGTGCGGGATCGCTCCGGTGCCGTTCTGGGCGTCGAGTATCGCAAGATTCCAGACAAGTGGACGTGGAAGCACGCGCGTTTCTCCAGGCTGGCAGGCGCAATGACGGTTCTTAGCGGCAAGCTCGCCTGGAAGATGCGCAACAAGTGCGTCGCCATCGATGCCGCGCACGGCGAAACGCGATACGCCCGGGCGCGACGAGGCGTCGTGCTCTCTGCCGGCGGATTCATTCACAACCGCAGCATGGTCGAGGAGTACGCTCCCAGGTACCGCAAGGGCATGCGTGTCGGTACCATCGGCGACAACGGCAGCGGCATTTGCCTAGGGCAAAGTGTCGGCGGGGCACTCGCCAAGATGGAGAACGTGTCGGCCTGGCGCTTCCTCAATCCACCCGAGGCCTTCGCCCGCGGAATCCTCGTCAATCGCAAGGGTGAGCGCTACATCAACGAGATGCGCTACGGCGCGACGACCGGGCATGTGATGGTCGAGCACAACGGTGGAGAGGGTTTCGTCGTCATGGACGCGAAGCTCAAACGGAAAGCCTACAGGCAGCTCCTGCCCGGACGCGCGAGCTGGTTTCAGAGTATGCCCGCGTTCATGAACCTGTTCTTCTACTTGAAGAAGGGAGATACGATCGAAGCCGCGGCAAAGGCTGCCGGAGTCGATCCTGAAGGCGTCCGCAAGAGCGTGAACGGTTACAACCGGATCGCACGCGGGGAAGAGAAGGATCCCTTCGGCAAGGATGCCGAGCACATCGACCCGATCGAGACATCTCCTTTCTACGTGCTCGATTGTTCGATCACCTCCAAAGGCTGGCCGCTCCCTTGCATCACGATGGGCGGACTCGAGGTCGACGAGAAGAGCGGTCAGGTGAAGAGCGATTCCGGAGGCACGATCGAGGGGCTCTACGCCGCCGGTCGAACGGCTGTCGGTATCTGTTCCAACGGCTACCTCAGCGGCCTGGCGATCGCCGACTGCGTGTACTCCGGTAGACGCATTGCGCGTGTGTTGGCGAGCTAGTCTTGCGCCAATCATAAGTCCGACCGGAGCGGTGGATCCAGTGAAGGGGGACCCGCCTTGCTGGTTCGCGCTGTTTGGACTATCCCCCCAACCCGGCAGAGCCGCCGACGCGAGGTGCGAACGATGGGCCATGACTTGATCGAACTCGAGATCAGCGACGGCGTCGCACTGCTCAAACTCAACCGACCGCGGCTGCTCAACAGCCTCAACGAG
>JBDHHX010000486.1:0-3135 GCA_039589155.1 Gemmatimonadota bacterium | reverse complement strand
TGCGCCCGTGATTCCGAGTCCGATGGTGCGCGTGCCGCTGGGTACGGAGATCCACGTCTCGGTGACGAACCCGCTCGACGTCACGCTCGTGATCCACGGGCTGTCGGCGCGGCGCGTCGAAATGTTGGACAGCCTGGTCGTGGAGCCGCGATCGAGCCGCGAGGTTCGCTTCCCGGCCGACGCCGAGGGGACCTTCTACTACTGGGCGACGACGACGGGGTCACCGCTGTGGCGGCGCGCCCACGAGGACAGCCAGTTGTCCGGCGCGTTCATCGTCGATCCGCCTGACGCCGAGCCGCCGGCCGACCGGGTGATGGTGATGGGGATCTACTTCGACGGGAAGTTGGAGGACGGCCAGCCGGACTTCTCGCGCGAGTTCCTGGTGATTAACGGCCGGCCGTGGCCGCATACCGAGCGGTTGACCTACGAGATGGGCGACTCGATACGCTGGCGCATCGTCAATGCGTCGATGTCGACCCACCCGATGCACCTTCACGGCTTCTTCTACCGGGTGGACGCCCGCGGCGACATGAGACGCGACACCCTCTACTGGCCCGCGCAGCGCCGCATGGCGGTGACGGAGCGCATGAATGCGGGCACGACCCTGTCGATGGTCTGGTCGCCCGATCGACCCGGCGGCTGGATCTTCCACTGCCACTTGAGTTGGCACGTCATCCCGAACCCGATGCTCGGCGAAGAAGCCCAGTCCGAAGACGAGCGTGAAGCGATGCTCATGCTGGCCGAAGGACATGGCGACCCGAACAATCATGTGGTCGAGGGGATGGGCGGCCTGATGATGGCCATGTACGTGACGCCGCCGGAGGGCTGGGAGCCGAACGAGCCGAAGCGGCGTCAACATCGCCTGCTCGTCCAGTCGGACTCTTCGAACGCCGAGGGACGGCGGCAGTTCGGCTACGTTCTGCAGGAAGGCGATGCCGAGCCGGCGCGCGATTCCGTTCGCCTACCAGGCTCGACGCTGGTGCTCTGGGAGGGCGAGCCGACCGGCGTCTGGGTGGTGAACCGTACGGACGAGCCCACCCAGGTACACTGGCACGGACTGGAGATCGAGAGCTACTTCGATGGCGTCACCGGCGTCGGCGGCTACCCGACGCGCCTCACGCCGGTGATCATGCCGGGCGACTCGTTCGAGATGCGGATCACTCCGCCCCGCGCCGGCAGCTACATGTACCACACGCACGTGAACGACATCCGCCAGCAGACCGCCGGCCTCTACGCCGCCTTCATCGTCCTCGAGGAAGGCGAGCCGTGGGAGCCGCCACCGCTGGAGCTCAGCGCGGGCGTCACCCACCGATTTCGTTTCATGAACGTCACGGTGGGCAATCCAGGTGTGATTTGGCAGTTGCTTCGGAATGGGGCCCCCGTCCGCTGGCGCCTGCTGGCGAAGGATGGATTCGACGTCAAGCCGGCCCACCGGGGACTCGTGCCCGCCGTGCAAAACGTGAGCATCGGGGAGACCTACGACTTCGAGTTCAGGTCACGGTTCGCCGGCGAGTACGTTCTCGAAATCCGTGCGGGACGAGGCCGACTGTTTATCAAACAGGTCATTACTGTCGTGGAGGATCAAGGCGCAACCGAGAACTGACGGCGTGTCACAGCTCGCGGATGTGTTTCACATAGCCAGCGAGGGGCGTCTCGCGTAGTGCGCCCACCAGTGGTCCGTCCGCGGTGACAAGTGTGCGGTCGAGCGCTACCGCCAGCGCCACGTAGAGACTGTCGTAGACCGTGCGCTCGGTCTGCATGGCAATCTCCAGCGCGGCTTCCAACAACTCCAGCGACGAATAGATCTCCAGCGGCACGCCCGCCAGCGCCCGGACGATCGAAGTCACTTCGGCCTCGGTCAGCTCGCGGCGCCGGTGCTTTTTCCGCAGCACGTTGCCGAACTCCGCTGACAGCAGGTCCGTCGCGCACAACTCGTTGTCCGGGTCCAGCAGGCCGCTCGCCACCTCGGAGTGGGCCTCCGGTATGTACCACTTGATGGCGACGCTGGCGTCGACCACGTAGAGGCTCACCGCTTCCGGTCCCTGGACACATCATCCACGCTATCGCTGTGCGCTCGACCCGAGAGCTTGGCGCGAATCCGATCGGCGAGTCGGCGCGCCTCCAGCATGTCGGACCGGGACTCTCTCTCCATGAGCAACCGCAGCTCCGCCTCTAGCGATCGTCCGTTCCGCTTCGCGCGTGCCTTGAGTCTCTCCACCACCGCATCGTCCAGATCTCGAACCAGCACCTGCGCCATGAGTCTTCGCTCCGTCACGAGTGGATGATATCAAAATGATAGCATACACGCTCTCCCCTCGCAACTCCGCAGAATGAGCGTGGCCCGTCAACGGACTCTCAACGCTGCAGCGGGTCCGCTTAACGTCCGATCAGCTGGCGGCGTCCAATCATTACGGACACAGCATTCTGTAGGACAGCGCGAATAGGGGGTGCACGATGAAGCTTCCTCGTGTGTTTCTGCAGCCGTGCCTGGCGCTCGCCGCACTCGCCGTCATGCCCGCGGCCGCGCCGGCCCAGCTCATCGCACTCAAGACCGTCCCCATCGCCACCGAGGACCAGTTCCTCTTCTTCCCCTCCAAGTACCGGGGGATGGGCAACGTTACCATCGCGCTCGACGACCCGTACAACGACCCGTTCGTCAACCCGGCGAAGGGGAGCCTGATCCGCGGCTCGCAGCTGTTCGCCACGCCGTCGTTCTACGACGTGTCGAACGAGGGCGGCGCCGGGCGCGCGTTGCCGTTCAGCGTGTTGCTCGGCGGGGACCGCTGGTTCGGTGGAGCGCTGTTCTCGCTGCAACAGATCGAGACGGCGCAGGCACCGTTCCAGCCGATCATCTTCGGGACCGGCGGCGCGCCGCTGCTTAGCGACAAGTCGTCCAACAACATCTACGCCGACCTCTTCCTGGGGACGCGGCTGCCCGGCATGAACGCTACGCTGGGCGCCGGCGTCTTCTGGGCCGGCCTCGACGCGGTGCAGGGCGTCGACGTGTTGTACGCCGGCAGCCAGTCGATCGAGCAGCAGGGCAACCTGCTGGACGTTCGTCTGGGTCTCTACGGCGCGCTGGGCGGCGATCGCAGGTACGAGCTGTTGGTGCTGTACAATGCCTACGACATGACG
>JBDHHX010000485.1:0-2015 GCA_039589155.1 Gemmatimonadota bacterium | reverse complement strand
TGCGCGATCATCGCCGGGTCGTAGTAGACCTCGGAGAAGTCGCCCGAGCCGTACAGGCCGACACTTCCCTGCGCGATGATCGCTCCGCTGACCTGCGACGGAGAGCGCTGCTCGTAGTTGCCCTGTGTGTAGATCAGTCCGTTGAAGCTGGACAGCGAGCCGGCTTGGATCTCCACGTTGCCCAGGACGACCAGAAGGCCGCTGCCGACGAGGGGCCGCGATGCAGTGAAGACCGCGTCGCCGGTGACGACGATGAGGGACAGCTGGGGCAGCTCGGTGGGCAGCTCATTGGCGCTTGCGGCGACGACGTCGGCCAATCCGATCAGCTGCTGCTGGTCGATGCCGAAGACTTCGGGGATGCTGTCCAGGTAAGGATCGACCGCGCTGGTCTGCATCAGGCCGGCGACGGTGCCGTTCAGCGACGGGCTGCCGGTCAATTGCTCGTAGGCAACTCCGATGCCGGTGTCACCCCCGAGGATTCGGGTCGCCGACTGACTGCTGACGAGGCTGCCCTGCGCGGCGCAAATCGCGGCGTTGGCCGGCAGCACGAGGCTCAGCCGCTGCAGCTCGGTGCGCGCCGCGACACGGGTCAGCACGCGGTTGGGCGACTGATCGTGGCCCTTGCCCGGATCGGTCCTGACGTAGACGTATCCCACCGAGTCGACGATCCAGACCGAGCCCGATCCCGCCTGGCCGCGCGCTCCCGACGCGTCGCGCACGCGTTCGTAGCGCACCTCGTAGCGTCCCCAGACCGAGCCCAACTTGCTGATCTCGTAGTCCCGCACCAGACCGATCGACGGGTCGTCGGTGTCGTTGACCGGCGGCGATTGCGAATTGTCGACCACCGGCGCAAACGTCGTGACGGGCTGGGTAGTCTGGCGTCTGAACCAGGAGAGACCTTCCACCAGCCCCGCCTGAGCGGCGTTGATCGCCTGGCCGTGGTAGATCAGCTGGCGGTTGACCGTCGCCTTGGAGAGCTGAATCACGATCAGCCCCGAGACGATCAACATGAAAAGGATGGCGATGATCGCGATCGACAGCATCGCCGCGGCACCGGCTTCGCGCCGGTTCGGCTTGGACGCATCCATACCCAGCCTCACAGAGATTCGGCTTCTATGTCTATATGAATATCCTGCTGACCAAAGGAACTTTCAAGTATGAATTCATACCTACTATATTAGTTTTTACATATTTTTTCATTCTATATCACATATGCGTCAAAAGACCCACCGCGCGATTGGCACCAGGGCGGCCGCCGACGCTCCTGGAAGAGGCCGGTTGGCCTACCGCTCGAGCGCGTCGCGGATCAAGGGCAGGAAACGTCCTGCAGGACCGCGCAGGGCGTAGTCCACGATATCGCTCAGCATGGTGGGCTCCGGATTGACTTCCACGGTTAGCTTGCCCGACTGCCTGGCGAAGAGCACCGGCTGGCTGATGTAGGGAAACATCGCCGACGTGCCGGCTGCGATCACCAGGTCCGGCACGTGGAGCCGGAACTCCTCGTCCATGCGTTGCACCTTGTCCATGGGCAACATCTCTTCGAACAGCACCGCGTCCGGGCGCAGGGTCCCGTTGCAGCGCTCACATCGGGGCGCGCGCTGCAGTGCGGGCAGCGTCTCCCGATCGAGCATTCCCGTGCCGTCACAGGACATGCAACGCGTGGCGAAGACGTTGCCGTGGATGTCGATCACGTTGCGGCTGCCGGCCATTTGGTGCAGACCGTCCACGTTCTGCGTGAGCAATATGAAGCGCTCGACGATTCGTTCGATCGCCGCGATGGAGTGGTGGCCCGGGTTGGGTTGCGCATCGGCGGAGGCGCGGGCCAGCTTGGCCACCGCGCGCCACGTACGGTCCGGGTCGGTGACCAGCGTGCTGCCCGTGAGTGCCTCGACAGTTCGATCGCCCTCTTCCGGGTCGTCGTAGATGCCGCCCTGTCCACGGTAGGTAGGGATCCCCGACTCGGCCGAGACGCCGGCGCCGGTAATCACCCCCACCCAGCGCACGTTGACCAATCG
>JBDHHX010000484.1:0-2019 GCA_039589155.1 Gemmatimonadota bacterium | reverse complement strand
CCACCGTAGTAGTCCCTTTCGATCCGCGTGGGCACTGTATCCTTCTGCCTCACGAATTTCAGCGCGGATGTCCGTCTCGACGCCATAGATCGACACCGGACTTTTTCCTTCGAGAACCCGACGTCCTAACGTGTGCGGGGCCTGGAAGCTGACGAACAGAACCGTCGACTCAGGACGGGTGGCGTGATGCCGCAGGTGATGGAGGATGCGGCCGCCTTCACACATCCCGGACGCGGCGATGATCACGGCCGGTTCCTTTCGGTCGTTCAATTTCATCGACTCCTCCGCAGCTCGCAGGTAGCTGAGGCGCGAGAAACTCAGCGGATCCTTGTCGCTCTCGGATAGCGCCGTCTCGACGTAGTCTTTGTCCCAACACTCGGGATGCAGACGAAAGACATCCGTAGCGTTCACGGCAAGTGGGCTATCAACGAACACATCGACCTCGGGGAGTTCGCCGTTGCCGCACAGCTCGTTCATTCGGTAGACGATCTCCTGCGTGCGGCCGACGGCAAACGCCGGGATCATCAGAACGCCGTTTCTCTCGATCGTCTCGGCCACCGAGGTGCGAAGCACCTCACTGGCGTTCCCGCTTGTATCGTGCAAGCGATCGCCGTACGTGCTTTCCATGATCACATAGTCCGCGCCTTCGGCAACCTGCGGATCGCGCAGAATCGGCAAACCTTTGCGTCCGATATCGCCGCTGAACACCAGGCGCGAATTCCGCCCGTTCTCTTTCGCATCGAGTACAACGATCGCCGATCCCAAGATGTGGCCCGCATCGCGAAACCGAACCGTCACGCCAGGGATGGGCTCGATGGAGCGATCGTAGTCGACAGTCTGGAATCGGGTCAGCGTCTCGACAGCGTCCGCCTTCGTGTAAAGCGGCTCGAACAACTTCTTTCCCTGTTTCTTTCGCCGCTTGTTCACATATCGGACGTCATTCTCCTGTATGTGCGCCGAATCCAACAGCATGTATGCACATAGATCTCTCGTCGCCGACGTCGAGTAGACGTAGCCGGTGAAGCCCGCTTTCACGAGCGATGGCAGGTTACCGCTGTGGTCGATGTGCGCGTGGGACAGAACGACCGCGTCGATCTCCGATGCGTCGAAGGGAAGCTGTCGGTTCCGTTCGAATGCCTCCTTGCGCCGGCCCTGGTAGAGGCCGCAGTCAAGCAGCAGCCTGCGCCCTCCGATCTCCAACAGGTGCATCGAGCCGGTCACCGTCCGGGCGGCGCCCCAGAATTGAAGGTTCATTGAACTCCTTTCTCGTGTTCCCCGTTTCCGGCGGAACTTTAACGGGTCTGCGGAGCATCTGAAACCACCGCCTCGCCGAGCGCCCGGCGATTGTAATGTTTCTGGCGAAGAATCTGTTCAAATGCTGATCGTAGTGGTGCTGTCGTGCGGTGGGTGTGGTGGTGCCTCGGGAGCGGTAACACGTTCCCGAATCGGTTACCGATGGGTAACACCGGAGACTTCCTGAGCGCTGTCTTTTTCGGCGCAAGACTCTCGTAATCTCTTGCACATCAAGTGCTTAAGCCTTGTGGAGCGAGCGTGGTATAGCTCCTGCCTAAGGTAGAGGCGGAAGTGAGAAGTAATGGCCTCGACTGGAGCGGTAAGATGAGCAAGGAGAGCAGCATGCACTGCCCGGAACACCAAATGCAGCTACCGGACACGGACGCCCGGAGGCGGGCCATCCTTCTTGTAACTCTAGTTACAGTTGGAACCGCCGCGGCGCTTGTGACGATCGAGCGTTCGATGGGTACCACCGCCAACCTGACCCGAGAAGAGATCGACATGGCAATGGGGGGCCTGGGCTTCACACTCCAGGTGCTCGCCGCCGGATCGGGGCTTCTTCTGTTCACGATGTCAGCCTGGCTCCTGCGGACCTCCCGCAAAGCCTGGAGCTCGGAGCGTTTCCCGCCTGCGGGCACGCAGGTGATTCGCGCGACGGAGATCCTGACGGGCTCGGCGGCGCGTAGGAAAGCCATCATGGGTTTCCTGCTGGCAGGGTTCGTTGCG
>JBDHHX010000483.1:0-2034 GCA_039589155.1 Gemmatimonadota bacterium | reverse complement strand
CCTCGACGCCATGGACAACATCAGTAAGGAACCGGATTTCAAGAAATGCGCGGTCCGTTTAGAGCTCGTCTGACGCCTCGCGTCGTGGTCGGCGCCGCGCTGGTCCTCTCGGGCTGCGGCGGCGACACGGTCCCCGTTCCCGACAGGGAAGGTGCGGTGAAGTCCGCGGCCCACGTGCGCGCCGAGCGACGAGCCTACGACGGTGCGCCGCCCACGGTGCCACACCAGGACTTCGGCGCCCGCTGCAGCGCCTGCCATAACGAGCAGGGGCAATCGGTGTCGGGGATCGGCTTCGCTCCCGCATCGCCACACGAGGACACGGACAAGGCCGGCGGCACGATCCGCTGCCGGCAGTGTCACGTGTTCGTCACCGACGGTTCGCTCTTCGTGGACAGCGAATACGAACCTTTGAAGCAGGACCTGCGGTACGGGGGGCGGGCGACGCCGGGCGCGCCGCCGACCATCCCGCACCGGACGCTAATGCGGGAGAACTGCGTCGCCTGTCACGATGGCCCGGGAGCGAGAGAAGAAGTTCGGACCAGCCATCCCGAACGTTGGCGCTGTAGCCAATGTCACGTGCCGGCGGCGACAGGCGATGAGTTTGGAAGTGCGCTGGGCGCCGGCCTGACAGAGGAAGACTGAACATGACTCCGCTGGCTACGATCGTACTCGGTCCTCAGGAAGAGGCGCGGCGACTGTGGAGCCGCGCGCTGGAGGCCCGCCAGGCCGATGACCTGGTATCGCTGTGCGAGTCGCTGGATCTGGGGCTTCACGCCGCCGAGATTCTGGTGATCCATCTCCTGCAACCGATAAAGGATCAGTTCCCTGCGACGATCGGCCTGCAGCTTCATATGCCGGATGCCGAAGTCGACGTCTATCGCGACGGCATCAGCGTGCCGGCGACCCTCGAGTTCACCGACGTCATCGATCTGCTGAGCGAAGAAAAGCTGGAATGCGTCAGCCCCGGCATGCACCGGGGCTGGGAGGATCGGGTCTTCTCGTGCCGGCGATCGCGGACCGCCGCTCTCCAGGCCATCGGCGTCACGCTGACCGCCGATGACCAGGGAAAGCTGCTGCTGCTGGCCGCCTATAGGAACCGACTCTTCCGCTCGCCGCCACCGGTCCGCGTCGTTCCCGATCAGATCGACGCCGCGTTCCCGTCCTTGGAGAGACTGGTAGACGGCCTGTTCAAAGCCAGCGGCTGAAGATCAATCCGAGGCGCCGGGGAAGCCCGGATCCGCCATCACCTCTTCGATCTGCAGCATGTGCCGTTCGCAGTGGGACGCCAGGAAGCCGATCCACTTCTCGCCGTCGATCATGCCGAACGCGGGGTTCTCAAGCATATGGCCGTGGAGATCGGCGTCGGTCGTCTTCACCCACTCGATCGTCGCGCCGCGCTCCTCACGCCATGCGGCGACGAACTCCTCCTGCGTCGGCCAGTTGCCTTTTGGCTGGGCCACCTCCGGCGCCTGGAACTTCTGACTGCGGTCCAACATGGCGGCCTGCATGTCGGAATAGGGGATGTCGGCGGCCTCGTCGGTCTTCGGCGACTCCATCAGCGGGCCGTTTATCATCCCTTTGAGAAGGCCCTCCGACAGCAGCAGGTGCTCGGCCACCTCCGCCACCGACCAGCGGTCCTCCGCCGGCTTGTAGTTCCACTGTTCAGGGGTCAACGACTCGGCCAGCTTGGCCAGCTGCTCATCGGTCTGATTCAGCGACGTAAGCAGTGTGTGGCGCTCGGTGTCGGTGAGCATCTGGCCGTTGACGGCCGTCGCGGCGAATAGGAGTGCGAGGGCAACCAGCATAGCACGCATGACTCTTCCTCCAGGTTGGGGTCGACGGATGGGCCAAACGGCGGCCCTACCGCTCGCTCGAGGTGGAGAACCCTTTGTATAGGACGCTTCGCCGGTCGCTGTCAAGCTGCAACAAGTACATGCGCTTGGCTAGCCGCTGACCTTGCGGCTAGCCCAGGCGGTTTCTTGGGAACTCTGGCGGCGTGCTCGATTATGCTAGTTGGAGCCGTAGGACCACGGC
>JBDHHX010000482.1:0-2041 GCA_039589155.1 Gemmatimonadota bacterium | reverse complement strand
AGCTCCATTCCGTGACGTCGGCTGTCGGGTCGAGCAGGATCATCGGATAGACGTTGTCGGCGCCATCGCGATACAGCGACCGCGACGTGTTGAGAGTCCCGCGGATCCGCCAACTTTCCAGGTAATCCCCCTCCGGCGAGTAGACCGTCATCCTGGTGTTGCCCGGGTCACGGATCACGACGCGGCCGTCGGACAGCACGGCCAGGCCGCCGTCGGGTCGCTTGTACTCGCCTGGTCCGCCGCCCTCGCGCCCGAAGGTGGCGACATAGGTACCGTCGGGAGCGTACTTGCGCAGCGCCTGGGCGTGGCCGTCGAAGACGTAGACGTCGCCGCTCGGCGAGACGGCCAGCGAGCGAACGCTGCCGAACATGTACTCATCGGCGCCCTCGAATTCGCCGATCGTGACATCGGCGACCAGCGTGGCGGTGTCGCTCCAAACGCTGCCGCTCGTGGTTCGGACGATAACGGTGTCGCCAACGGTGTCGTGTGCGGCTCGCCACTCGTGGGCGCTGGGCCCGTCGGGTCCGCCGCAGGCAGGCAGGATAAGGGCCAGCAACACCGGTAGTTTCATGCAAGTGCGGCCGTAGAATTGACGGTCAGATGTCATAGATTCGGGCTCCGTTTGGGAGTATCGTGTGGCCACTATCTATGATGAACCTACGGCGGTAAAGGGTTGCATGCTCCCTTCCGCTCGGGTCCGGACGTGGCCGCGAGGCCGCCTTGCCCCGATCCCCCGGGTCGGGCATCATTCCGAGATCAGAATAGCTCCAGATCGCCAGCTGCCGACCGTCTCTCGGGGTGTGCGGCAGGGGCGGAGGGCCAGTCAAAGCCCGTATTTACAGGGGTTTTGGCCGGATGGGCGGCCGCAACTTTTTGCCGTCTTTCTCGTAGTATGGGACAAGGCCCAAATGTTATGACGCGCTGGACGCCCGGCCACCGGGCGGCCCGGCCACGCGTATTTCCGCCAGACCCTACTCAAGGAGGCAGTTCATGATTCGCAAGGCGTTGCTGACGGCGCTCGCGGGCGTCCTGCTGGCCGTACCGGCCCAGGCGCAGATGACGCTCGACGACGTGCTGAACAACTACTACGAGGCCGTGGGTGGTGTGGACGCCTGGATGGCCGTCAACACCATGAAGGCCACCAGCAGCATGATGCTGATGCCGGGGACCGAAGCTCCGTTCTCGATGTCGGCGAAGCGGCCGGAAAAGGTACGTCTCGAGTTCACGTTCCAGGGCATGACCGGCATCCAGGCGTACGACGGCGAGACGGCGTGGACGGTTATGCCGTTCATGGGCAAAACGGAGCCCGAGGAGGTCCCGGAAGAGGACGCCGACGATGTCAAAGAGATGGCCGACATCGAGGGCGCGCTGATGAATTATGCCGACAAGGGCCACACGGTCGAGTACGTGGGCGAGGAGGCGGTCGAGGGGACCAACGCCCACAAGCTGAAGGTCATGATGGAGAACGGCGAGGTGCGCCACTACTACCTCGACGCCGAGTACTACGTCCCGATCATGGTCACAAGCTCGCGCGAAGTCCGCGGCACGATCATGGAGTTCGAGCAGATCCTCAGCGACTACAAAGATGTTGACGGCCTGATGATCCCGCACTCGATGGAGAGCCGGCCGAAGGGTGCACCCCAGGGCCAGGTCATCACTATCGACATGGTAGAACTGAACGTCGACATCGATGATTCGATCTTCACGATGCCGGAGCCAGAAGCAGGAGAGGGTCAGTAATAGACTGGCCCTTTTTCGTTGAAGCCAAGTCCGGGAGAAGGAGCAAAAAACATGAGTACCTGCCTGAAGCGCGCCTGGCGTAGCTGTGCGTTGCTGGTGGCCGTCGTGTGTCTACCGGTTGTAGCACAGGCGCAGGTGCAGATTGAATCCGGCACGTTCGCTGGGATGCGCGCCCGGTCGATCGGGCCCGCGGTGATGAGCGGGCGGATCGCAGGAATCGACGCCATCCCGTCAAACCCGGTGATCATCTACGTCGCAACGTCGACCGGCGGCGTGTGGAAATCTAAGGACGGCGGCATCA
>JBDHHX010000481.1:0-2059 GCA_039589155.1 Gemmatimonadota bacterium | reverse complement strand
AGGTAGGTCCGCGCCCCGGCCCTCGCCTTTTCGGTGCCGTGGTGAGCGACCAGCGGGTAGGTCGAGATCGTCAGGACCTCGTAGAACACGAACAGCGTCAGCATGTTGCCGGCCAGGGCCGCGCCGACCGCACCCAGGATGGCGACGGCGAAGCAGGCGTAGTACCGGGTCTGATGCTCCTCGTGGTGGGCCCGCATGTAGCCGATCGAGTAGCACGTGGTGACGATCCACAGCCCCGAGGCGACCATGGCAAACAGCATCCCGAGGGGCTCGACGCGAAATGCGATGGCCAGCCCGGGCAAGATCGAGAACAGGATCAGCGCCGGTCGTTCGCCAGCCATGACGCCGGGGAGGAGCGAGAGCACCGCCAGGAAGAGTGCCCCGGCGACGATCAGCGTGGCCGACTCGCGGACGTTGGGCCGGCGCCCGAGCACGACGGTGACCACCGCCGCCACCAACGGCAGCGCCAGCGCCAACCCGATCACCGTCGCGCCGCTCATGGCGAACCCAGAAGGAGCTGTGCCGCGCGTCGGGCGACGCCGACCGAAAGCGACGTCCACAGGCCGAAGACCACGGTCGCGCCGATCAGGACCCAGGTCGGGATCAGCATCGCGAGCGGGGCCTCGCGCGCCTCGGCGGCACGCTTTGACGGCTGCTGAAAGTAGGCCACCTCGACGACGCGCCAGACGTAGACCAGCGCCAGGAGCGAGCTCAGGAGCACCAGCACCGCCACCGGCCACCAGCCGATCTCGAGCGCCGCGGAGATCAGGTACCACTTGCTGACGAATCCGACGGTGACCGGCATCCCGATCAACCCGAGACCGCCCAGCACCCACGCCGACAGGGTCAACGGCATGCGCCGGCCCACGCCGCGCATGTCGTCGATCTCCACCGAGCCGAGCCGGAGAGCGATACAGCCCATCGCCATGAACAGTCCGCCCTTGATCATGGCGTGGTTGAACAGGTGAACGATGCCGCCGGTGAGACCGGTCACCGAGGCGAAGCTGATCCCGAGGACGATGTAACCGATCTGGGCGACGCTGGAGTATGCCAGCATGCGCTTGATGTCACGCTGGAAGATCGCCACGGTCGACGCCACGAAGATACCGGCGAGAGCCAGCGGTCCGAGGACCGCGTCCAGGGGCATGTCCTCGAACGCGAACTCGACGCCGAAGACCGTGAAGACGAAGCGCAGCAGGATGTAGACCGAGACCTTGGTCGCGGTGGCGGCCAGAAAAGCGGTCACCACCGAAGGTGCGTAGGCGTAGGCGTTCGGAAGCCATGCGTGCAGCGGGAAGAGCGCCATCTTGAGACTGATGCCCACCGACAGAAAGGCGAACGCCACCAGCGCCGTCCTGAGCCCCTCCGCCGCGTGAATCCGCACCGCCATGTCGGCCATGTTGAGCGTGCCGGTGACCATGTACATCAATCCGATGCCGATCAGGATGAAGGTCGCCCCGATGGTGCCCATGACCAGGTACTGGAAGGCCGCCGGGAGCGCCCGCCGCGACCCGCCGAGGCTGATCAGGGCGTAGGACGACAACGACGAGATCTCGAGGAAGACGAACAGGTTGAAGAGGTCGCCGGTGATGGCGATCCCGAGCAGCCCGGTCAGGCACAGCAGGTAGGTCGTGCAGAACAGGTAGCGCTTTTCCTGCGGGATCTCGCTCGCCAGGCTGCGCGGCGCGAAGGAGATCACGATCGCCCCGATCCCGGAGACGAACAGCAGGACGAACGCGCTCAACAGATCGGCCCGATAGACGATGCCCCACGGCGCCGGCCACCCGCCGAGGTCGTACGAGATCGTCCCGACCTCGGCCACGCGCAGCAGCAACGCGATCGACATCGCGAAGGCCGTCCAGCACACGGCGATGGAAAACCCCAGCGCCAGAGCCGCACGCCGCAGCAGCACGCAGATCGGTGCCGCCACCAGCGGCACGAGGATCTGGAGGATCGGGAGGTGGTGCTCGATCACGCCTCCGGCTCCTCGTCCCGTTCACGGATCTCGTCTTCCTCGATGGTGCCGTAGGCCTCCTTGATGCGCACGATCAGGGCCAGC
>JBDHHX010000480.1:0-2074 GCA_039589155.1 Gemmatimonadota bacterium | reverse complement strand
GCCGATAATCGATCTCGCTATTGAACCCTGCGTGGCGTCCCGACCGTAGTGTCGACGTGTTCGGCGGATTCGTGGCAACGTTCCGAGTCTCCGAGCCATCTATATGCGTAGACGGAGTCGCTGGAGCATCAAGGTGCAACGACGCAGGAGTGTTGTATATGAACGAACGTGAGTCGGATGGACCGCGGAATCGGTCGGGCGTCTCGGGTGCGGGAGTGTGGGATGCGTTGTTCCAAGATGTGCGATTCGCGTTGCGATCGCTGAGGCGGCAACCCGGTTTCGTACTCGCGGCGCTTCTGACGCTGGGACTGGGCATCGGCGCCAACGTGGCGATGTTCAGCGTGGTGAACCTGGCGATCTTCCGGGCCCTGCCATTCCCAGAAGCTGAGCGGCTCGTGTTGGGTCGGACGATGTGGCCGGGCGGCAACATCGGCTGGACGGTATCGGCGCCCGACTACTACGATGTGAGGGACCAGTCCACATCGTTCGAGACGCTGGCGGCGATAACGCCGTTCACCCGGGATTTCACGGTGACGGGCGGTGGCGAAGCGGAGCGGATCTCCGCCGCATGGATCTCGCCCGGCCTGTTCCGCACGCTAGGCGTCGCGCCGCAGCTGGGTCGCGAGTTCCTGCCGGAGGAGTCGGAGCCCGGTGGCGAGGGGGTCATGATCCTGAGCTACGAGTTCTGGCAGAAACGGTTCAGCGGTGACCCAGCGATCATCGGTTCGGCGATTCATGTCGAAGGGGCACCGCAGACGGTGGTCGGCATCATGCCGGCGGACTTCGAGTTCGTGACCGAGGTCGACGCCTGGGCGCCGATGGTGCGTGGCGAGGCGTTCGCTTCGGCCCGCCAGTTCCACAACTGGCTACTGGTCGGCCGTCTGGCGCGAGGCGTTTCGGTGACTGAAGCGCAGTCGGAAGTCAGCGTGATCATGGATCGCCTGGCCGAGGCCTACCCGTCGTCGAACAGCGAGAAGGGGATGGTGATCACGGCGATGCAGGGGGCGGTGGTCTCGGGCTTCCGGTCGACGCTGCTGCTGATGGTGGGCGCACTCGCCTTGGTGCTGCTCATCGCCTGTGCCAATGTGGCGAGCCTCCTCCTGGCCCGGGGCTCGGGCCGGCGCAGCGAGATGGCGATGCGCGCGGCGTTGGGCGCACGCGGCGCTCGGCTGGTGCGCCAGTTGCTCACCGAAAGCGCCCTACTGGGCCTGGCGGCGGGCGTCCTGGGGACGCTGGTCGCCATCGCGGTGCAACGCGCACTGGTCGCATCCACGCCGCTCACGCGTCTGGGACTCGAGGCGGCGGGCCTGCAACCGGAGGTGCTGGCCTTCGCCCTCGGCCTGGCCCTGTTGACCGTGCTGCTGTTCGGCCTGGCGCCGGCGCTGTCCGCCGCCCGGGTGGAGATGACGGAAGACCTGAAGGGCGGCTCGCGGTCCGTGGGCTCGGCGGCGCGGACGCGATTCCGCAGCGGACTGGTGGTGGCGCAGGTAGCGTTCTCCGTGGTCCTGCTGATCGGCGCCGGCCTGTTGCTGCGCAGCTTCCAGCAGCTGCGGGGCGCCGACACCGGCTTCGACTCGGACGGCCTGATCACCGCCGAGTTGGGGCTGCTCCGCGCCAAGTACCCGGAGTGGGATAGCCGCGTCCAGTTCTACGAGTCGTTGTTGGAGCAGGTTCGGGCCGTACCTGGCGTGCAGAACGCGGGCCTCATCAGCCAACTCCCGATTCGCGACCCGGGCAACAACATCGCTGTCTGGGACCCGGCGAACCCGCCGGCCGACGCCTCGGAGTGGCGCCTGGCCTATCAGCGCGTGGTGATGGCCGGCTACTTCGAGACGATGGGGATACCGCTTCGTGGCGGCCGAGATTTCCTCACGACCGATGCGCAGGGTGCGCCGCCGGTGATGATCATCAACGAGACGATGGCGCGTACGCTGTTCCCGGATCAGGACCCGTTGGGCCGCCAGGTGGCCGTCGATCAAGGTGAAGAGCCCGGTTACTACGAGGTGGTCGGTGTCGTCGGCGACGTCCAGATCTCCGAGTTGGGGTCGGACTTCCCCATGGCCATGTACTTCCC
>JBDHHX010000479.1:0-2074 GCA_039589155.1 Gemmatimonadota bacterium | reverse complement strand
TAGGCAGCGACCTGAGGCAGAGCCAGGAGCTTCGCCAACGGGTAGTCCGGGTTTTCCGGGGGTTGGTTTGGCCCGCCGCCGCCGACGATCGGTGTGTAGTAGTTCCAGTCGGTGGGCGTGTAGGCGTGGCCGGGGTCGGGGCGGAACTGGCCCGAGATCGAACCCTCCATGCGGTAGAAATCGTCGTTCACGACTCCGGTGGTGCGATAGCGCACCCCGGCGATGACGCGCACGATCTGGATCTCGTCGTACCAATCGGGGAAGCCGCCGAGGCGTAACTCCTCGGCGGCGGCGCCCAGGGTTATCGCAGCCGCGGAACCGTCGTCCTGGTCGTCCAGCGCCGCCTCCGGACTCGCCGCCGCCGCGCCGCCGAGCAGCTGCCAAGTCGTGGGTAGCAATCGACGCACGCGGCGCAGGTAACCGTAGTCGACGCCGCCGGCCGAGCTGCGGCCGAGCACGTCGTTCGGCCCCAGGCTGACGCCGCCGGAGCCTTCCCACAGCTTTTCCAGAACCACTTCGTAGCCGTTGTTGCGAGGGTGGATGTTGTCCAGGCCGAACAGGTCGCGGCAGATCAAGCCGTCGAAACCGGTGCACTCACCCGACTGGTCCTCGTGCGCGAACTCCGCGGCTACCTCCGCGTTGGGCACGCGGCGTATCTGGCCCCACGCCACGTCGCGCAGGATGCGGCTGACGATGGGGACCCAGGTGCGGTGGAAGTCGCTGGGGTTGCCGCTGTAGCAGTCGTAGGCTTCGTTGTCGTACAGCGTGTTGAGCACGATGTCGGCGTCGGGGAGCTCGGAGACCAGCACCGAGAGGACCTCTTGCAGATTCTGCCGCGCGTCGAGAACCTCGGCCACAGCCTTGTTGGTCTCCGCCTGGGTCGGATTGTTTCCGGGATCCACGTTGAGCAGGTCGTTCCCGATGATCGACATGGTGATCAGCTGGGGATCGAGTTCGAGCACGCGAAACACGTTGTTGAGATCGTTGCTCTCATCGACCAGCAGGTCGTCGGTGTGCTCACCCTTGACCGCCGCCTCGTCGAGGGTGATCGTCGCAGTGGGTGCGGCGCAGGCGAGGCGGGATCGGTACCGCTTGCTGTACCAGAACGACTCCGGGTAGCTGCAGATGTTGAAGTTCCAGGCGATGCTGTCGCCCACCGCTGTGACGCGCGCCGCACCTGCCTGAAGGTTGGCGATGGCCTGGTCCAGCTTGGAGTAGCGCGGCTGACCCACGGGCATCCCGAAGGGTGCCGTGCCCTGGGGGTAACCGTCCTCGCGCAGCTGGCCGGGGCGCCAGCCCGGAGGATCGGCAAGGCCGAGCAGATAGCAGCCGTCCCCCGGCGAGAACGAGAAGGAGCCGTCCGCGCCGCTGGGCAGGGTGTCGTTCAGCGTACCTCCTGCGTCGGGGCTGCCGAACAGCGTCACGCTGACCCCGGCCAGGGCCGGCTCGCCCGCGTCACGAATGCCGTCGCCGTCACGATCCTCAAAGACCGTTCCGGAAACCTGCGCCGCCGCCGGCAGCACCGTCACGAGCAGAGCGCCGAGCATCGCGATGACGCAGCAGCGGCTCACCGTTGCCTCTCGAAGCGACGGTGCAGCGTGTACGAGCCACGACGGTCACCGCCGCGCAGGAAGGTCACCGTCACCGTTCCCTTCAGCGCCTTGCCCCGTTCCGCGATCCGGTACTCCTCGACGATCTCGAGCACCAGATCGTCCTTGGGCGACGGGTCGACCGTGTAGCTGGCGCGAACGGACTTCGAGTTGGGTGCCGTGTACAGCTCCCTGACTCGGCCCTGGAGCGCCTGGCCCTCGACCGCCATGGCGGGCCAGCGTACGGCGTCGGCGGCCTTTTGACCGGCCCAGACCTTGCCGCTGATCCGCCCCCCCTCGGCGACGAACTCCATGTGCAGCGGCTGGTCCTGTGGCGCCAGGTTCGACTTGCCCTTGCCGTAATGCTGCTCCACGAGTACCCAACGCCCCTCGACCGATCCGCCGGCAAGGCTCGACGCAGGCCAGACAGCAAGCCCGAGGCACAGCAACGGTAGCGCAATGACCCGGTTCGTGACGCGCATGGG
>JBDHHX010000478.1:0-2076 GCA_039589155.1 Gemmatimonadota bacterium | reverse complement strand
CAGCCGAGGAGTACCCGGAAGTCGAAGAGCGAGTCCAATTCTACGAGCAACTGTTGCCGCGGATGGCGGCGCTACCCGGGGTCGAGGCGGTGACACTGTCGGACGGGCTTCCCGCCTCGGGCAACGGGATGCGGACGTTCGAGATCGAGGGCGAGTCCTACGCGATGGAGGAGGACCGACCGGCGGCGCGAGAGGGCATCGTGACGCCGGGCTACTTCGAGACCTTCCAGGCGCCGGTGATGGAAGGACGCGCCTTCACCGAGATGGACCGCAGCGATGCGTTACCGGTGTCAATCGTCAACGAGACGTTCGTCCGCACCTTTTTCCCGGACGGCGATCCGCTGGGTCGTCGCATGCGGATCATCGCCGACGATTCGGCGTGGGCCTGGACCACCGTCGTCGGTGTGGTGCCGGACCTGAAGATGGAGGGGATCGGCGATCAAGACGCCAGCCCGGCGGGCTACTACATCCCGATCTCACAGAGCCCGGTGGGCACGATGGTGACGATGGCGCTCCGCACCCGGGGCGCCCCGATGTCGATCACGCCCGACGTGCGCCTGGCGGTGGAATCGCTGGACGCGAACCTCCCTATATATGAGACGTTGTCGATGGAGGAGCGGATCGCGACGGAGACCTGGTTCTACTGGCTGTTCGGCTCGCTGTTCATGGCCTTCGGCGTCATCGCCCTCTTCCTGGCGGCGGTCGGCCTTTACGGCGTGATGTCGTTCGCGGTCAACCGGCGCACTCAGGAGATGGGGATCCGCATGGCGATGGGCGCCGATGGCGGCAGGTTGGTGCGCCTGGTGATGCGGCGCGGCGTGATCCAGTTGGGACTCGGCCTCTTCATCGGTATCGGACTCGCCGCGCTGGCCGCCGGACCGCTCGAAGTCGTGCTCTACCGGGTGACGGCCCGCGATCCCGCCGTGTTCGGTATCGTGGTGGCGACGCTGGCCCTGACCGGGCTGCTGGCCAGCTTCGTTCCGGCGCTTCGGGTCACTCGCGTCGACCCGGTCGCGGCGCTTTCGGCCGAATAGGGCGGCGCTCAGCCCTCGACCTGGCGCGGCTCGAGGCGGCGGCGGATCTCCTGGTCACGGAATTCCCAGATCCGCCGCAGCTCCGGCTCGACCAGCAGCATGTTGATGATGGCGCCACCGAGGACGCCGTATTGCACTCGGTCGGTCATCAATGTGCCTCCGCCGCTTTCCTCGAAGCGGTGCTCGTGCACCCACCAACGGTACGGCCCCTTCACCTGAGTATCGACGAAACGGTGCGGCGGCTCCCAGGCCGTGATCTCGCTGCGCCAGCTGACCGGTATCCCGCGCAGGCTCAAGCGGTAGTCGATGAGCGTCCCCTCCCGCATGATGATGGGATCCGGGGTCAGGACCTCGAAGCGCAGGAACGACGGCGTGAGCCGCTCCAGGTTGTGGGCGTTGCCGAAGAAATCGAAGACTTCTTCCACCGTGCGCGACAGTCGCGTCTTAGCCTCCAATACATAGCCTCTGTCGGCACGCCTGATTCTCAGTTCCATGACTCGAACGTGTTGACGTTTCTTTGACCATGCACCGCCATCGTACCCCGCACGAATTGCTCGCCTCGCCAGAAGCAGAGGGGTATAATGTGGATACGATGTCGACGATGCGAATCACCTGGGCCGACGCGCAGCTCATGCCCGAGGACGGCAAGCGCTACGAAGCGATTGACGGGGAGCTGTACGTGACCGCGGCCCCAGTCACCCGGCATCAGAGGATTAGCGGGAATCTCTATTTCGCCTTGAGAACTTTGCTCGAAGAGTCCGGTTATGGCTCGGTCCTCCCAGCACCAATCGGCGTGGAGTTTCCCGAAACCGAAGAAGGCGTTCAACCGGACCTGATCTTCGTCGCCAGGGAGCGCGAAGCGATCATTGTGAAAGAAGGCATCCGCGGAGCACCGGATCTCGTCGTTGAGATCGGCTCACCCAGCACGGCAAGCCGCGACCGCACGATCAAGCTGAAGCTTTACCGACGACAGGGTGTGCCCCAGTATTGGATCGTCGATCCCGAGACGAACACCATAGACGTCTGGGATTTCGCCGCCGGC
>JBDHHX010000477.1:0-2082 GCA_039589155.1 Gemmatimonadota bacterium | reverse complement strand
GGTAAACCTCCAAGCCTAAGGCTCAGAGTCAATTGGCATTGCGGGAGTCAAGTGACCGTCATGGAGTTGACCCGGTTTCGTGGACACTTCACCCTTGGGGTGGAAGGAGTCCTCGATGGGCCGGACACGGAGGCCGTACCCGCCGGAGTTTCGTGAGCAGTTGATCGCCCTGGTCCGTGCCGGCCGGACCCCGGAGGAGCTGGCGAAGGAGTTCGAGCCGTCGGCGCAGACGATCCGCAATTGGGTGGGCCAAGACGCCGCGGACCGCGGCGAGCGTCCCGCCGCGTTGACGACGGCCGAGCGGCAGGAGCTGACGCAGCTGCGGCGCGAGAATCGGCGGCTGAAGCTTGAGCGGGAGATTCTGGCAAAAGCCGCGGCCTGGTTCGCGCGGGAGACCGACACGCTGCCGGACTCTTCGGCTTCGTGACGGCGAACCAGGCGACCTACCCCATCGCGATGCTGTGTCGCGTGCTGGGGGTCTCCCGGAGTGGCTACCATGCGTGGCGGCAGCGTGGGCCCTCGGCCCGGACCCGGCGCGATGCGGCGCTGCTTGCCCAGATCCAGGTCTTCCATGCGCGGTCGCGCGCGACCTATGGCGCGCCGCGCATCTGGCAGGACCTGCGCGAGGCGGGCGTCCACCTGGGCCAGAAGCGTGTGGCGCGGCTGATGCGGGCGGCCGGCTTGGTCGGCGTGAGCCGCCGCCGGGGGCGTCGCACGACGATCCAGCGGCGGGAAGCTCCGGCGGCCCCGGATCACGTCCGGCGCGACTTCACCGCGCGCGCGCCGAATCAGCTCTGGGTCGCCGACATCACCTACATCCCGACGTGGAGCGGCTTCCTCTTCCTGGCGGTGGTCCTCGACGTCTACAGTCGGCGGGTCATTGGTTGGTCGATGGCAACGCACCTGCGGACCGCGCTCGTGCTGGACGCGCTGAACATGGCGCTCGCGCAGCGCCGGCCGGCGCGCGTGATCCACCACAGCGATCGCGGCTGTCAGTACACGTCCGTCGCGTTTGGCCAGCGCTGTCGGGAGATGGGCGTCGAACCGTCGATGGGCTCGCGTGGCGACGCCTATGACAACGCCCTTGCCGAGAGCTTCTTCGCCACCCTCGAGTGCGAAGTCCTCGCTCAGCACCGCTTCCGGACCCAGGCCGAGGCGCGCATCGTCATCTTCTCCTACATCGAAGGCTGGTACAACCCGCACCGCCGGCACTCCGCCCTCGGCCAGCGGTCCCCGATCACCTTCGAAAATGAGACCCTACATGCGGCTTGAATCCCAAGCCGTCAACCGTCCACGAAAGCGGGTGAACTCCACTCCAACTATTCCGGGACACCAGCACTGCTGATGGTGACGAGGTCGCCCTCGGGGTGCTGGCTCGCGAACTCGGCCGGGGTCCGTCGCCCGAGCGAGCTGTGCGGCCGCACGCGATTGTAGTCCTGCCTCCACGCTTCGATGGTGCGTCGGGCATCGGGAAGAGAGACGAACCAGTGCAGGTTGAGGCATTCGTCTCGCAAGGTTCCGTTGAAGCTTTCCACGAACGCATTCTGCACCGGCTTGCCCGGCTGGATGAACGCCAGCTTGATCCCGCGCGCGTAGGCCCACGCATCGAAGGCTCGACTGGTGAACTCCGAGCCGTTGTCGGTGATGATGCTCTGCGGCAACCCTCGGCTCACGCGGAGCTGCTCCAGCACCTCGATCACCCGCACGGCCGGGATCGCGTGCCCCGCGTGGATCGCGACACACTCCCGCGTGAACTCGTCCACGATCGTGAGGCAGCGGAAAGTCCGGCCCGAACTCAGCGTGTCCGCGAGGAAGTCCATGCTCCAGCGCACATTTGCGTCGCCCACCGGCTCGCGGACCGGGCGTGGCGCTTGGCTGCGGCGCCGCTTGCCGCGCCGGCGCACTGCCAGGCCTTCCTCGCGATAGAGCCGCTGCACCCGCTTGTGATTCACCGCCCAGCCCTCGCGCTGCAGGAGTGTGTGGAGCATCCGGTAGCCCCAACGAGGGCGCTCGGCCGCCAGGCTGCGAATCCGGGCGCGGAGCGCCTCCTGGGGCGGTCGCACACTGTGGTAGCGCATCGTC
>JBDHHX010000476.1:0-2090 GCA_039589155.1 Gemmatimonadota bacterium | reverse complement strand
GGCGGTGGCCGAGATAGCCGCGGCCGCCGTCGTGCCGGAGGACGACGTGATGAGCGTGGCCGACGTCTTCCGGCGACCCGATCGCAGCTTTATCACGCCTCCAGCGATAGAACCGGTCTATCCCAACACGACGCTGGACATCAGCCATGAGAGCTTGATCCGCCAGTGGGACCGGTTGAACCGCTGGGTGGACGAAGAGGCGCACTCGGCCTGGATCTACCACCGGCTGGAGGAGACCGCCGAGTTGTGGAAGCAGGGCGAAGCTGCCCTGTGGCGGACGCCCGACCTGGACACCGGCCTCGCCTGGCGGAGCCTCGAGCGGCCGACGCGGCTGTGGGGCCAGCGTTACGGCGGCGACTTCGATCTCGCCATGCAGTTCCTCGACGCGTCGGAGACGGAGCGTCGCAAGGAGGAAGAGGCGAAGGAAGCGGCCCGCAAGAGCGAGTTGCGCCGCTTCCAGGTGTTCTCGGCGGCGCTGTTCGTTGCCTTCGCGATCACGGCCGGCCTGGCGATCGTCGCGATCGCCGAGAACCGGCGAGCGGACAATCGCGGGATCGAGCTGGGCCAGGCGAACGAACGGATCACCGAGACCAACAACGAGCTTGCGGACGCGTACCAGCAGCTGGTCGCGACCAACACGAATCTGGTGGCAAGCGAGGACTCGTTGCGGGCGACCAACGAAGCGCTGGGGCAGATGAACATCGACCTGGCCGAAGCCGTCGAAGATGCCCAGGCCGCCAGCATCGAGGCGCACGCTCACGAGCTCGCCGCGGCCGCGCACAAGAACATCTCGGAACAGACCGATGCGAGCCGCACGCTGCTGCTGGCCCTGCACTCCATCTCGTCGACCTACTCGGCGAGCCGGGAGTATGCGCCGATCGCGGGGGAGGCGCTACAGCGCGCGGTGCAGACATCGCGCGAGCTGATGAGTCTGACCGGCCATACGGGCAAAGTTTTCGCCGTGGACTTCAGCCCCGACGGAACGCTACTGGCGAGCGCAAGCGTTGACAGCACGGTGCGGATCTGGGACGTGACGTCTGGCCGGCGGCTATCGACGATCGCGGCGCACAGCGACTGGGCGCGCGACATCGCCTTCAGCCCGGACGGCAGCCAGTTGGCGACGGCGGGCGATGATGAGCGGATCAGAGTCTGGGACCCTTACACGGGTGAACTGTTGCAGGAATTCGATCCGGGCGCCTGGGTGTACGCCATCGACTTCAGCCCGGATGGCACGCGCCTGGTCAGTGGTGGAGCCGCTGCCGAGGTCGTCGTCTGGGATCTCTACTCGGGCGAGCAGCTGGTCACCTTCGACAACCACTGGAGCGCCGTCTGGGACGTGGCTTTCAGCCCCGATGGACGGCAAGTCGGCAGCGTCGATGGCGACGGGACCGCTTACGTGTGGGACTCCGACACCGGCGACCTGGCCTGGTCGCTCTACGGACACGAGGGCGAAGCCTCGGCCGTCGCCTTCAGTCCGGACGGCTTGCGGTTGGCCACTGGGGCAACGGACCAGATTGTCAAAGTGTGGGACCTGAGCACGGGCCTCGAGCTACGCAGCATGCTGGGTCACACGAATTCGGTGTTCGGCATCGACTACGTCGCTGCCGGCGGTGACACGCTGCTGGCCAGCGCCAGCGCCGATCGGACGGTGAAGCTGTGGGATGCGTCGACGGGCGAGGAGCTGATCACGCTCTCGGGGCACGCGGGTGTGCTCTGGGATGTCGCCTTCAGTAAAGACGGCATGCAGCTGGCCACGGCCAGCGACGACATGACCGTGAAGCTGTGGCAGTCGCCGGCGAACCGTGACATCGTCAGCCTGGTGGGTCACGCCGATGACGTTTGGGCGATCGCCTTCAGCCCGGATGGCGAGCGCGTCGCCAGCGCCGACTACGGCGGTAGGTGGAAGATCTGGAACGCGGCGGAGGGGACAGAGCTGCTCGCCTCGACCGGCCACACGAACACCATCCTCGGCGTTGCCGTGAGCCCGGACCATACGCTGATCGCCAGCGCCAGTGGCGACAGTACCGCCAAGATATGGGATGCCCGGACCGGCGATCTGCTGGCCACGCTATCCGGCCACGGCGACTGGG
>JBDHHX010000475.1:0-2095 GCA_039589155.1 Gemmatimonadota bacterium | reverse complement strand
CTGCAGTACGCGCCCTACCTGCGTGTGATCTGTTTCATCGTGGTCATCGCCAGCACGGTGCAGTTCGTCGAGATGGTGATCAAGAAACTCAGCCCCACGTTGTTCAAGGCGCTGGGTATCTTCCTCCCGCTGATCACCACCAACTGCGCGATACTCGGTCTGGCACTGTTCTCCACCGGCCGCGGCTACAACTTCACCCAGGGCCTGGTCTACGCGCTGGGCGCGGGCATCGGCCTGACACTGGCGCTGGTCATCATGGCCGGGCTGCGCGAAGAAACAGATTTGACCGATGTGCCCTCCGTCGTTCGTGGGTTATCGATGAGCTTCTTCATCGCCGGGATCCTTTCCATGGCGTTCATGGGCTTCGCCGGCCTGTTCCACGGGGCGTGACGGCAATGGGCGTGCACGTGCTGGCGATCCTCGGGCTGGCGCTGATCTGCGGGCTGTGGGTCGTGCTGCAGCTCGCCTCTGGCGAGAAGGCCCCCGGCGCCCAGGGCGAGTGCGGCGCCTGCAGCCACAAGAAGGACTGCGATTCCTAGCCCGCACGAACCACACGGATTCGGTGGTATAAACGTTCCGGGTCGGGGTTGATCCCGGAACGGAGGTGCCCGATGAAGCATGTCGGCTGGATCCTGCTCGGATTGTCCTTCATCCTGTTCCTTCTTGGCTCTTATTCCATGTTCGCGGGCCCGGGGGGTTACATCTTAAAAATCTCTCCCGAATCCTGGTGGCGCGGGGCAATGGCCGCGGTGGTCTACGCCATCGCGCTGAAGATCCTGCACGGGGACGTCAGGGTCACCGAGTAGAGCGCCAAGCCGCGGTTCCACAAGTAGTTATTTGTTGACCGGACGGGTCTCGTTCGGGTCTTGGCCCTCGCCGTATTGTCGGCTATCGTGGTGTCATGCCTACCATCCAGAGAGGAGCCGCTGTGTCCACGAAAGAGTTGACCGTCCCCTTCGACGCCGCGGCGATCAGCAAGATCGTCGCCGGCCAGAGATTCGACATCCGTACCGCTTCGATCCGCGAGATGAACAAGCTGGTCAACGCCATCGAGACGGATTTGGGCGTCGAGTTCATTCGCATGGAGTTCGGTGTGCCGGGCCTTCCCGTGCACCCCATCGCCATCGAGGCCGAAGCCCGGGCGTTGCGCGAACGCAACGTCGGCCACATCTACGCGCCGTTCGAAGGCGTACCGGCTTTGAAGGAAGAAGCGGCCCGGTTCGTCAAGCTGTTCATGAACGTGGACGTCCCGCCTTCATGTTGCGTTCCCACGGTGGGTGCGATGGAGGGTTGCTTTGCGAGTCTGGCGCTGGCCAGTCGCATGCGCAAGGGCGCCGACACCGTGCTTTATCTCGAGCCGGGCTTTCCAGTGAACAAGCTACAGACCCGTTTTCTCGGCGTGAAGAGTGAGAGTATCGACTTCTACGACCACCGTGGTGACAAGCTGGTGCAGGCCGTGGAACAGCGCGCCAAGCAAGGCGATCTGTGCGCCATCATCTGGTCCAGCCCCAACAACCCGAGCTGGATCGTGCTCACCGAGTCCGAATTGCAGGGGCTGGGTCGTATTTTCGACGAGTACGGGCTGATCGCCATCGAGGACCTGGCCTACTTCGGTATGGACCTGCGGCAGGACTACATGCGACCCGGCGTGCCGCCCTACCAGCCCACGGTGCTGCACTACACCAAGCGTGGGATCTGCATCGTGAGCAGCTCGAAGATGTTCAGTTACGCGGGCCAACGCATCGCGATCACGATCGTCTCACCGGAGCTGATGGAAATGGAGTCAGCCGATCTGGTGGCCAACTACGGCACGCCCAACATCGGCCACGCCTTCGTCCACGGCGTATTGTATCCCATCGCCGCCTGCGTGCCCGAAACGCCGCAGTACGGTTTGCTGGCCCTGCTCGAGGCGGCCAACGGCGGAGACACGAGTCTGTGGAAGCCGGCGCGTGAGTATGCCCGGCGCGCCAAACTGATGAAGAAGCTCTTCCTGGGTAACGGTTTCCGGCTGGTCTACGACAACGACCTGGGCGAACCGCTGGCCGACGGTTTCTACTTCACGGTGGCCTATCCCGGATACGATAACGGCGCCGAT
>JBDHHX010000474.1:0-2102 GCA_039589155.1 Gemmatimonadota bacterium | reverse complement strand
CATCCCGGAGGGGATCTTCCTACTCGTTGCCTACCTGATTATCACCTGGCAACCGGCGCGGGTGTGGGCGGTCGATTTCGCACCGGTGTATCCCGCGGTCTACTTCATCAGCATCATCCAGTGCTGGCGCTTCCACCGCAATCGAATGCTGCTCGCCCTGGTGATGCTGGGAATCGTCGACCGGGTTCTGATGCACTACGTGGGCATGGAAGTGGCCGGTGAGGGCGTCGGCCACATGGTATACAACGTGGTGGCCGTGCTGCTGCCGCTGAACCTGCTGATCCTGGGGCTGCTTCCCGAACGCGGTCCGGTTACAGTCCAGGGGATATCCCAGTGGGCGTCCATCGTCGTACAGCCGGCGATCGTGATCAACATGGTCCGTAGCGGGCAGCACGAGGCACTGGCGGTCCTCGACGTCAGCTTCCTCGGCGGCTTGAAGCCGGCCTGGACCAACGTCCCCGACCTTTCGTTCCTCATCTTCGGCATCGCACTGGCGACTTTCGTGTTCCGCTACTTCTGGCGGCCCGGCGCCGAGCGCAAGACGATGCTCTGGGTTTTCCTCGCCTGTCTGCTGGCGCTGAGCACCGGGTACGGCGGCGTCGAGTCGACGACCTACCTGGCGGCGGCAGGCCTGATGATCATCGTTTCGGTGATCGACACTTCATATAGGCTCGCCTTCCAGGACGCGCTCACCGGCCTGCCGACGCGACGCGGCATGTACGACCTGCTCTACCAGATCGCCCACACCAACTACACCGTGGCGATGGTCGACGTCGATCACTTCAAGGCGTTCAACGACAAGCACGGCCACGATGTGGGCGACCAGGTGCTCCGCATGGTCGCTGGTGTCCTGGCGGGAGTCACGGGCGGTGGCAAGGCGTTCCGCTATGGCGGCGAGGAGTTCGCCATCATCTTCCCCGGCAAGAAGGTCGAGCAGACGCAGCAGCATCTCGAGAACCTCCGCGCCCGCCTCGCCGGCAAGGTGTTCACCCTCCGCGGGGCCGGCCGTCCGCGCAAGAAGCCCGATCAGCCCAGGCCCATCTCCGGCAGCCGCAAGACGCTGCAGGTCACCGTCAGCATCGGCGGCGCCGACAATACCTTCCGCGACTCCGAGCAGCCCGACGATATCATCAAGGCCGCTGACGAGTCGCTGTACGCGGCGAAACAGGCGGGCAGGAATAGGGTGAGGATTCGGGCGAAGCCCAAGATCTAGGCTTTTTCAACAGCCGACAGCCGACAGCCGTCGCTCGACGTTCAAGTTGTATCGGCGCTGCGCGTCTCCGTCGATCGACTCTCTACTCACGACTATCGAATTAGCCGCGAAGGTCGAAGGTCGAAAGGCGAGCGTTGATCGACGGAAACAACTTCAGCGTCGAGCGACGGCTGATGGCTGTCGGCTGTTGAGCTGTTCCCTCTCCGCTCGCTCCTTAATCCCCAGCAGATGCTCCTTCATCATGATGATCTCGAACATGTCGAGCATGATCCGCACTCGCAGGCTAGGGACCGTGACTCGCAGGCGGCTGACGAGACGGGTCTGCGCTCCATCCGGATAGAGACCCCAAACCCAAGTCCATTTCTCCTCGTCGCCGTGCTCGATTACGAGCAACATGAAGCGATTCTGCTCCAGCAGCGTCACTTCGGCATCACCCGTCGCGGACAGCGGGATCGAATCGCCCACACGCAGCCCCTGGTAGAGCGGCATGATCGTGTCCGAGCTAGGGACGCCGTCGTTGTCGAGACGGTCGTGGCTGTAGAACCCGGCCCTCAAGTAGCCGATCTGCACGAGCCACGGCCACACCTCGGCGGGCGCCGCGTCGATCGTCACCGAGCGCGTCGCGACGAAGTCGGCGCCCACTACGATGCTGTCGCCCGGCATCGCCCGGGCGATCTCTTCATCGGTCGCTCCCCAGTTGAGCGCCCACGGGCGGTAGACCCACCAGAGCAGCGCCACGGCGAACAACAACATCGCCGCGAGCGACACGATCCAGGTGCGCAGCTTCTTCGACTTCAACATCTCAACCTCAGTCTTCGACCCATTCGAAGGTCTCTTCCAGCGTCATCCCGAAAGTCCGCGCGATGCGGAACGCCAGCGCCAGCGAAGG
>JBDHHX010000473.1:0-2109 GCA_039589155.1 Gemmatimonadota bacterium | reverse complement strand
CGCGCGCCGCCAAAGTGCCGCGGGAAATGATGGCGCGCCTCAAGGCGACGCTGCGCGGCATGACCGGTGTCGCCGATCACGACGAGGCGGTCGAGCGCGAGCTCATCCAGCAGCTCTGGTCCGTCGAGCAATCCGAGTTCCGCGAGCGCCTGGAAGCTCTGAAGCGCCGAATCGCGAAGCGGAAGTAGCGCGCCGTGCCACGCGCCTAAACCGGGCGCAACCAACCGCTACTCGCCTTTCTCCCCCTGCTTCGCCCACGCCGCCGTCATCGCGCTAGAATCGCGTCCCAATCCGTGGACGCCGAACGCTATCAGCGAGTCCGAAGCCTCTACCTCCAGGCCTGCGGCCTGGCAGGCCAGGAGCGCGATGCGTTCGTCGAGGCGATCACCAACCCCGATGAGCGAAGCGAAGTGCGCCGTCTGGTGGCGTCTCCTTCGATCGAGACGAGCGGGCTCCTTCCCGATCTTCCCCGCGGAGAACTCGAGCTGCCGCGCACGATCGGCCGCTACAAACTGACCGCGAAGCTGGGCGAGGGGGGCATGGGGGTGGTCTACTCCGCCGAGGACAGCCAGCTCGGGCGGAGGGTGGCCATCAAGACGGTCCACGCCGCGCTGACCGACGCGACCGCACAGCGGCGCCTCATGCGCGAAGCACGCACGGCGGCCGGCGTGAACCACCCGCACATCTGCCAGGTCTACGAGGTCGGTCAGCACGAAGAAGAGCTGTTCATCGCGATGGAGCTTCTGGAGGGCGAGCCGCTCGCCGCAAGGCTTGAACGCGGTCCGCTTCCGCTGGGCGAGGCGCTGCAGGTCACCATCGCGATTCTGAGCGCCCTGGAGGAGCTCCACGGCCGCGGCATCGTGCACCGCGACCTCAAGCCGAACAACGTCTTCCTGACCGCGCACGGCGTCAAGCTCCTCGACTTTGGGCTGGCGCGCTCGTTTCGCGGCACGGCCGGAGAACGGCTCACGCAGACCGGGGTGTTCGTGGGAACGCCGGGCTTCATGGCCCCGGAGGTGTTCACCGGGGAAGAGCCCGGCCCGTGCGCCGATCTCTTTGCCGCCGGGGCCCTGGCGCTGGAGATGATCGCGGGTGTGCCGGCGTTTCGAGCGGAGACACCGGCGGACGGGTTCTACGCCGTTCTGAACGAGCAGCCGCCGACCCTCACCGGGGGACCGGCCGTGGAGGCGGCCGACCGGGTGATTCAGCGCGCCCTGGCGAAGCAGCCCGATGAACGGCCGGAGTCCGCCGCGGCGATGGCGAGAGAGCTGAGCGTCGCGGCAGATCTCGTCGACGGCACGGAGCGACCGGGCGCGACCACGTTCCATCGCATGCTGGTGGTGCCGTTCCGGCTACTGCAGCCGTGCGAGGAGATCGACTTCCTCCCATTCGGATTGGCGGATGCGCTCAGTACTTCGCTTTCCGGCATCGAAGGGCTCGTCGTCAAGCCCAGCCACGTGGGTGCGGGTTACGCCGAGGGCGAGCTGGACTGCGCCCGCATCGCGCGGGAGACGGAGTCGCAGCTGGTCCTGACCGGGACCCTGCTGCGCGGCGGGGGTAGGCTGCGTGTGAGCGCACAACTGCTCGAGGCCCCGGGCGGCGAGCTCGTCTGGTCGGACACCTCCGAGGTCGATCTGGGTGACCTCTTCCGATTGCAGGACGAGCTGGCGCGCCGCATCGTGGACTCGCTGGCGTTGAAGCTGGCGCCGGGCCGCAAGCGATCTTTGCAGAGCGACGTGCCGGCCAGCGCATCGGCCTACCAGTACTACCTGCGCGCGAACCAGCTCGCCCACAACTTCGGAATGCTGGACCAAGCGCGGGACCTCTATCGCACCTGCCTCGACGAGGATCCGGACTACGCGCCCGCGTGGGCGCAGCTGGGTCGCGTGCAACGCGTAATGGCCAAGTACAGTCACGGGGATCCGGACGCGGATCTGGCGGATGCGGATCGCGCCTTTCAGAAGGCGCTGGAGCTCAACCCCAACCTGTCCATGGCCCACAACCTCTATGCGTACTACCAGATCGAGGAGCGCGGCGAGTCGCGCGAGGCCATGGTCCGGTTGCTGGAGCAGGCGCGCCGGCGCCCGACCGACGCGCAGCTGCTCTCCG
>JBDHHX010000472.1:0-2126 GCA_039589155.1 Gemmatimonadota bacterium | reverse complement strand
ATCGGGAACACTGGTATGGTGGCGATCGACGGTTTCCGGATCTTCACCAACTTCATCTTCCTGGCGGCCGGCGGCCTGACCATCCTGATCAGCTTCGACTACAATATCCGCGAGGATCTGACGGACGGGGAGTACTACGCTCTGCTGCTGTTCGCGCTGGTTGGCATGATGATCCTGGCCGGGAGCCGGGACCTGATTCTGATATTCCTCGGGTTCGAGCTGATGTCGATTGCGGTCTACGTTCTTGTGGGCTTCAATCGGAGAGATCCGCGGTCTGCAGAGGCATCGCTCAAGTACTTTTTGCTGGGCGCTTTCGCCAGCGCTTTCCTGCTTTACGGGATGGCCATCCTGCTGGGGGCCAGTGGGACGACGAACATCGGGCTGATGGGCATCATGCTGGACTCGAGCTCGGCGGGAATTCTGCTCGTTGCCGGACTGGCATTGATGGCTATCGGCTTCGGGTTCAAGGTATCGGCGGTGCCTTTCCACGTCTGGACCCCCGATGCCTACGAGGGCGCGCCGACGCCGGTGACCGCCTTCCTGGGCGCCGCCATCAAGGGGGCGGCGTTCGCCGCGTTTATCCGGATCTTCGTGTTGGGGCTTGGCGACTTTCACGCCTACTGGGAGTACATCATCTGGTGGTTCGCCGCGTTGACCATGGTGGTGCCCAACCTCATCGCTCTGGTACAGAACAACATCAAGCGGCTGCTCGCGTATTCGTCGATCGCCCACGCAGGCTACCTGTTGGTCGCGCTGATCTCCGCAAACCAGTCCGGCGTAGCTTCGTTCCTGTTCTATCTCGTCGCCTACACCGCCATGATTGTCGGGGCATTCGCCATTGTGCTGGTGCTGGCGGGGAAGGGCGATCAATACCAGCAACTGTCCGACTACAATGGACTCGGCTGGACACGCCCGTGGCCCGCAGCCATCCTGACGCTGTTCCTGGTGTCGCTCGCCGGGCTGCCGCCTACCGCTGGCTTTGTCGGCAAATTCTACATCTTGAGGGCGACGGTCGAAGCTGGCTATTTGGACCTGGCTGTGATCCTGGTCGTGAGCACGCTGGTTTCGTACTGGTACTACCTGCGCGTCATCGTCAACATGTACATGAAGCCAGCGGCGGAGGAGCGCGAGGGCGTGATATGGGCGGGTTCGTTGCGAGCGGCGCTCGCGATCTGCGCAATCGTCACGGTACTGATGGGACTCTTCCCGTCGTGGCCGTTGCTGAAGGCGCGGCAGAGTGTAGGCGATCTCGGTCAGGTGGCGGGCCAGGTAGTCGATCACAGACCCATCACACAGCGCTAGCGCGCCTCCCACACACAGATTCGAGACTCCGGATGCCACTCCGGGCGGAGGGCGAATTATGTCGAGCGTGAGCCAGAACATCTTTCGCGAGTACGACGTCAGGGGGGTCGTGGGTGAGGACCTGACCCCCGAACTCGCGGAGACGCTGGGTCGGGCGTACGGAAGCGAGCTGCGAGCCCAACTGGAGGCCGCCGGGCCGACGGTGACGATCGGACATGACAATCGGCATAGCTCGGAGGGGTTGTCAGCGGCTTTCGCCGAGGGGTTGCGCGTCAGCGGAGCCCAGGTTGTGGCCGTCGGCTGCGTGCCGACGCCGGCGCTCTACTTTGCCGTGCATCACCTGAGCGCGGCCGCAGGCATTCAGGTGACAGGCTCGCACAATCCTCCGGAGTACAACGGCTTCAAGATGCTCACCTCACGGGGACCGTTTTACGGTCGCTCTATCCAGCGGCTACGAGCCCGGATCGAGAATGATGACTTCGCCTCGGGGGCGGGCACGATAGCGGAGCGGCCTATACTCGGCGATTACATCGAAGACGTGGTCGGCCGCTTCGCACTGGAACGTCCGGTGAAGGTCGTGGTGGACTGCGGTAACGGTGCCGGCAGCCTGGCGGCGGTGGAGATGCTGGAGCGGATCGGCGCGCGCGTGGACGCTCTGTTCTGCGAATCCGATGGCAGCTTCCCCAACCACCATCCCGATCCAACCGTGGACGAGAACCTGGTGGACCTGATCGATCGAGTTCGTTCCAGCGAGGCGGATTTGGGGGTAGCGTTCCATGGCGATGCGGATCGCATCGGCGCCGTGGACGAGAACGGCAACATCG
>JBDHHX010000471.1:0-2129 GCA_039589155.1 Gemmatimonadota bacterium | reverse complement strand
GGAGTGAACTCTAAACTCGCAGTCTCCCACGCTCCACTGCTCCCTCACTCAACTAGCGCTCCCTACCTCCCAGCCAAAAGCCTTGCGCCCGTCCGTCCGCCGCATACGTTCCCCCACAATTCACAAGCCCCCAACCCTCGGCCCTGCGCGTCGTTCGTTCGGCGCGGAGTGAGCCCGAGCTTACAGTTCGTCCGAACTACAATTTCGCAGAGGGGTCTACATGAATCGCACTATCTACAGAAAGCTTTCTGTCGCCGCCATCGCTGCGTTGATCGGTATCGGTGCCTGCGCGCCCGGCGAACAGGCGGACCCGCAAGTGGAAGCGGCGCTGGCGACGATCACCATCGCCGACCTGGTCGAGCATATCCAGGTTCTAAGCTCCGACGAGTTCGAGGGTCGCTTCCCCGGCACGTCCGGAGAAGAGAGGACGCTCGAGTATCTGCAGGGCCAGGCGGAGCGCATCGGGTTGCAGCCTGGTGCCGGTGACGGCTGGTTCCAAGAGGTTCAGCTCGTCTCGATCACCGCCGACCCGAGCATGACGTTGAGCGTCCGGCAGCGCGGCAGCGTCAAGCAGTACAGCTACGTGAACGAGTTCATCGCGTGGACGAGGCGCGTCGTCGATCGCGTCGACCTGGAAGACTCGGAGCTCGTCTTCGTCGGCTACGGCACCGTCGCGCCCGAGTACGACTGGAACGACTACGAGGGGATCGATGTGAGCGGCAAGACGGTCGTCATGCTGGTCAACGATCCGGGCTATGCCACCAAGGACTCTGCGCTGTTCAACGGCAACTCGATGACCTACTACGGCCGCTGGACCTACAAGTACGAGGAAGCGGCCAGGCAGGGCGCGGCCGCCGCTCTCATCATCCACGACACCGAGCCGGCCGCCTACGGCTGGAACACCGTCGAGGGCAGCTGGGCCGGTCCGCAGCTGGACATGGTCCCTGCCGACGACAACATGTCGAGGGTCAAGGTGGAGGGCTGGCTGCAGCTCGAGGTGGCGCAAGAGATCTTCGAGATGGCGGGCCTCGACCTGGACGAGCTGACGGCACAGGCGGCGCAGCGCGAATTCGAGCCGGTGCCCATGGGAGTCAGCGCGTCAACGGCCGTCAGCAACACGGTGGAGCGTTCCACAACGCACAACGTGTTGGGACTGCTACCGGGCAGCGAGCGCCCGGAGGAGTACGTCGTCATCATGGGCCATTGGGACCACCTGGGGATGAATCCGAGCCTGGAAGGCGACCAGGTCTTCAACGGAGCTCTAGACAACGCGACCGGCACGGCGGGCATCATCGAGCTGGCGGAGGCATTCGCCTCGCTGGAGACGGCGCCGAAGCGTTCCATCGTCTTCTGGTGGACCACAGCCGAGGAGCAGGGCCTGCTGGGCTCCGCCTATTACGCGGCCAACCCGGTCTACCCGCTCGACAAGACCGTCGCCGCCATCAACATCGACGGTCTGAACATCTACGGCGCGATGAACGACATCTACGTCGTCGGCTACGGCAACTCGGAGCTCGACGATTACCTGGTGCGGTTCGCCGAGGCTCAGAACCGCGTGGTCAAACCGGATCCGGAGGCCGAGAAGGGGTACTTCTATCGCTCCGATCACTTCCCGCTGGCCAAGCAGGGCGTTCCGGCGCTCTACACCGACGTCGGTAACGACCACGTCGAGCACGGCGACGCATGGACGCGGCAGCTCAAAGACGAATGGACCGCCCAGCACTACCATCAGGTCTCCGACGAGTACAGCGCGGACTGGGACATGCAGGGCGCCATCGACGATCTGTACCTGTTCTTCCAGATCGCCTACACGCTGGCCAACGAGTCGACGTTCCCGAGCTGGAATGAAGGCACCGAATTCAAGGCGAAGCGCGACGAGATGATGGCGGGGTCGAACTAGGCATTCGCGCGCTTAGCTCACTGGGGTCGCCATCGGCGAACCAACTCCCCGCGGCGTAAGTTCGGGCGAGCCCCATCGGTCTTATTCGTGGCGGGATCTTGGATCCCGCCACGAATAAGAGTCAGATGCCCGTCGTTCGGGGCGATGTCCGTGATTGCGCCCGGTGACGCCACCACGACGGCCATGTTGACGCTGCCTTCGTCGCCGTCGAGCGTGTACAGCGGTATTG
>JBDHHX010000470.1:0-2143 GCA_039589155.1 Gemmatimonadota bacterium | reverse complement strand
GACGCGTTTCACCTGGCTCGCACCCAGCAGGGCTGGCGGTTCATCAGCATTATCTATTCGCGTCGCACCGCCGGATGTGAGAGTCCGCCCGGCGGATAGCGCGCCCGGTCGATCGCTACTCGCTCTCCAGGATCGCCGCCGCCCGGAACAGCGGGTCGGCGGACTGCACGATCTTGCCCCCTCAGGGCCGGCAGATACCGGGTAGAGCCGGTCACGTGCCCTCTAGCACGGACATTCCCTGCTCGAACACTATATCCACCGGTATCCCGGCAGACCTGAGCCTGTCGAGGTCAGCCTGAAGATCCGGTCCGATGATGCCCTTCTCTTCCAGCAGCCGCCCGGCCGCCTCGTAGTCGCCGTTACCCTGAATGGTGAGGATCTCTTCGGCCAGCGTCGCCACGGCGCGGCGCATCTGGTCGAAGTCGACGCTGTAGGTGCCGGTGGCCTCGTCGCGAACGAACGCTCCCATCTCCGCGAAGTAGTTGAAGCGGACCATATTGGCTCTGCCGTGGGCACTGGAAGCCCCGAAGCGGACCGATCGGAAGATGCTTGCAAGGAACGTGACCATGTTGTTCCGTACGTCGCCGTCTGTGATGGCGCCGTCCTCGTACAAACGGTTGACCATGTAGAGCCCGAGGATGTCGGCTTTCCCTTCCTCCATCGGCGAGGCATGGCTGCGGAGTGCCTGGCGCACGGTCCCCTGCCCCGTGATGGTGTTCTTGATCCCCAGACCGTGAGCGACCTCATGGAACATGGTGTTGGCAAAGAAGGCGTCGAACGTGATGTGTCCGCGCTGTTCTTCGTCGATGAGGACGCCGGCGATGGGGACCAGGATCCGGTCGAATTTCGCACGCATGGCGTTCTTCAACTGCAGCCGACGAGTTCCCCTCTCTAGTTGCACCGTCTCGTCGTTGGGCAAGTTGATCGCAATCGTCTTCGAGCCGGCATTCGCGTCGCCCGCGTAGTAGACGACGTCGTACGCGTTTAGATCCGAGTCAGTACCCGGCATCTCCTGCTTGTACTCGTCGGGCACCGGAAGGCCGCGCTGCAACTCGGGCAGGTACTGGGCGAAACGCGAGAGGCGCTCGCTCCACGCCCGGTCTTTGATCAGTACGTAGGTCTCATAGGCGGCCTTGTACCCGAACAACTGGTCCTCGTAAGTCTCGATCGGGCCGATGACCACGTCGACGGCGTTGTCTTTCATGTCCATCCAGGCCATGTCGCTCGCCCTGTACTCGTCGTTGAGCAGTGCGTCGGCCCTGAGCTCCAGATAGAGCTTGAGACCCGGGTCGCTGGCCAGCTCGGCAGCAGCGCGTAGCTTCGCGGACGCGGCGGCCACCTGCTCGCTGAACGCCTCGTGGTAGGGCAATGCATAGAGCGAGCCGTCATCTCCGCGACGAACGAGTGTGTATAGATCTCCAAGCGCCGAATCTTCCGCTGCCGCGGCCTCGAATTCCTCCACCGACATATCGGCCGGATACAGGTTGGCACCCGCCGGCTTGGGTCCGACGCCTTCGATGAACGGCTCGTCGCCGGCCAAGCGATCCCACGGCCCGTAGTTGATGTCGGCGTACATGCGAGCCGCTTCCACGTCGATGCTGCCCATCAGGGATTCCCTGTCGCCGTACGCCTGCTCCCAGAAGATGGCGTCCATCTGATCGGCCGCTTGAATGAGCAGCGGGATCATCTCGCGATCCGCTTCTTGAAGCTGGCTCAAGTCGGCGGTGAGCCGGACGGTGGCGTATTGATCCAGGCGACCGGCGACGTCGCTTCGCTCTGTCGTTTCGGTGCATGCGGCGAGTCCGGTTGCCAAGGCGCCGGCGACCACCAACACAAGGCGCGACCTGCTCATTATGTCTCCTCTCTGCCTGACGACCCGATGGGGCCGCCGATGACAACGGGACCTGCCGCACGACCACAAGATCGTGCCGCAGGTCCCGCGCTGGCGTGATGCCTGGTCAGCACTCGAGCTGTCTTGATTTACTGTGCAGCCTCAACTGTCTCGGCCGCAGACATCGCCTCGCCAATGTAGGCGGCGACGGCGTCGATATCTTTATACTTGAGTCCGTGCAATCCCCAGCTCGGCATGGAACCCTCGTGGCCCACGAATATGGCGCGTCGCAGACCTTCGATGTCGTCAGCG
>JBDHHX010000469.1:0-2148 GCA_039589155.1 Gemmatimonadota bacterium | reverse complement strand
AACGATTGAGTATCTGGCCTGCTTCATTCAAGGTCTCCAGCGTTTCAGAATAGCGATCGCGGTGTCCGAGTCAGCGTACGGGGGCCACCTGCACCTGATCGGCATTGTCCGGCGCGACGAATTGGAACGTCGACGCGTCGAAGCGTGGTGCAAAGTCGTAGTCGCGAATGTGTGCCGAGAAGCTCGGTGCTCCTTCTGCCAGCTTGTAAATGACCTTCATCTTCACCGGGACCGGCTCGCCGTCGCTGCGGATCCACAGCTCAAGATCGACGTCGGACTGGCGAAGAGCGAGGTGATCGGTCCATTCTCCGTTCACCCAGGTCTGACCGACGTTGATCGCAGATTCCAGGTCGTCGAGGAAGAACTCCGTGGGGTCGCCGCCAATGATGTCAGCGAACGGCACGGGTATCGAGTAAGCGTCGGCGACGGCGACCATCCCGGCGAAACTCTTCGGCGTCTCGACCTGGCCGTAGACGTCATCCGGGCGCTTGACTACCGACAGGACACCCTCGGCAAACCACACGCTGTCGACGCTGCCGTCGTCCTGGATAGTCGTCCAGAACAGCCGGTCCGGTTTGCCGACGGCCACGTTGTGCACCATGTCGAAGCTGAGCTTCTGCCCATCGTCCTGGACGGCCTCGTAGGTGACGAAAGCACGGAACGAGAACTCCCGCTGCGCTGCCATGAACTCGGACATCCGCGCCAGGACTTGCTCTACCGGCGGAAGTTCATCCAGAGGCGGAGGCGGAGGCGGTGTTGACGAATCCTCCCCCGAGTCGTAACGGCAGCCGGCAATCCCGACGGACGCAACGACCGCGGCGAGCAAGATCAGACAACGAACCCTTGGTGAAGCTGCTACGCGCATGACGACACTCCCAATCGCCGAGTCCCGGCGCCAGATTCGGCCGGACTCGCGGCCTTTTGTCGAGTGAACTGCTCCATTGAGGGGCAAGAATCTAGCCGGGAAACGCCCGCCCGGCTACCGTCGCGCAGGCCGGTCGTCTCCAGGGTTTGCGGCCCACGTGAGTTCGGCGCTAGGCTTCCATAATCGAAAGGGTGGCCATGAGAATCACGAGAATCGTAGCGTACCAGGCAGACCTGCCTCTGCACGAGGGCAGCTACAAGTGGTCCGGCGGCAAGTCGGTCGATGTGTTCGACAGCACGGTCGTGCGGATCAAGACCGACGACGGCGTCGTCGGACACGGTGAGGTGTGCCCGCTGGGTCCGTTCTATCTGCCGGCCTACGCCGCCGGCGCTCGGGCAGGGATCGCCGAGCTGGCGCCTCACCTCATCGGCGAAGACCCAACGCAGCTGGGACAGCTGAATCGCACCATGGACCGGGCGCTGTTGGGGCACCCCTACGTGAAGTCGGCGATCGACATGGCCTGCTGGGACATCCTGGGCCAGGTCGCCGGGGCCCCCGTCTGCGACCTGCTGGGGGGTCGGTACGGCGCGGACTTCGTGCTCTACCGGGCGATCTCGCAAGGTACGCCGGAGGCGATGGCAGAGAACGTGGCCGGCTATCGTGACGAGGGCTACCGACGCTTTCAGCTCAAGGTAGGGAGCGAAGTGGAAACCGACATCGCTCGGATTCGTACGGTGAGTGAAGTACTGGAGCCGGGAGACATTCTCATCGCGGACGCGAACACGGGTTGGCTCAAACATGAGGCGGCGCGAGTCGTGCGCGGCGTGCGCGACGTGGACGTCTATATCGAACAGCCCTGCCCAACGTACGAAGAATGCCTGTCGATCCGCCGCCGCACCGACCACCCGTTCGTGCTGGACGAGAACATCGACGGCATCCCGATCCTGTTGCGCGGCCACGCCGACCAGGCGATGGATGTGGTGAATATCAAGATCAGCAAGTTCGGTGGACTGACGAAGGCCAGACAGGCCCGCGACCTCTGCGTCGAGCTGGGGATCGCCATGACCATCGAGGACAGCTGGGGCGGCGACATCGTCACTGCGGCGATCGCCCACCTGGCCCACAGCACGCCGACCGAGTTCCTGTTCACCGCCACCGACTTCAACAGCTATGTGACGGTGAGCATCGCCGAGGGCGCACCGCAGCGAGCGGGCGGCCGCTTGAGCGCCTCGGCCGATCCGGGTCTCGGCGTTACGCCTCGATTGGACGTACTCGGCGACCCG
>JBDHHX010000468.1:0-2166 GCA_039589155.1 Gemmatimonadota bacterium | reverse complement strand
GTGCGGCACTTGTCACCGCGAAGAGGACAACTTCGGCCTCTCGTCGGCGTTCATCGCCACGCTGCCGCCGAACGACCCGCTGTTCGTGGCCGAGACTCAACCGAATCTCGGCGAGAACTTCGAGAACCCGGTGCTGATGCGGTACCTGGGTCTCATCCTGGAGAACCAGGACGGGTTCGACGACCTGGAGAACAACTTCAACATGCGAGGCATCCCGCACACGCTGGCCCAGCGGACGTCTGTGGACAGTCGCGATGGGCCGCGCACCGGCTGGTCCGGTGATGGCGCGCCGGGCGACGGCAGCCTGCGGTCTTTCTCCACCGGCGCCGTGATTCAGCACTTCCCGCTCACCACCAACCGTGTCCCGGGAGTCGACTTCCGGCTGCCCACCGACCAGGAGCTGGACGACATTGAGGCGTTCATGCTGTCGCTGGGCAGGCAGGCGGAGTTGCAGTTGCCGCTGCCGCTCAAAGACGTGCGCGCCGTGCGTGGCCAGGAGATCTTCAACGACATCAACGGCGGCAAATGCTTCGGCTGCCACTTCAACGCCGGCGCCAACGCGGCCCCCGCCGTCTTCGGCGAAGGGGCCGGCAACCTGAACTTCGATACCGGGGTCGAGGTGCTGCCCGACCAGCCGGCGGACCTGACCGGCGAGAAGAACCCGCCGGACGACGGGTTCGGCGTGCCCGGCAACGGCGAGTTCAACACGCCGCCGCTGGTGGAAGCCGCCGACACGCCACCCTTCTTCCACAACAACTCGGTGGCCACGCTCGAGGGCGCCATCGCCTTCTACAACGGCGACTCGTTCAAGAACTCGCCGGCCGGCCAGTTGATCCTCGCCGCCACCGGCAGTTCGATTAATTTGGACGCCACCGAAGTCGACGCGGTGGCCGCATTCCTGCGCGCCATCAACGCGCTGGAGAACATCCGCCAGAGTATCGCGTTATTAGATAAGGCGGCTACGGGCGACCGGCGTGCCGATTACGAGCGGCTCGTCTTCGCCAACGAGGAGACCAGCGACGCGATCATGGTCCTCACCGCCGCCGAGCTGAACCTCGACTGCATCGCCGACCTGAACGAGGCAGTGCGGCTCACGACGCGCGCGTCGGAGAGGTTCTCGCAGAGCGAGGCGCGCGAAGCGATCGCGGCGCTGGAGCGGGCTCGCGACAAGATCGTCGGGTCCAACTAGGAGGTATATGACGATGAAGAAACTGAGCGGCATCGCCGCCTTGATCGCGATACTGTGCTGGACTTCCAGCGCGCTGGGCCAGGAGATGACAGAGCGCTACATCCCCATCGGCCAGTCCCCCGGCATCTCGGGCATGTACGCCTACCTCGGCGAGATCATCGCAATAGACGCGGAGAACCGGACGATCACGGTCCAGAGCGTGGAAGGCACACGCACCATACGGGTGACCGATGAGACCTGGGTATACCTCGATCGTTCGAAGCAGCGGATGACCAACGAGGTCGGCAGCTGGGAGGATCTGCAACCGGGCCGCACCGTCGAGATCAAGTACGTAGACTACGAGACCAAGGACGAGGCCTACTGGGTCAAGGTGGAGGTGGCAGGGGGCGGCTGACGCGGGATTTTCGCCAACATTGACGCCGGGGTACTGCACCACGAGATTACAGCTTGTTCCAATAGCCCATAAGGTGCAGAAACCCCTTAAACCGGGAGGCTTTTCATGCAACTCGGAGCGAAGGCGTTCATCCTGTTCGCCCTGATTTTAGGGCTGGCCGCTTGTGCCCAGGAGGCCGAGCAGCAGCAGGAGGCCGCGGCCGGTACGGAGATGAGCACCGGCCAGATGTACCCGAACATGACCGCGCCCACGATCCTCGAGAACGCCAGTATGGTCGTCCAGCGGCTCGCCGTCGAGACCGGACAGTGGTCCGGCGAGCACACCCATGCCGGGAACCAGCTGGTGGTCGTGCTGCGCGGCGGTACCCAGACCACGCGAGAGGGCGGCGAAGAAACGGAGCGCATGTTCGCGGATGGCGAGGTGTTCTGGGTCGAGGCCACCGAAGGCCATGACCATGCTCGTACATCCGAAGGGCTCAGCGACGCGATCATCGTCACCTTCACCGACATGGAGATGACAGGCGGCAGCGCGCAGGTCTTCCCCAACCAGCCGGCCGAAGTAGTCTTCGAGAACGACCTCATCA
>JBDHHX010000467.1:0-2178 GCA_039589155.1 Gemmatimonadota bacterium | reverse complement strand
TACGACTAAGACTAGGATTGCTCTAGGACTACAACTACGACTGGGACTTGTAGTGGCTTAGTTGTTAGTCTTAGTCGACGTCCTAGTCCCAGTCCTAGTCCCAGACCCGGCAGCTACGCTTGCGTCGGGTTCACCGTCCATTATCCTCAGGGCGTGCCTGCGAGACTCTACCCAACGCCCGACCCGGGAGTGACGTGACTCCCCTCAAGTGGATCCTGCTGGCGCTCGGCGCCGCGGCCGTTCTGGCCTATGTCGCCTGGTGGTACCGGACGCGGGAGGAACCGGTCAGCGGACGAGCGCTGGCCGCGGGTCTACGGGCCGCCGTCCTGCTGTTCGCGTGGCTGATACTGTTGAATCCGTCGCTTCCCGCTAGCTGGGTTACGCCGGCGGGCGAAGACGCGGTCCTACTGGATGGCTCCCACAGCATGTCGCGACCGTCGGCGGGCGGCGCCACGAGCTTGTTTAGCGTGGCCCTCGACTCGGTGGGCCCAGCGGAGCGAGTGTGGCTGTTTGGTGACGGAGCGCCGGAAAATGTCGCCGCGGATTCGCTCCCGGACGAACCGGTCTACTACGAGACGCGCCTGGCACCTGCCGTGCGCGCCGCGGCTCTGGCGGGCGCCCGGCGTGCCCGGGTGCTGAGCGATCGCAGGGTGGCCGATGCGCTGGAAGCGACGGAGGAAGCTCGACGCCAGGGCCTGGCACTGTCTTTCGCCACCCTCGAGACGGAATACGCGGAAGCCGGGATCGCGGATGTGGTCGCTCCCGCATGGGCTCAGGGCGGGGACTCGGTGAGCGTTCGGGTCGATCTCGTGGCCGCGGGTGCGGTGGGAGATACTCTAGGTATCGAGATAGAGGACGAGGCTGGAAACATCACTGCGTCGGGAGTCGCCCAGGCGCCCGGGTCAGGCCGGCACGCCTCCGTGAGGCTCGCGTTCCCGGTCTCGAGGCGCGCCGGTTTCCATCGCTACTCGGCCCGTCTGGCGTTGGAGCGTCCTGACCCCGAGCCGCGCGACGATCGGCGCGTCTTCTATCTCCGTGTCAGTGAGCGGCCGGCCGGCCCGGTGTTGATCTCGCTTGTGCCCGATTGGGAGCCTTCGTTCCTGATCGCCAACCTCGAGCGGGCCACGGATGCGCCCACTTCAGCTTACCTCTGGCTCGCCGACAGCCTCGTCAGCCTCGAGGACTACCGCTCCGTTCCGCTGACCTCGATACAAGCTCGAGCGCGACAGGCGCCCTTGCTCGTCGTCCACGGCTATAGCTCCGTGGCGCCGGCTTGGGCACAGGAGTTGGTCCGAGGTGCGACTCGGCTATTGCTTCTGCCGGCCGGCAGTCGACCGTTCGAGCTGCCCGGGTGGGACGTCAGGGTCGGCGTGCCTGCCTCTGGGGAATGGTATGCGTCGGCCGAACTGCCTCTATCGCCTATCGCCCTGCAGCTGGGTGGTTTCGTGGAGGATCAGCTATCCCCGCTGCTTCGCACACGCGACATCGATGGGGAGCGAGCCTGGGAGCCTCTCATGTTGCGCCGTCAGCGCCGCGGCGAGCCGGCTCCTGCCGTGGTCGCCGGTAGGGCCGGGGGCCGCCGCTGGGTCATAGCCACCGCCGAAGGTTATTGGCGCTGGGCGTTTCGACGCGGCGCCGGTCGCCAGCTCTACCGAGCGCTGTGGACTGGAGTGGCGGGCTGGCTGATGGAGGGGCGGTCGTCGGGTGAGGCCGGCCTGCAGCCGCTGCGGCGCGTCGTCGAGCGCGGTGAAGCTCTGAGGTGGAGAGCGCCGGGCGGAATTGACTCGTTGACGGTAGAGCTCGATGGCGCAGAAGCGCCGCTCTGGCGTGGCGTTGCCGGCCCCGGCGACACCCTTGCCGCTCACCTGGAGCCCGGGACTTACAGGTTCAGGGCCCGCGCTCACCGTGGTGAAACGGTCGCCGCTTCCGCCGAGGGCCCGGCCGAGGTCGAGGAGTACTCCCGCGAGCTACTGCCACGCCCGGCCGCTTCCCTGGACGAGCTGGTCGCCGGAGGCGGCCCGGCGCCTGACCAACCTGGCGCCGGTCGGCCCCGGCACTTGGCGACGCTCGGCTGGCCCTGCCTCCTCCTTATCGCCCTGTTCTGCGCTGAATGGGCCGTTCGGCGCTACATCGGGCTGCGCTAGCTGGCGATGGTGCGACGGTGACCAGATCGCGGAC
>JBDHHX010000466.1:0-2189 GCA_039589155.1 Gemmatimonadota bacterium | reverse complement strand
GATTCGTCGCCCAGGCGCGCGCCGCCGAGGCGGCGGTTGGCGTGGCGCGAGCGAGTTTGGAGAACACGTATATCCGGGCGCCGTTTTCGGGAACGGTGCTACGAAAGGACGCCGAGGTGGGCGAAGTGGTGGCGCCGGTGGCGACGGGGAGCGGCCTGACGCGCGGCGCGGTGGTCACGATGGCGGACCTGGAAACGCTCGAGGTAGAGGTCGACGTCAGCGAGGCGTACATCTCGCGCATCCGGCACGGCCAGCCGACGGCGATCGAGTTGGACGCGTACCCGGGCACGCACTTCGACGGTTCCGTGCGGCAGATCGTGCCGACGGCGGACCGCCGGAACGCCACGGTGCTGGTGAAGGTGAGCATCCTGGAGCCCGACGGTCGTGCCCTGCCGGAGATGGGCGCGACGGTCGAGTTCCTGGAGATAAGTGAGGAAACGGAGTCGGCCGGTCCGGCGACGGTGTTCGTGCCGGCGGCCGCGGTGCGCGACGACGCGGGGACGCAGATCGTCTGGGTCGTACTGGGCGGCCGGGTCGAGCGTCGCCAGGTGAGCGCCGGCCCGGTGATCGGCGATCGGCGTGAGATCCGCAGCGGCCTCTCGGGTGGCGAACTGGTGGTGGTGTCGGGTCACGAAGGTCTGGAAGACGGAGCGCGGGTCGCGGTGACCCGCTGAACGAGGAAGGCGAGATGGCGTTAGTCGAGATACGCGAGCTGGGCAAGTTCTACCAGCGTGACAGCCAGCGCATACCGGTGTTCGAGAAGATCGACCTCGACATCGAGGCGGGCGAGTACCTGGCGCTGATGGGTCCGTCGGGCAGCGGTAAGACGACGCTGCTCAACCTGATGGCCGGCCTCGACGAGCCGAGCACGGGAACGATCAGCGTAGGCGGCGAGTCGATAAGCGGCATGTCCAGCCGTCAGTTGGCGGCGTGGAGGTCGCGGCACGTCGGCTTCATCTTCCAACTCTACAACCTGCTGCCGGTGCTGACGGCGCATCAAAACGTGGAGCTGCCGCTGCTGCTGACTCACCTGTCGAAGAAGCAGCGGCGCGAGCACGTGCTGACGGCGCTGGACGTCGTCGGTCTCTCGGACCGTGCGGATCATTTCCCGCGCCAGTTGTCGGGCGGCCAGGAGCAGCGGGTCGCAATCGCGCGCGCCATCGTCAGCGACCCGACGCTGCTGCTATGCGACGAGCCGACGGGCGACCTTGATGCGAAGTCGGCGGACGAGATCCTGACGCTGTTGCAGCGGCTGAACTCGGAATACGACAAGACGATCGTCATGGTGACGCATGACGCACGGGCGGCGGAGCGCGGCCACGCGGTCATGCACCTCGATAAGGGGGTGTTGACGCGATGAAATACGCACGACTGGTTTGGGTCAACCTGAAGCGCAACAAGCGGCGCACGATCCTCACGACGCTTAGCGTGGCGGCGGCGCTGTTCCTGTTCGTGGGGTTGCGTTCGGTGATCACGACTCTGAACGATGCGGGCGAGGTGGGCAGCGAGTCGCGCATGGTGACGAGGAACGCGATCTCGATCGTCTTCTCGCTGCCGGAGGCATACTACAGCTGGCTGTCGGCGGTCCCGGGCGTGGAGGCGGTGAGCTGGGCCTCGTGGTTCGGCGGCATCTACGTCGAGCCGAGGAACTTCTTCCCGCAGTTCGCGATCGACTCGGAACGGTACCTGGAGATGTACCCCGAGCTGCTGATCCCGGAGGACCAGAAGCAAGCATACCTGAGCGAGCGCACGGCGGCGTTGGTAGGCAGCGGACTGATGGAGCGATTCGGCTGGGAGCTGGGCCAGACGATTCCGTTGAAAGCCACGATCTACGGAGCGGGCACCGAGTGGCCGTTCACGATACGCGCCGTGTTCGAGCCATCGGACCCGGCGATCGGCGACGAGCTCTTCTATTTCCATTACGAATACCTGTACGAGAACTCGGGCCAGGCCGCGCAGCCCGGCTGGTACGTGATGAGGCTCTCGGACCCGGCGGCGGCGGCGACGGTGGCGGAGACGATCGACGGGCACTACGAGAACTCGCGTTCCGCCACGCGCACGGAGACCGAGCGCGCGTTCCAAACCGGTTTCATCACGATGTGGGGCAATGTCGCCTTGCTGATGAACGCCGTCGGCATGGCAGTCTTCTTCGCCATCCTGCTGGTGGCGGCGAACACGATGATGATGTC
>JBDHHX010000465.1:0-2198 GCA_039589155.1 Gemmatimonadota bacterium | reverse complement strand
CAGTTGAGGAACTCGGCCCGCTGCTCAGCGGTCATCTTCCTCCAAGCGTTGCGGCCGTCCGACAGCCGGCGCCGATCGCCAGGTGCCACCTTCTTGAGTTTTCGTCCTTCTCGTTCCATCGTTGCCTCCAAGCTCATCGAGCGAAGTAGCAGGTCGCGACCAGGCCGAAGAGCACCACGCCCCCGGTCCAACTCGCGACGTTCAGAATCCCATCGATCCACTTCTCGCCTCTCATCGTCCCCCCTGCTTCGCAGCCCACTCGGCCGCGGTCTCGCGCCGCCGATCGTGCTCGGCGCAGTGAATGCACCGGTCGATGACCACCGCATAGCTCGCTGCCACGGAGATGCCCGTGACCGTCGTGACGTGGCTCTCGCCACAGTTCTTGCACGTTTCCCGGATTGAACTCTTCATGCTGCCAGCACCTGCTCGACCACGCCGGCAGCCAGCCGAACGTCGATCGCGTTGCCGATCAGCTTCCCGGCCAGACCACGCTGGCGGGGGAGCCGATAGGACTCGGGGAAGGACATCGATCGTGCGATCTCGCGCGGGTTGAGCACCCGAATTCGATCGCCATCGACGAGGCACCACTGCGTCCCAGACTGCGTCGTCGAGGTCGGGAAGGGCTCGTCCAGCGTGCGACCGCGCGACTCCGACACGTTCGCCCAGAAGCACCTGGCGCCGGCCTGGTTCTGCGCCTTCGCGATCAGCGGGGCCATGCGCTCGGGCTTCGAGTCGATCGCCTTCCAGCGGTTGTCAGGGTGATCGTCAGGATCGAGACAAGCGCCGATCGAGCCGGCCCGCGAGGTACCTGGCGCGAGCACGATCGCGTCACCCTGGTGCGCGGTGACCACCGCTCGCGGCCGGTCCTGCGCGCCACCGAACGTCAGACCGTTGACCGTCTGCACGTGCGTCGCGTAGCCGAACGCGCGCAGCACACCGAGCCAAGCCTCGAAGCCATCCCAGCGCGTGAAGTCGACGACGTTCTCGACGACGATCGAACGCGGCCGCAACGTGTCGGCCGCAGCCAGCACCGCCCAGGCCGTATTTCGATCGCGCTGCCCCTTCGCGCGCAGCTTCGCGGGGTCCGGCCGGAAGTTCCCGCCCGTGCCCTTGCGCGCCGGCTGGCCCGCCTGGGAATGCCCCTGGCATGCCGGACTAGCGAGCAGCAGCTCGGCGTCCGGACATAGCGTCCAGTCCATCTCACCGAGATCCTGCTGGACGTGCTCGACGCCGGGGTGGTTCTCCGCGTGGCAAGCCACGGCCGAGTCCCAGTGGTTCGCGGCCCAGACCACCGTGGCCCCCGCTCGGGTGGCGCCGGTCGTGAACCCGCCCGCGCCGCTGAATAGATCGATTGTTTTCATCGTGTTCTCCCTGGCGCTATGCGCCGGTGTGCCTGGGCTTGGGACCAGGCCTGCGGTTTAACACCGGCCCGAAGGCCGGCGCCCCTCACCGTGTTATGCAGCCATCACCTGGCCGACCAGATCGCGAGCCACCGGCGGACACACCGCGTTACCCAGAAGCTTGATCGCGTCTTTCTTGCGCCGCGCCAGGTGGTAGCCGCGCTCGAATCCCATGCACTCCCGGTACTCGTCGAGAGTCAGCATGCGCATCCGATCGCCGTCCACGATCGCCAGCCGATCGACCGTCGTGATGGTTGGAGCTGGAGCCTCCAGGCTGCGCCCTGCGTTGCGTGACCCGTTGTAGACGATCGCGCATCGGTCGCCGTGTTTGGCCTGGGCACGCGCCACCTGATCGACCGTCGCCGGCACCTTCGCCGACACTGCCGACCATCGCCCCGCGTCCCAGTCGATCACCTGGCCGAGCGCCACACGTGCCGCCTCGCGAGGGGCTGCCAGGTGCAGCGGCCGATCCTGATGGGCCATGACGAATGCCCGCTTGCGCTCCTGGCACACCCCGAAGTCGGCCGAGTCGAGCACCTGCGTCGTGACGTGGTAGCCATACTTCTCCAGGGCGAGCGCCCAGACATCGAACAGCTGCCAGTCGAGAAACTCGGGCACGTTCTCGACCATCACCGATCGCGGCCGCTGCGCCTCGACGCATGCGATCACAGCCCAGGCCGTCGACCGCAACGCGTCGTGATGCGGGCGCTCCGCTCCGCGCGCCTTCGCGTGACCCTGGCAGGCAGGCGATGCCATCAACAGATCGTGATCGGGCACCTGACTGAAGTCAGCCTGGGT
>JBDHHX010000464.1:0-2199 GCA_039589155.1 Gemmatimonadota bacterium | reverse complement strand
CGATCAGTTCGATGAAGCGCGTCTAAAACTAGAGAGGATACTTGACGCCTTTCCCGATGAACCACGTGCGCATTTTCTCGCTGCCCGCGCGCTGGAGCGTGATGGCGAGCTGGGTCCGGCGGTGACGAGTTACGAAAAGACGTTGAGCCTCGATCCGTTAGCGGAGGAAGCTAGGCAACGGCTGGGCCTGGTCAGGCTCAAGCTGGGGGACATTGATGGCGCCGCGCGCGAGTGGACGGCGTACCTGCGCATGGCGCCCGACTCGCAAGAGCGGAGGCGCGTCGAGCGAGCGATGACCGCGTTGCACGAACTGGAGATCATCCTGGGCGAGTTCGATGGCAGGGAACACCCGTAGGTCGATTCAGGCCCTGAGCGAGGAAGTCGCCACGAACCCGAATTCGACGGCGTTCGTGGAGCTCGCCGCCGCCTATCGGGAGGGCGGCGACCTGGATCGTGCTATGCGGTTGTGCCTGCGTGGACTGCAACGCCACCCGACTCACGTCGAGGCTCATTTCGAGCTCGGGCTCATATACGAGGCGCGCGGCGAACGGGAGCTCGCGCTCGACGAGTGGGGGGTCGTGCACCAGCTGGCTCCGGATCACCTGGCATCGCGGTTCGCTTTGATCCGGCTCTATATAGAGGAAGGTCGGCCAGCCGAGGCGGTATCGCAGTTGCGAGAGGCGGAGCGCGTGGCGCCAAACGATCCGAGGGTCGTCGAGTTCCGTGGTTACCTGGAGAATGTGCATGACGACGGTGGCGGCGAGCCACAGAAGGCCATCGATGAAAACGTCTTCGAAACGCTGGAGTTGGATCACCCGGGAACGCTGGGCGTTCTGTTGGTGGACTCCGACGGGCAGATTCTCGAGGGTCACTTGCCGGGGGAGAACGGAGCCCCGGAGTCATCCGTGGGGGTGAACCTGGTTGGCGCGAGAGCGGAGGCCGAGCGCGTCGCTTCGTATCTACAACTCGGTGAGCTCAAGGGCATGATCGTTGAGAGTTCCTCCGAGCGCCTGACCATTTCGCCAGTGGGGCGGGACGTGATCGTCGTGGCAACCCGTTGCGACCTGCCGGCCGGACAGGCCGCCCGCGTGGTACAGCGGGCCTGGGACCTGGCCGAGGAGTATCTGAGCGACATGGGACGATGATGTCCGGGGCATACGAGGCGTTACTCGCTGAGATGATGAGAGTGCCGGGCGTGCGCGGCGCCCTGGTCGTGGCCGTCCGCGATGGACTGGTCGTCGATGGCCGCGTTCACGTTGGAGTACGCGGTGACGCCGTGGCGGCACTGGCTGCCTCGCTGTTCCGCCGGGCCTGCCAGGCCACCGAGAACGGAGACGGAAGGGTCCGGTTCGTCGAGTTGGAGGCCGAAGATGGTCGAATGATGATCGCCGGGATGGAGGAAGTAGCTTTGCTGGCGGTGCTCGAGAAGCGCGCCAATGCGGGCCTGGCTCGACTCGCCGTCCGGCGCGCCGCGGATCAGTTGGTCGCGATGGAGGAATACCGTGAGTGACCGGCTGAACCTCCGGCAGATACAGGACGCGTTCAACGCTCCGCTCGAGGACTTCGTTCGCGAATCGGGCGTTACGCTCGCTGTCCTGATCAACCGCAGCGGCCAGGTGCTGGCGCAGTTCGGCTTCGATCGCGTATTCGACCTTGTCGGCGTCGCATCGCTCGCAGCCGGGATAAACGCGTCCAGCCGGGCGCTCGCAAATCAACTGGGTGAGGAGCAGTTCGAGCACCTTCACCACGCCGGTCTCTGGCGGCAGCTGTTTCTCGGCCACTTCGATTCCGCCGCCGGTCAGCTAATGCTGGTCGCCGTCTTCGACAAAAACTCGTCGATCGGTTTGGTGCGCCTGTTCTTCGAGGAGTTCGTGAAGGGTATTCGCCAGCTGCCGTCGATGGATATCTCGAGAAAGACGGTCAGCCCGCATGATTTCGAGACTGAGCTCGAAACCAGTCTCGATCGGTTCTTTCAAGACCTGATAGGCGGCTGATTATGTCGCTCGTGAACTACGCTACCCGCGAGATTACCTGCAAGATCGTCTACTACGGGCCGGGCCGGTCCGGAAAAACGACCAACCTGCAGTACATCCACAGCCGCGTGCCCTGGGATCGAAAGGGAGAGATGGTGTCACTCGCCACCGATGCGGATCGCACGCTCTTCTTCGATTTCCTGCCGCTGGAATTGGGACAGATCTC
>JBDHHX010000463.1:0-2222 GCA_039589155.1 Gemmatimonadota bacterium | reverse complement strand
TCGATACCATCCATGAACACCTTGCTGTTGATCTGGCCGAATGTAGACCTGTGGCTCACCCAGTTGTCGACCTGAAACAAGCAGTCCTGACCTTTGACGATGTTCTCGAGCGGCCAGCAGTCGTCGAACGGGGGGACTTCGGGCAACCTGCCGAGCTGTGCGTACGATCCCCATCCCCAGCACTTGACCAGCTCCGGTCCGTCCGTCGAGATGCCGCAGGTGAACGAGTCGCCAGCGCTGACGAACGTGAACGGGAACTGAGCTTCGACCTCCCTAGGCGTGAAACGATCAAACAGCGTCTCGGAGGCGAGCTGGCCGTGACTGTTCGAGCCCCAGCAGTAGGTCACGATACGGACGATGGCGCAGGTGTGATCCGAACCGGCGCTGATGTGCTCGAACTCGACCCCTGGCGCGAAAACCGCTAACGGTACAAAGCCATCACCGACGTTGCCGATCCCCAGCTGACCGGACCCGTTGGCGCCCCAGCAATGCGCCTTGAGCTTCGCCGTGAGGGCGCAGGTGTGACCTCTGCCGTTCGAAAGCCCGCTGCCGGCGCTCACCTGAATCCAACGCTGGGTCACGGTCAGGCTGTCGCTCATCACGAGCGATTCGAAGCCGGGCTTGTCCACCGTGACCGTCAGCTCCACCGTCCCGCTCGCCAGCGCCGTAGCCCGCGTCGAAGCAACGCCGCTGCTGTCGCTCAGCGTGTCCGCGGCCGGGCTCGAGATCGCCAGCACGCTCTCGTCGCTCGACTCCCAACGCACCCGCAATCCCGCCAGGCTGGTTCCCTCCGCACCGCCGGCATGCACGACCAGACGAACGGTGTCTGTCACCGCCAGGCTGTCAGGCCAATCCGGCGCTGGGGTTAGACCGACGCCGACCACCGTGATTGGGTTCGTCGTCTCGGTCGCTTGGAACAGACCACGCCGCGAAACGGTCGCCTTCACTTCGGCGCTGCCGCTTCGCCGGGCCGTGACGTGGGCACGCAGCCGTGCCGCCGTCGTGTCCAGGGCCGTGGCGCGCCGGTAACCACCGTCCGGGCTGGCAACGCTGTCGGGCGGCTCCAGCGCCGCCACCTCAACCACCGTCCCATCGCTGGAGATCCACTCGGCCTCGACGTCCGTCAGCCGGACCGGCTCGCCGTCCTCTCCGAGGACCGCTATCTGCAGCGTGTCGATCTCGGTCACGGCGAGCTGGGCGGGCCAGTCTGCCGTTGAGAGTATCACGCTAATTTCGGTTGAGCTGGTGAACTCGGTGCAGGACAGTACGCAGAACGCGATGAACGCGAACGCGACAACGGGCCAGCTGGCCCAGCGGGATGGCGGGCGCTTCAGCAACGGTCGAAGACTCTAGATGGTTGGGTGTCCCGGCGCACGAAGCCGGTCTTGAGCCGTATACTATTTGACGATTATTGGAGGCGACCCAAGCCGTGTCAAGCGACTCTCACGCACGCGCACGCAGTATGTGCCGCGCCATCTCCGCAAACCCTTCGCCACGATCGGCCCGGGTGATGTACGCTGGCGGCGTCGGCAGCCGTTCCACGTAGCTCGCGACGTTGGCAACGCCGACGCTCACGGGGAAGTATGCGAACGCCGACGCGTCGTTGGTGCTGTCGCCGATGAACAGCCAGCGGGATTTCTCGTCCTCCATCTCGATCCCGAGAACATCTCGAGCCGCTCGCTCGATCCCGCGCGCCTTGTTCCAGCCGCCCGGGATGGCATGGGCATGAACGCTGGACACGGGCGCGCGAGCGCCTTCGCCTTCGATGATCTTCACCAGGGCGGCGATCTCGTCGTCCGGCAGCTGGACCGTCTCGCCCACGTCGAAGGCCAGGTCGCAGCGCCGCAGCCGCTGATCCTGCGACTGCTTCACGTGCGGCAGCTGCTCCTTGACGAGCCGGCTCACTCGCACGAACAGTTCCGGGTAAGCGCTCCGCGCCTGCTCGGAGTCGAAGTAACCCTCCTTGAGGACGGGCTCCTGCCACCAGACCCAGCCGGCTCCGTTCTCGCCCACGACGAGCTCGACGGGCCAGTGCTGGGCGATGACGTCGGCCCAGCCCAGCGGCCGGCCAGTCACCGCGATGAGACGCAGGCCGGATGCCGCCAGTAGGTGCATTGCCTTGAACGAGGAGAGCTCCAGCCGACCCTGGCGGGTGACGGTGTCGTCGACATCGAAGGCGACGCCTGCCAGAGAGCGGCAGGTCGTCGTGTCGAGCTCGACTA
>JBDHHX010000462.1:0-3980 GCA_039589155.1 Gemmatimonadota bacterium | reverse complement strand
TGATGTGACTGATCGCTTCTGGACCGATGCGTCGATCGAAGAGGTGCGCGAGGCTGCGGATAGCATCCTCACGGCTCGACACTACAAGATCGTCCAGCGCAGCGAGGATGAAGTGCGCGGGGAGATCGAGCGCCTTCTGCAACACGTGGACGTCCGTTTCGAGTACGTGTACTCGTTGGCCACCGTCGTGTTTTCGGAAGACGCCGGCCAGGTGCAGGTAGCTGTGAGAACCGACCGCGAAGGTAGCTACCTTGGGTCAAACCGCCGACAGCCGGCTCAGCTGACTGAAGACGAGGTCGCCGCCTGCCGCGGCATCAGCGCAGAGCTCAAGGAGGCGTTGGAAGAGCCCGCAGCCTCCACGAACTAACCGCCTATCTGTTCGCTGCCCCGTTCTCTATTGGCTATCTTCCTCTGTGGCCATAACCAGCACACGTCTACGATGACCCTGTTCACTGATAAGGACGTCCTCGTCACCGGTGCAGCCAGCGGCATCGGCCGTCTACTGGCAGAGAAAGCGGCGGCGCGCGGCGCCCACGTGATTCTCTGGGATGTCGACGCAGACAACCTACACGACGTAGCCGTCGGACTGGAGCAGCTGAACCAGCGGGCAAGCGTATACCGAGTCGATTTGTCGGACAGGGGAGAGATCAACCAGGCGGCGGAACGTGTGCTCGCCGCGCACGGGCCGGTGGATGTTCTGATCAACAACGCCGGCATCGTCAGCGGCGCACCAATCCTCGAGATCTCCGACGAGCAGATCGAGCGCACCTTCGATGTGAACGCGCTGGCCCACTTCTGGACCGTCCGCGCTTTCCTGCCAGCGATGATCGAACAGAATCGCGGACACATCGTCACCGTGGCATCGGCCGGCGGCCTGGTGGCGGCGCCCAGGCTCGCCGACTACAGCGCCAGCAAGTTCGCCGCGGTCGGCTTCGACGAGGCGCTGCGGCTCGAGTTCGCGAGCCAGGGACTCGACATCAAGACGACGCTAATCTGTCCTTTCTATGTGAATACCGGTATGTTCGATGGCGTGAAGACGCGCTTCTCCTGGCTGCTACCGATCCTCGAGCCCGAGTACGTGGCCGATCGCATCATCAAGGCGATCGAGAAGGATCGCCGCCGCCTGATCATGCCGCGCTTCGCCTACACGTCGTTCCCGCTTCGTCTGCTGCCTGTTTCCGTATTCGATTTCCTCATAGACTTTTTCGGTGTGAGCCGCAGCATGGAAACCTTCACCGGCAGGGGGCGATAGTGCGCTGGCAGCTAAAGCTTGTTCTTGCGGGCGTCGGCGCTCTCGCGCTGATCTACTTTGCCGTGCAGATGTACGTGGTGAAGCCCGCCAGGTACAACGAGTACTTGTCCGAAGCAGGCGGCGTCGTCTATCGCCACGTCCAGATAGAGGCAATGGGCCAGGTGTGGGGCTGTATCGATGAGGATGTTCTTCCGCCGGAAGAGCCGGTTGAACCGGTGGCGGGCTTCCTTGTGTGGCTTGCTGAGCCGCAGGCGGGAGTGTCGGATACGGTGGTAGTGCCTGTCGAGTTCAAAGTCCTCGGGCAGCTGCACCTCGGCCGTTTCTACCACGACGCCCGCACCGATACCGCCCTCTACTACGTGGCGCCGGACAGCTTCGGTGAGCCGCGGATCGATTGCGGCCGCATCCGCTCGCGCCATCCCGGCCGCGAAGCGATGGCGCCGCTGGTGGAGGAGTTCGACTCGGTATCACTCACCGAGTGGGAACTGGCGTTGGCCGACTCGGCAATCCAATAGCCCCGCCGCACTACCGCACTACCGCACCACCGCACCACCGCACATTCCGAAACCCACCCAGCCCAGGTCTCGTAAGGTATCCCAACGTGCGATTGGGCCCCGCCACGGGCGCCCGGACAACTCAACCATCTCAGGACGTAGACCATGGCCATCCTCAAGGACATCCGCTACGGGGTTCGAATGGTGTTCAAGAACCCCGGATTGGCGGCCATCGCGATCATCGCCCTCACGCTCGCATGGAGGTGACGATCCACGACTTCGTCGACTGGCGCGAGCAGCAGACCAGCTTCGAGGGGATCGCGGCCTTCTACCAGGGGACCGTGAACGTGGCCGGGACCGAGGGACGGCCGGACCGCTACAACGGCGCGTTCATCAGCGCCAACGCCTTCCGTCTGATCGGCGTCCAACCGATGCTCGGCCGCGCCTTCCAGGAGGGCGAGGACCGGCCGGAAGCCGAGCCGGTGATCCTGCTCGGCTACAACGCCTGGCGCGACCGCTACGGCAGCGACCCGAGCGTGGTCGGCCGGGTGATCCGGGTGAACGGCGAGCAGACGACGATTGTCGGCGTGATGCCGGAGGATTTCGCCTTTCCGATCTCCGAGGAAGTGTGGGTGCCGTTGCGGATGAATCCGTTGGAGCTCGAGCGGGGCGATGGTACCACGCTCGAGGTGTTCGGCCGGCTGAAGAACGGCGTGAACACCGACCAGGCACTCGCCGAGTTCTCGGCCATCGCCCGCAGATTGGAGCTGGAATACCCGGAGACCAACGAGGGCGTTGGCGCCGTCATGAAGCCGTACACTGAAGAGTACATCGGCGAGGAGCCGGCGCGACTGCTGTGGACGATGCTCGGCGCCGTCTTCGGCGTGCTGCTCATCGCCTGCTTCAACGTCGCGAACCTGTTGCTGGCCCGCGCCACGATGCGCACCAAGGAGGTGGCGGTGCGCACGGCGATGGGCGCCAGCCGCTGGCGTGTGGTCTCCCAGCTCCTCACTGAGACCATAGTGCTCTCGTCGTTGGGAGGAGTTCTGGGGCTAGGCGTCGGCTGGATCGGCATCACGCTGTTTGATCGTGCGGTGATGGATACCGATCCGCCCTTCTGGCTCGACTTCCGCATCGATCCTACCGCTGTGATGTTCGTACTCGCCCTGGTGCTCACATCGGCGATCATCGCCGGGATCGTCCCGGCTTTCCAGGCCTCGGGCACTAACGTGAACGAAGTGCTCAAGGACGAGAGCCGCGGGTCCTCCAGCCTGCGGATGGGCAAGTTCTCCAAGAGCCTGGTGGTCGCAGAGATCGCGCTGTCGTTCGGGCTGCTGGTGGCCGCAGGATTGATGATCCGAAGCGTGACGAAGCTGAACGGCATCGATTACGGCTTTCCGCCGGAGGAGGTCTTTACCGCACGGGTCGGCCTGTTCGAGACCGACTATCCGGACGATCCCAGCCGCGTGCGCTTCTTCGAGGAGGTGCAGGAACGCCTCGGCGCCATGCCCGGCGTTCGCGCATCGGCCATCTCCACCAACCTGGCCGGACTGGGCAGTGGTCGGCCGCGGATCGGCATCGAAGGTGAGACTTACGACCGGGACCAGGACTACCCGCTCGCCCGGGCTAACACCGTCTCGCCCGGATACTTCGCGGCGTTCGATGCCAGCGTCGTGCAGGGCCGCGATTTCACGGTTCAGGACCGGGAGGAGACGCTCCCGGTGGCCATCGTCAACCAGAGCTTCGTCGAGGTCTTCTTCCCCGGCGAGAGTCCGCTGGGCCGCCGGTTCCGAGTCGGCGTTTCCGAGACTGAAGAGCCATGGCTGATGATCGTCGGCGTCGTGCCCGACCTCTACATGGGTGGCCCGGAGAACGAGGACCCCGAGGGATTCTATGTCCCGATGGCACAGAACGTCTCTCGCTTCATGTTCATGATCGCTCGGACCGACGGCGACGCCATGGTTCTGGCGCCCCAGGTCAGGGATGAGATCGTCGCCATCGATGAGAACCTCCCGATCTATTGGGTGCGGACGGTGGCCGGGGCGATTGCGGAGAACAGCTGGTTCTATACGGTGTTTGGCACGCTGTTCGTGGTCTTCGGTGCGGTGGCTCTATTCCTGGCCGCCATCGGCCTCTACGGCGTGATGTCCTTCGCCGTCAGCCAACGCACCAAGGAGGTGGGTGTCCGCATGGCCCTAGGCGCCGAGCGCAGCGACGTGCTGCGGCTGGTGCTC
>JBDHHX010000461.1:0-2248 GCA_039589155.1 Gemmatimonadota bacterium | reverse complement strand
TGCTCTGGAAAGACTCGGGCGCAGCTCAACCATCGAGGGCGCGCTGCAGCGAACGAACATGTCGAACACGATCCCCAAGGTCGTGGCGGCGTTCGTCTTTTGGCTCGTGTTTCTCTTCTTCGCCGCCACCGCCCTCGAGGCGCTGGGGCTGCCGGTAGTCACCGACTCACTCAGTCGCTTCGTCTACTATCTGCCCAACGTGCTCGCTGCCGCGCTCATCCTGGCTGCGGGGTTGGTCGTCGGCACGATTGTGCGTGGACTGGTATCAGCCGCGGCCGCTTCCGCCGACGTGGCGCTCGCTTCGGTTCTCGGCCGGATCGCCTACGGAGCGATCGTCCTCGTCGCCATCGTGATCGCGCTGGACGAATTGGGCATTGACAGCGGTGCCCTGATCGTGATGCTCACCGTCACGTCCGGCTCGGTTCTGGCCGGCCTCGGCCTCGCCTTCGGCCTCGGCGCGCGCACGGCTGTAAGCAATATCATCGCGTCGCACTACGTAGCTCAAGCGTATGATATCGGCCAGACGGTCCGCATCGATGGCGTCGAAGGGCGGGTCAGCGAAAGAACGCAGACCGCGGTTTGGATTGCCACCGATGGCGGTCGAGTCAGGGTGCCCGCCAAGAAGTTCAACGAAGAAGTTTCGATTCTCGTCGCCGAGGCGAACTGACATGAACACGAGTTACGAGCTCGGCAGGAAGTTCGCCGAGGATCATCCGGCTGATGCCGCCCGTATCCTCGAGCGCGAGCGGCCGGAGGAGATCGCCGCCTTCCTCAAGGAAATCCCGGGCGCCGCCGCAGCCGATGTCGCTCGGCGAATGAACCTCAGCTTAGCGGCCGCTTCGCTTGTCGGCCTCGAAGTCGAGGACGCGGCAAGCGTCATCGAGCGGTTGCCACTCTTCCATGCCGCTCAGCTGTTGAGGCGCTCGGACCCGAACTGGGCCGAATCCGTGCTCGAGCGGCTCGGCGAAGGATCCGCGAGGCCGCTGCGCCGTTTGCTCCGATACCGTGAAGGGACCGCCGGCGCGCTTGCCGACCCTCAAGTGCTGAGCTTGCCCGTCGACATCAACGTCGCTGAGGCGCAGAAACAGTTGCAACGCCTCGGGGCAGATGCGTTATACAACGTCTACGTCACCGATCGCGAGCACCACCTGGTGGGCGCGGTCACGATCCGCCAGCTGCTCCGCGCCCGGCCACGGCAGCCGTTGGAGTCGCTGATGCAGAGGCAACTCGTGTCCCTGACCGCCAGCTTGGACCTGGCCGCCGTCGCCGCCAGTCCCGCCTGGCTGAAATTCGATATGCTGCCCGTCGTCGACAACGCAGGCGTTCTTCTGGGAGTGATTCGCCACAAGACGATTCGCCAGCTCGCGGCTGCCGGTGAAAGCGGCCCGGGCCTCGCCGGCGTCATCGACCTGGCGCTGAATATCGCTGACATGTACTGGACCAGCCTATCGGGTCTGGCTGCGAGCATCGCCGTCGTCGCCGCAGCGCAGCACGATGCCGTGTCCGACGGGAGCGGGAGGTGATACCGATGGTTCCGAGCGCGGAGAGAGCGACCAGGACTCTGGTCCAGTCGTACGCAGAACTCTACCCGGACGAAATGGCCAGAGCGCTGGAGAATCGGCGGCCGCCCGAGATCGCAGCCATACTGGAGAAGCAGCCGATACCGTGGGCCACCGCCGTCTTCGTGCGCCTGCTACCCTCCGTAGGCGCCGCGACCCTGGAAGCCATGACCGACGACGGCTTTCGTGCCCTGATCCCGGGCCTCGAGCCCGCGCTGGCCGCTGAACTTCTCGCGCTTATGGACGCGGAGACACGGTCGAGTCGGATGGCGCTTCTGGACGCCCGACTCGCGGTGGAGATCGAGTCGCTGATCGCCTACCCTGGCGACAGCGCCGGATCGATCATGGACCCGAGGGTCGCCGCCCTGCACCCAGATTCTACCGTCAAGGAAGCCATCACGCTGCTGCGCAAGATGCGCGACCGGCGCGTGCACCATGTCTTCGTCGTTGATGCCGAGGGGCGCCTCGCCGGCGCCGTCAACCTTCAGGAGCTAGTCGTCGCAGAGCCATCCTCAACGCTGCACGACCTGATGACGCGAACGCCGATCAGTGTGCGGGCGACGGCCGCACAGAGTGAAGCCGTCGAACTATTCGAGCAGCACAAGTTGACCAGTCTGCCCGTTACCGACTTCGAGGGAAGACTCGTCGGCATCATTCGGCACGGAGTTCTGGTTAGCGCCTTTCAAGAG
>JBDHHX010000460.1:0-2260 GCA_039589155.1 Gemmatimonadota bacterium | reverse complement strand
TAGACTGCTCCGGCAGCTCGGCCATGGCCATCGGCACCATGACCCACGAGCTGGGTCACGGGATGCTCGCTCTGCCGGACCTGTACGACACGGGTAACACCAGCGAGGGGATCGGCTGGTGGGGGCTGATGGGCTCGGGTAACTGGAACACCCAGGCCAGCCCCGCCCACCTGTCAGCCTGGTCGAAGGACGTTGTCGGCTGGATCGCCGTCGACACCATCAGCCTTGGCGGTGGCGGTGGCAGTTTCACGATGAACCCGATCGTGACCAGCGATACCGCGCTCTGGGTCAAGTTCCAGAGCTCGAGCGAGTACTTCTTGCTGGAAAACCGTCAAGCTCAGGGCTCGGACGTCAACCTGGCGTCGACGGGGCTAGCGATCTGGCACGTCGATCCGGCCCTGATCGCGGCGCGCTGGGGCTTCAACAACGTGAACGCGCTGACGCCGCACGGCCTCGATCTGGAGCAGGCGGACGGCCTCGACCATCTGGGCAACGACATCAACCGGGGCGACGGCGGCGACCTGTATCCGGGCTCGTCGAGCAACACGTCATTCGCACCCTCGACGACGCCCAACTCGGAGTTCAACACGGCGGTCAACTCGGGCCTCAACATCGACAGCATCACGGTGAATCCCGACAGCAGCGTCGGCTTCCGGATATCGTTCAACCAGGTGGCGGAGGTGGTCACCACCAACATTGGCGCCGGCACTCAGGTGATCGTCGATGGCAACTACGAGGACGCACCCTACTCCGTCATCAAGGTCTTCCCGATCTCGATGACGATCGCCGTCGACTCCGTGCAGGGCGACTCGATCGTTCGCCGCGCCTTCCAGTCGTGGAGCGACGCCGGAGCGCGGTCGCACAGCGTCATCCTCGACGCGACGCCCGATACATTCGTCGCCAACCTGCAGACCGAGCATCGTGTTCGCGCCACAGCGGAGATCACCGGCATCGTGGTTCCGTCGCAGTCCCTCGACGTCAACGGGATTCGCTGGATGTCACCGACCGATTCCATTCAGTTGATCGGCCAGCCGACCGCCGGCGGCTACATCTTCGCTCAGTGGTCGGGCGACACCGCGTTCACCGGTGACACGCTGGTACTGCAAATGAGCCGGCCGTGGACCGTGCGAGCCCAATTCGGCTTGCCGGTGGCCGTCTCGACCGACTCGCTGGCCCCAGGCGTGATGGGCGCGACCTACGCCGACACGCTGACCGCCACGGGCGGCACCAACAGCTATGTCTGGACCGTGGTGGGCGGCGATTCGCTACCCGAGGGGTTGAGTCTCGATGCGGGGAGCGGCGTCATAACCGGCTACCCGGCCGAGGATGGTGGCTTCGCGATGATCGTCGAGGCCGTCTCGGGAGCGCTGACCAACACAGATACCGTTTACATGACCATCACGCGGCCGAGCTTGCAGACGACCGACGTGGTCAATCACCTGATCAGCCCGGTCAGCACGTTGACGGCCGACGAGGCACGGTTCCTCGACATCATTGGGAACAACAACGGTAGCTACGATGTCGGCGACCTGCGAGCCTACTTGCAGGACATCGGGGTCATCGCAGACCTGGTGCCGTTTGACCTGATCGAGGCGCAGAAGAAGGGCGCGGCCAAGAAGGAGGAGGGACGATGATGAATATCAAGCGGGTGACCCGAGTCCTGGCGGCGGCTTTCTTCGGCGCCGCGCTGCTCACCGCGGCCTGTAAGGAGAGCACCGGGCCCTCGGCAGTGCCCGGCCAGCTTACCGTGTCGGTCTCGACATCGGGCAGCGGCGGCGCGGCATTCCTGATCACCGTCACTGGAAGCGGCATTTCGAATCCGGCGGCGGTCAACGCCAGCCACCAGTTCTACTCGATCATCTCGGGGAGTACGTTGACAGCGGCGGTGATCACGCAGTCGGCGGTCAGCTCGGGTAACCTGTTCAGGTTCTCCGTTCCCGATGTGAACCAGGCAGCTAGCTACAACGTGTCTGTGGTAGAAGTGGCGGGAACCGACAACGAGCTACTCAGTCCGAGCGCGTTTTCCGTCTCGGCCGCCAACTAGAGCGTAGTTTCTTCAACGAGTCCGGGTCAGCGCGCCTGCGCGCTGACCCGGGCAATCCGCGCGTCGCGCGCGATGACCTCACCGCCTCCCGGCACCTCCAGCCAGCCGCGCACGAGATTCCCGCTCATCACCGTATCGACCCGGAAGCCATTGGACTCCAGCCACTCGACGTCGGCTTCCTCCACCGGCCGCACGAACTCCAACAAGACCCAATTA
>JBDHHX010000459.1:0-2292 GCA_039589155.1 Gemmatimonadota bacterium | reverse complement strand
AATCCCGCGGGCATGACGCGCCTGGAGGCTCCCACGGTCATACTGAGCTTCATGCCGGTGAATCTCCACATGCAGTTCAACCCGGCTCCGGAGACCACCGCGTCAGGATCCGACGGCGGAAACCAGGGCGGGTGGATCCCGGCGGGCGGCTTGTTCGTTGCCTATCCGGTCAGCCAGCGTGTGGCTCTGGGCTTCAGCGCCACATCGCCGGCCGGTCTCGTGATCGATCCGGCTGACGATTGGGTCGGCCGCGCCTGGATGACTGAAGCTCTACTGGTCGCCTTGAACCTCGAGCCCTCCGTCGGCGTGCGCCTCAGCAGTCAATTCTCGCTCGGTGCCGGATTCGACATCCAGTACCTGACCTTCGAGCAGAAGCTCGTGGGTCCGGCGGCGGGCGTACCGCTGGGGCTGGACGGAGACAGCTGGGACGTGGGCTTCTCCGCGTCGGCGCTGTGGGAGCCCCTCGCGACCACGCGGGTCGGGGCGCGATACCGCTCGCAGGTGAGTCACAACTTGAGCGGCGACATGACGGTACTCGAATCCACGGCGCCGGTGTCGACAAGCTTCACGCTGCCGATGAGCGCGACCCTCTCCACCTACCATGAGTTCAGCCAGAAGGTCGCTCTCATGCTCGATGCCGGCTGGACGGACTGGAGCGCGTTCGACTACAACGTCGTCACCTTCGACGGTAGCGGCGCGCAGGTCGAGCTGGCCCGGAACTTCAAGGACACCTGGAACGTGTCGCTGGGCTCGCACGTCTCGCTCGCTCAGGACTGGATCTGGATGCTGGGCGGCGGCTACGTCTCGTCCGCGGTCGATGACGAGAATCGGACGCCCGATCTCCCGGTCGATCAGCAGATCCGGGGTTCGACGGGAATCGAGTATGGCATCAACTCGAGCTGGACGGTTGGCGCCAGCTACATGTTCCTCTATTTGGGCAAGAACAAGATCGACCAGACGCGGCCGCTCCCGGGACGTGTCGTCGGGGACTACGACGCATATGGACACGTTTTCGGTCTCTACGGTGCGCTGCGGTTCTGATGAGGCAGGGCGCCTACGGGATAATGCGTATCGCAATGCTCTCGAGGCTTTGTTTCGGTACTCCTACGAGCAGGGCCTGGCGGGTAGTGAACTGACGATCGAGGAACTGTTCCACCCGACAACTCCGGAGCTGCGAGACATCGCAACTCACGACAACAGTTGCGGCAGATAGTCTGTAGCTGCAATCGTTAATGAGGCCGCGTGGCCGCGGTCACCAGGACGGAGGGGCGATGCGTCTTCGAAGAATAGTGCGATGTTCGCTGCTGCCGGCGCTCGGACGCGGCGCCGCAGTCGGCGCATATACGCCATCGCCGTCCTCGCACTTGTCGCCGGCACCTCCACGATCGTAGAAGCGCAGTGCGACCCTGCGATCTCGCATGCCCGACGTCGCGACACGCGGTTCGAGGTGCGAGTGACGCGGTACCTTCCCGAGGTGAGCGTCAATGACACGCTCCCAGCCGTAGCGATCACTGGCATCGCGGCGGTCCCGACGCGCCCAGCAAGCGTGCGCGAGTATGGCGGAGCGACCGCAGTGCACGCTGTCCAGACGGAGACACCGCGCATCAGGTGGCAGTTCTGGCAAGCCACATCCGGCGGGGTCCTGTGCTACTGGGCCGAGGCCATCGAGGCAAGCGTCGGTATCGACAGCGTGACGATATACATCGCCAACGAGTACCCGAAGCGTTCCTGCCTCCATACCGCGGTTTTCCATCATGAGAACCGCCACCTATTGGAAGCCGTGCAGCGGGTCGAGAAGTACGCGGCCCAGCTCGAGCAGGAGTTCGCCTCCGCGGCTTTCATCCCGAGGCCCACGCAGCCGCTGGCGGTGCCGCGAGATTCCGTTGGGCATGTGCTGCAACAAATCGCGCACGAGGCGTACCGCATATACCGGCGGGCCATCCGGGACCTTGGCGAGGAGATGAACAGCCCCAGCCCGATAGACACGCAGGAGGAATACCGCCGAGTGATCGATAGCTGCCGTCAGGTACCTGAACACTGAACACCGCACGCAGCGCGTGTGATGTGAAGGACCCTGAAGCCCGTGAGGGCGCCGCATTTCGAGTGCCGCTAGAAGATTACGCCGTGATGCCCGGTGCTGCGCTATGCTAGCGTACAAGGTAAACTCGCCGAGTCCGCCGTATACCATGATCCCTCTTGGTCAGAGGTAGCTCAAATCACCTATCCCCCAAGCAGCTCGCGGACGGCGCGGTGGGCCTCGCCGAACGAGGCCTCGGCCATGGCGTAATTCGC
>JBDHHX010000458.1:2331-2805 GCA_039589155.1 Gemmatimonadota bacterium | reverse complement strand
AGGTTCTCCTTGATGTGACGGGCCGCGTTCTGCTCATCCGTCCCGCCGATTTCGCCAATCAATACTATAGCCTCGGTGAGCGGATCGCGCTCGAAGGCGTCCAGACAATCGATGAAATTCGTTCCGATCACCGGATCGCCGCCGATTCCGATGCAACTGGACTGCCCCATGCCGGCGCGCGTCAGTGCCCAGACGACCTCGTAGGTGAGCGTGCCCGAGCGACTGATCACTCCGACCGGTCCCTTCTCGACGATCTGCCCCGGAATGATGCCGAGCTTCGATTCGCCAGGTGAGATCATGCCCGGACAGTTAGGCCCGATCAACCGCGTTCCCTGCTCCTTCACGTAGCGCGTCGCCCGCAACATGTCGAGCACCGGTATCCCTTCCGAGATGCAAACGATCAGATCGACACCAGAGTCCGCGGCCTCGCAGATCGCGTTTGCCGCGAAAGCGGCCGGAACGTAGATGACGCTG
>JBDHHX010000458.1:0-2313 GCA_039589155.1 Gemmatimonadota bacterium | reverse complement strand
ACCGCCTTCTCCATCGTGTCGAATATCGGGACATCGCTCTGGAACTTCTGCCCACCTTTTCCTGGCGTGACGCCCGCCACCACCTTCGTCCCGTATTCGATCATCTGGCCGGTGTGGAACGAACCGTCCCGCCCTGTGATCCCCTGGACCACCACACGTGTACTGCTATCCGCAAATATTGCCATCGGAATCGTAACCCTTCTAGTTCTTCGCTAGCTCGACGGCCTTCTTCACCGCCTCGTCCATGTCGGTCATTGCGCTGAACCCGGCGGCCTCCAGGATCTGTACCGCCTGTTCCTCGTTCGTGCCCGTCAGTCGAATCGTGATCGGCACCTTCAGCTCGACCTTCTTCGTCGCCTCGACTATGCCGTTCGCCACATCGTCGCAGCGAGTGATGCCACCGAAGATGTTGAACAGGATCGACTTCACCGCTGGATCCGAGGTGATGATCTGGATCGCCGTTATGACCTTCTCCGGGCTGGACGAGCCGCCGATATCAAGGAAGTTTGCCGGGTCGCCGCCGTAGTATTTGACCAGGTCCATCGTCGCCATGGCCAGGCCGGCCCCGTTCACGCAGCAGCCGACGTCACCGTCCAGCTTGATGTATGTCAGGCCCTGCGCTCGCGCCTGCACCTCCTCCGGCGCTTCGCTCTCCGTGTCCCGGAGTTCTGCGATCTCCTTACGGCGGAAAAGCTCGCTGTCGTCGACGTTCAGCTTGGCATCGATCGCCTTTATCTCACCGGAGCCCGTCGTGATGAGCGGGTTGATTTCTATCAGAGATGCGCCGGCGTCTATCATAGAGGCGTACAGCTTCTCGATGATGCTGGCGGCCTGGCGAGCCCGGCCCGCATCGCCGGCGTACAGCTTGAAGGCCAGCCGTGACGCCTGGTGGGACATCAGCCCATAGCGCGGGTCCACCGTCTCCTTGAAGATCAGTTCCGGGGTCTTGGCCGCCACCTCCTCGATGTCGATGCCGCCTTCGGGCGACGCCATGAGCACAACGGCGCCCGAGCCACGGTCGACGATGGCCCCGAGGTACGCCTCGTGAGCGATGTCCTCCGCCGGTGTGACGAGCACCTTCTCCACCGTCAGGCCTTTGATCTCCATTCCCAAGATCGCCCCAGCCGCCGCGGCAGCCTCCGCTGGCGTATCGGCCAACTTCACGCCGCCGGCCTTGCCGCGTCCGCCGGCATGGACCTGTGCCTTCACCACCACCTTGCCGCCGTACTTGGCTGCGATCTTCTCCGCTTCGCCAGGCGTCGTCGCGACCTCTCCCGGCGGCACCGGGATCCCGTGCTGCTTGAAGATCTCTTTCGCCTGGTACTCGTGAATGTTCATGGTTTATCCGCTCGCTGTTCTCTGTATGTCCGCCGCCTCAACGGGCGCCGGCGCTTATTCGCAATCGGCTGAATGCTCTCAAGACGAGACTCGTAATGCACGCTCCGTGCCTCGACGGCAGGATGGGTCGCCTGAATCGCCAGCCATGATACCCGGTTCACGCCGAGGGCCGCAACGGGAATGTCCAGGCTTCCCAGCGGTCGGTCTTTGTCCCGTTCTGTGCCCCATCGCTACGGGCTGGAAGGGTCAGATCTGCAGGCTCAGCCCCTGCCCGTCCAGCCACTCGGCGATCTCGTCCCGGATCGCGCCCAGGCGCTCTTCGTCCTGCGCCTCGAACCTGAGCACCAGGATAGGCTGTGTGTTGCTCGAGCGGATCAGCGCCCATCCACCTTCCATTTTGATGCGCGCGCCATCCACGTCGTTGACCTCGTAGCGTTGCTGGAAGTGATGGACCGCTTTGCCGACCAACTCGAACTTCCTCTCGTCATCGCAATCGACGCGGATCTCCGGCGTTGACGCCAGGGTTGGAATATCGGTGAGCAGACCCGAGAGCGAACCGCCGGAACGGGAGACGATATCGACGAGCCTCAGGGCCGAATAAAGCGCATCGTCGTACCCGTAGTAGTCGTCGGCGAAGAACATGTGACCGCTCATCTCGCCGGCGATGCGAGCACCACTCTCCCGCATCTTCTCCTTGATGAGCGAGTGACCGGTCTTCCACATGATCGGCCGGCCACCCGCCTCGGCGATCTTGTCCTCGAGTACCTGAGAGCATTTGACGTCGAAGATGACCTGCTCTCCAGGGCTTTGTTTCAGAGCGTCGAGGGCATAGATAAGCAGCAGGTAGTCGCCACGCACGATGTTGCCGTTCTCGTCCACGGCGCCGATGCGATCCGCATCGCCATCGAACGCTACACCCAAATCCGCATCGCTGGAACGAACTCGATCGATCAGGTCCACCAGGTTCTCGTCCAC
>JBDHHX010000457.1:0-2320 GCA_039589155.1 Gemmatimonadota bacterium | reverse complement strand
ACCGGGCGCAGGCGACCCGCGACCAGGCCGAGGCGGCCAAGCTCGGGGCGCAAGCGCGGCTCGACAATGCGACCATCAACCTGGGCTACACCCGGGTCACGACGCCTGTCCCCGGCCAGGTGAGCCGTAACTACGTTGACCTCGGCAACCTGGTAGGCTCCGGCGAAGCGACGCTATTGACGACCGTGACCCGCATCCACCCGATCTTCGTCTACTTCGACGCAGCGGAGCAGCTGGTGCTGCGGCTCGGCGAGGCGCAGCGAGACACGACGCGCAGCAGGGAGGAAGTCGCCGAGGCGGGCCGGACCTTCGTCGCCACAGCGACGGATGACGACTTTCCCCACGAGGGCGTGATCGACTTTATCGACAACGTGGTCAACCCGGCGACCGGCACCATCGAGCTCAGAGCCGTCGTAGAGAATCCCGACAACATTCTCTTCCCCGGCCTGTTTGTCCGGGTCCGCGTGTCGGGCGCCACCCGGCTGAACGCCATCCTGGTTAACGAGCGGGCGATTGGGACGGACCTGGGCGGCAAATACGTATTGCTGGTCGGCGAGGACAACGTGGTGGAGCAGCGTTACGTGGAGTTGGGCGCGATCCAGGATGATGGCACGGTCGTCATCGAAAGCGGCCTGGAGGGCGACGAGAGTTACATCGTGAACGGCATGTTGCGGGCGCGGCCCGGCTTCCCCGTCACACCGCAGACGGAAGCCGAGTTCGCCCAACAAGCGGACGCCAGCGGGGAGGGCAACTGACGATGGGTGCGTTCGCATCGATGTTCATCAACCGGCCGATCATGGCGATCGTCATCGCCATCGTCATCGTACTATTGGGCGGCCTGTCGATCCCAATGCTGCCCGTGGCGAGCATGCCGGACATCACGCCGCCAACGGTCAAGATCACGACAAGCTTTCCCGGCGCCAACGCTAATGTGGTGGAGGAGACCGTCACCGCGCCGATCGAGCAGGAGGTCAACGGCGTCGAGAACATGCTGTACATGGCGTCGAAAAGCGGAAGCGACGGAAGCCTGGACATTACCGTCTCCTTTGCCATTGGTACCGAACCCGACATGGCCACGGTGCTCACCCAGAACCGGGTGAACATCGCTATGCCGGTGCTGCCCGAGGACGTGACGCGGCAAGGAGTGAAGGTAGAAAAGCAGTCCACATCGATGGTCATGGTTGTCGCTCTGTCCTCACCCGACGGTCGTTACGACGATGTGTTCCTCAGCAACTACTCGACGACCCAGATCAAGGACGTGCTGGCCCGGATCAATGGCGTCGGTGAGGTGACCATTTTCGGCGCCAAAGACTTCGGCATGCGGGTCTGGATCGACCCTGCCAGGCTGAAGGCGCGCGACCTGACCTCGGACGAAGTGATCGGCGCGCTGCGCGAGCAGAACGTCCAGGTCGCGGCAGGCCAGATCGGCGCGCCGCCCACCGAGACGGGACAGAACTTCCAGTACAACATCAACACGCTGGGACGGCTGTACGATGTCGAGCAGTTCGAGAACATCATTATCAAGGTCGGACGCCAGGGTCAGCTGGTACGCCTGCGCGATGTGGCGCGGACCGAGCTCGGCTCACAGAACTACACGTGGTATGCGCAGCTGGATGACGCCCCTGCCAGTATCCTGGGGATCTACCAGCTGCCGGGCTCCAACGCGGTCGACGTGGCCAGCCAGGTAGTGACGGCAATGGACGAGCTGTCGGCGCGATTTCCCCAGGGCCTCGAGTACACGGTGCCCTACGACACGACGCGGTACATCAAGCAGTCGATCAAAGAGGTGATCGTCACGCTACTGCAGGCGCTGGTGCTGGTGATCCTGGTCGTCTTCATCTTCCTTCAGGACTTCCGAACCACGCTGATCCCCACCATCGCCATCCCCGTCTCGCTGATCGGGACGTTCGCGGTGATGCTGGCCGCTGGACTTTCGATCAACAACCTGAGCCTGTTCGGGTTGATACTGGCCATCGGCATCGTGGTGGACGACGCGATCATGGTGGTGGAGAACACGACGCGGCTGATGGCCGATGAGGGGTTGCAACCGAAGGAGGCCGCCAGCAAGTCGATGTACCAGGTGGGTGGCGCCGTCGTCGCCACGACTCTGGTTCTGCTCGCAGTCTTTATCCCGACAATGGTCATGCCGGGACTGACGGGCCGGCTGTACAGGCAGTTCGCGACAACGATTTCGGTGGCCACCGTCTTCTCTTCGATCAACGCGCTCACTCTGACGCCGGCGCTCTGCGGGCTGCTGCTGCGGCCGCCGACCGAGGAGAAGAAGGAAGGTTGGATCCTAAAGCGGCTGCTCAACCGGTTC
>JBDHHX010000456.1:0-2334 GCA_039589155.1 Gemmatimonadota bacterium | reverse complement strand
CCTTTGTGTCCTGAGACATGAGTGCTCCGGTTGAGTGCCTAGACCTCCAACGCCCCGACCAACTCCGACAACCTGGCGACGCCCATTCGCTCGCAAATCTCGGCTAACCCGCTCACCGTCTCGGGCGCCGCGAACGGATCGGTGAACATGGCGGTCCCGATCTGCACCAGCGAAGCGCCGGCGAGTACGTACTCGAGCGCGTCGCGGGCATTGCATATACCGCCGATGCCGATGACGGGAATCCTCACCCGGGAAGCGGCTTTCCATGTCGCATAGACGCCCATCGGCCTGATGGCGGGTCCGCTGATGCCGCCGGTCACGTTGCCAATGACGGGGCGACGCGCTTCCACATCGATCACCATGCCGGGGAAGGTGTTGATGGTAGCCAGCCCGTCGGCTCCGTTCTCCTCGCAGATCGCGGCAAAGACGCCGACATCGGCCACGTTGGGGGTCAACTTGACGATCAGCGGTCGCGCTGTCGTCTTCCGTAGTTGGCGGACGAGCTCCCCCAGCGCGGTCTCGTCCGTGCCGAACATGGTTCCGCCCTTCACATTGGGACATGAGACGTTGATCTCGTAACCCAGGAACCCGTCTTCGTCGTCGAGACCGGCGACGACCTCGACAAAGTCCTCGACGCTCCAGCCGGCGACGTTTACCAGCACCCGGGCCTCGCGCAGGTTGTCACGGATCCACGGCAGTTTCTCCCGCTTGAAGCCGTCCAATCCGAGATTGGCGAGTCCGATGGCATTGATCATTCCGCTGGGCGTCTCTGAGATGCGGGTCGGCGGGTTACCGGCGCGGCGCTTCGGAGTCACGGCCTTGGTGACGATGCCGCCCAACTCGTCCACCGAAATAATGTCCGCGTACTCCTCGCCGTATGCGCAGGTGCCGGAGGCGAGGAGCACCGGGTTTTGGAACCTTACGCCGAAGACCTGCACGCTCAGGTCTACCATCTCAAACGCTCCGCCGAAAACACCGGTCCATCAGTGCAGACCAGGCTGTAGCTCTCTTCGCCGGTCTCCGGGTCAACCGTTTCTATAGCGCATCCGACACAGGTTCCCATGCCGCACGCCATGTGCTCTTCGACGGCGAGCTGACAGGGGACTTCGGCCTCGAGCGCCAGCGCCCGGACCGCCTTCAGCATGGGTGTCGGTCCGCAGGAGAGAACCAGGTCGACGCCGTCGAGATCGAGTCCGTCGGTGACCCTCCCTGATTTGCCGATGCTGCCATCCTCCGTATGGATCTCCGCATCGACGCCAGCGATCTCGTGGATCTTCCCCGCATCAAAGACCGCCGCGGCCGTCCGCTCGCCATAAAGGAGTCGGATCACCGCGTCGGGGGCCGCCTGCCTGGCCCAATCGGGCAGCATGAGGAACGGTGCCAACCCAACGCCACCGGCGACACAGAGGATCGTCCGGGCATCGCCCAACTGGAAACGCGTTCCCAGCGGCCCCAGAATAAGCGCCGCATCGCCCGGACGCATCGCTGCGATCCGCCGGGAGCCTTCGCCGTACACGCGAACCAGCAACCCGACCCGTCCGCCCCTGACCGCAGCTATGCTGTTGGGCCGCGGAAGGAACGGGGTACCCCAACCGTGGGTGCCGAAGCCGATCATGACGAACTGGCCGGGCGCCGCCTGTCTGGCGATTTCCGGGGCGGCGAACTCCAGCCAGAACGTGCCATCTGCCACCTGTTCCCGTGCTTCCACCTCGCACCAGCTACGGATCACCCTATGCTCTCTCCTCACCACTCGGTTCGTATCCCTTTTCGCCGCCGCCTGCCGACACGCTCAGTTCGGCGTCGTCGTCAGCCGGTCCCTCACTTCCTGGTCCGCCAACCGTTCCAGCCGGTCCAGCTGGCGACGCAATCCTTGCTCCAGATCCTCGTAGGTGAACTGAGCACCCGTCTGACCCGTGAACATCTGCACGTATGCCGAGTCGCCGAAATCCTCGAGCAGCCGCTGACGCAGCTCCTCCGCGCTCGGCTCGTCGGAATCTAGATCCGTTAGATCCAGCGCCGCCAGAATGGCCTTCGGTGCCCAGAGCGCCGAGGCGTCGCTGTCGACGTAGCCGAGGAACAGCCGGCGAGCCAGCCGAGGAGCGCGCAGCTCGTCCCGCGCCGCTTCCGCTGCGAGCATGTAACCCAGGCCGCCGGCGTCAATCCAGTAGTCCATGCGTATCAGAGTATCGCGGATTCGGGCCACCTCACGGCTGCTGCGAGCCGCGGGCACACGGGAAATCCGCATCATGGTCGCCAAATAGCCGTCCAGCTGCTCGGGAACGGTGGCCTCTCGCAGCCGCCGGTCGACCAGGGCCGCCTGAGCATCCACGGCCG
>JBDHHX010000455.1:0-3501 GCA_039589155.1 Gemmatimonadota bacterium | reverse complement strand
ACCGGTGAAGCGAAGGCGCAGGAGATGATGGCCGAAGACGGGCTCAAGTTGCAGCACGTGTCCGGGATGGAAGCACTGCGTTGGGTGTGGGCTGCGCCCACCGCCATCGACGAGTTGGCCATCGATCTCTACAAGGGGACCGACGGTTGGGCGCGCTTTCCGAATTTCTGGGCGCTCTCCGCCATCTATCCGCACTTCGGCGAGATCGAGAGCCTGGACAACGTCGCCAGCGTGGCGTTGGGACGGCTGGGTGGTCTGGCCGGCGCTCGCGGTCTCAAGGCGGAGTCGGTGAAGGCGCTGCTGGGCGGCTGGAAACAGCTGTCGAGCGTCGCCGGTACGCCGCAGCCGCTGGGGCTGAATGGTCGACGTTACTTGCCGGTCTTTTCCGACCCCGATCAGTACTTCCTCTTCGCCGCGGAGCGGCCTGGCCTCGGGGATCCGCTGCCTGCCGGCGAAGGTCCAGCGTTTGGGGCCTGGCTGCAGGCGACGCGGGGGATCGACGGCGTTCTGCTCGACCCGGCGGGCCCTCACCCCTTACCGCTGAATCACACCGACCTACTCACCCTCGACGTCTGGAGTCGTGGCAGCCAGCCGTTCGGCGGCGCGCTGTGCGCCGAGGTCTGTCGTCTGCTCAACGACAAATCGATCGATGAGCGGCTCGCCAGCCGGCTGATCGCCGACTGGCCGCGCTACTTCCTGGTGATCCAGCATATGGAGAACGGCGGCGTGAGCGTGCTCAAGGTACTGGACCCGGACCGTGATTGGTGCGCGACTTTCACATCCTACGAGAAGGCTGAACTGCACCTCACGGTACTCAGGAATCTCGGAATCATTAAGGGCGAGTGGCAGCCGGTCCCCGTGCTGTCGCGCTGGGACAACTCGGTCTTCCACAACGCGCTGCAGAATTTCGACGACGGTCTCTGGATCGATTCGGTGCCGACGGAGGGCCGCGGCCTGGTGATGGACCACGCGATGCTGGAAGCGGCGGTCGAACGAGTCGACGAGAAGCTGAAGCCGCGAGTCCCCGATTTCGTCTGGAGGGAGTCGTGGTGAAGCGCGACCCGGTCTTCGATACGCTGATCAAGCACGGGGTCGCTGCCTTCCAGCGCGAAGATTACCGCACGGCACGAAAGCAATTCTCGCAGGCCATCCTGCGGATGTGGCGAGGCGAAGAAGCACCTGGAGGAGATAAAGCGGTCCGGCGAGCCGCCGGTGGCTGATCGACCCGCCGCGGTGCACGAGTACCTCTGTCGCTGTTACCTGTCGTCGGATACCGAGAAGGCGATCCAGTTCGGCGAGGAGGGTGTTCGCCGTGACCCCGACGACCCGCGCCTGCGGCTGGTCACCGGCAACGCCTACTTCCGCCTCAACCGCCACGACGCGGCGCTAGAACACTTCGACGCCGGCTGGGAGGCGGAGAACGGTCGCGCCGGGACGCCAGCCTTCGCGGCGCGGCCGGGCCAGATCCCGTACGCGCGCAGTTCGGTGTTCGCCGCGTTGGAGCGCTGGCCGGAAGCGCTTTCCGCCATAGAGGACGCACTGGTCCGAGACCCGGACTGCGCCTCTTACCACAACCGCAAGGGCATCATCCTGTTCGACGGCCTGCGCGAGGCCGAACGAGCGCTTGAAGCGACCCTGCGTGCGATTGACCTGGACCCGGGCACCGTCGCCACCGGTAACGACGGCGTCTACTACTACAACGCCGCCGTTTATCTCAAACACCTGAAGCGGTATGACGAGGCGTTGTCCAACATCGACAAGGGCATCTCGATCTCGCCGCGCCAGGACTACCGGGCGTTGCGCGAGCAGCTGCTCGGGTTCGCCCAAGAGAAGGCCGCCGCCCAGCCGCCCGCATCGCCGACGTTGGACTATTCGCACGTCGGCGGCATGCACGGGCTGAAGGACCAGGTGCGCCGGATCATGCGGGTCATCTTCAGCGATCGTGACGAGGCGAAGCGCTACGGCATCGTGCGTAACGGCATCTTGTTGTACGGGCCGCCGGGCTGCGGCAAGACGTTCTTCGCCGAAGCGATGGCCGGCGAGTTCGGGCTCAACTTCCAGCGCGTGAGTTTGGGCAGCGCGCAAACGAAGTATGTGGGCGCTGCGGCGGAGAACATCGAGAAGGTGTTCCACGAGGCGCGCTCGATGCTGCCCTGCCTGCTCTTCTTCGACGAGTTCGATGCGATCGCCGGCAAGCGTAGCGACGCCGTGTCGCAACACGAACAGCAGATGGTGAACGCGCTGCTACAGTTGATCGATTCGCACCGCGATACGCCGGGCCTGGTCATCGCAGCGGCGACGAACCGGTTGGGCGAGATCGATTCGGCGGCGATCCGTGAAGGGCGCTTCGATTACAAGGTCAAGATCTACAAGCCGGACTTCGACGCCCGGCGCGAGATCGTGCAGGTGCTGCTCCGCGATCGACCGCACGACGCGACGGTGGACGCCAGCTGCCTGGCCCAGGACATGGAAGGCTTCACGGCGGCCCAGATCCGTCACGTGATCGACGCTGCCGCGATGGCGGCGATGGAGGCCGAGTCGCCGATCTCCGACGGCCACCTGCGCGAGGCACTGATCGAGCGGCTGGAAGACGTGCGTTACGGCGGCCCACGACTCGATTGGGACGACCTGATCCTGCCGGCCGAGACCAAGCGCAAACTGCAATTCATCGAGCAGTTCATAGAGAACCCGGAGTTGGTGAAGAAGCTGGGTGTCGATCCGCCCACCGGCGTCCTGTTGTACGGTGCGCCGGGCACCGGCAAGACCACGGTCGCCCGCGTGCTCGCCTCGCAGACCGACGCCTCGTTCCACGCGGTGAACGCCGCCGACATTTTTTCGAAGTGGCTTGGCGAGTCGGAGCAGCGGGTGAAGGAGCTGTTCGAGCAGGCGCGAGAGAACGTTCCGGCGATCATCTTCATCGACGAGATCGAATCGGTGTTGGGCTCACGTGCCGATGGCGATTCCGGCGCCAGCCGCGCCGTCAACGCGGTCGTGAACACCTTCCTGGCCGAGATGGACGGCATCGCATCCAACCAGCGCATCTTCGTCATCGGCGCCACCAACCGACCCGACCTGCTGGATGAAGCCGTGATGCGGCCCGGCCGCCTGAGCGAAGCGGTGCAGATCGGCCTGCCCGACGCCGACGGCCGATTGGCGCTGCTGCAACTCTTCACCAAGAAGATGAAGCTGGGCGGACACGTGGACCTGGTGGCGATCGCCAAAGCAACGGAAGGCGCCAGCGGTGCCGACCTGATGGGGCTCTGTACTATCGCCGGCCGCAATGCGCTGCTCCGCGAGCTCGGCGCCGGCGGCGAAGAGCCGGCGGTCACAACTGAAGACTTCCAAGAGGCGTTGAAGGAGCTTTTCCCGGAGACGGCGTGGGACGCCGAAATCCGGCCCATCGGCTTTCAAACAAGTCAGTAGACGAGTAGACCAGTAGACGAGTAGACAAGAAGGGGCTAGACTGTCGGCCATGTCTACTCGTCAACTTGTCTACTGTTC
>JBDHHX010000454.1:0-2349 GCA_039589155.1 Gemmatimonadota bacterium | reverse complement strand
GAGCGCAGCGTTCCCGACGGGGCGCGCCTGGGGTAGCCACCCGCCGTCGGGTGGTGACATCTTTAGCCATCGTGGACGAGCAACCGAAACCACTGTCGGCCGAGGACAGGGCCACGCTGCTGCGCATCGCCCGCAAGGCGATCGAAGAGTACCTGGATGCGGGTACGATGCTGGCTCACGAGACCGACTCACCGACATTGAAGGAAGCGCGCGCCGCCTTCGTGACGCTGCGGCGCCGGGCCGACGGCGAGCTGCGGGGTTGCCGTGGCGAGTGCAACGCGCGCCGATCGCTTCTCGAGTCCGTCATCCGCATGGCGATCGCGTCCGCCACCGACGACTCACGCTTCGTGCCGGTCACCATCGAAGAGCTGCCCGATCTTCACATCGAGATCAGCGCCCTCACAACCATGCGGCCGATCGAGCCGCAAGATGTTGAGGTCGGACGCCACGGCCTCTGGATCGTCCAGGGTTTCTACACCGGGCTGCTGCTTCCCCAGGTGGCCGTCCGCTTCGGCTGGGACCGCGAGCAGTTCCTGAGCGGCGTGTGCCGGAAGGCGGGTCTGCCTGTCGACGCCTGGAAGGGCGAGGGCGCTCAACTTCTCGGCTTCGAGACTGAGGTTTGGGAGGAGGAGTGAGGGTTGCGGGTGCTGCCGGGTGGTGAGAGATTGGGCGGCTACTCAACGCTAGGGATTCGTTTCACATCCAGGAGAAGACACCATGCCAAACATGAAAACAGCCCGGTTGGCTGTCGTTGTGATCATCGCTGTCGCGGTCAGTGCCGGATACGTGGTAGGCCGCTCATCAAGCGGTAGCCTCGCCGATGCGCAGGAGGTGAGCCCCACGAAGGCGCACCCGCGGGACTTCTACGTACCCAACAGCGAGGACCTGGCGGCGGACGAGATGCGGGTCATCGCGTGCGGGACGGGCATGCCGACGACCCGAGCCGCGCAGGCGGCCGCCTGCTTCCTAGTCGAGCTGGGGAACGGCGACAAGTTCCTGTTCGACGTCGGAAGCGGCTCGGCCGAGCGTATCTCGTCGCTCCAGATCCCCTACGACTATCTGGACAAGATCTTCCTCAGCCACCTTCACGGAGACCACTTTGGCGCCCTCGGCGAACTGTACATCGGCGGGTCGCTGATGGGGCGTCACGTGCCGCTCAGGATCTGGGGTCCCAGCGGAGCGGCGCCGGAACTGGGTACGGCGTACGCAATCCAGAAGATGGAGGAGATGTACACCTGGGATGTGGCGGGACGCTTGGGCATTGCGGACGTCCGCGGGATTAACGTCGAGGTGCACGAGTTCGACTACACGGGTGTGAACCAGGTCGTCTATCAGGAGAACGGTGTGACGGTCCGCTCTTGGCCAGCGATTCACGCATTAGATGGACCGGTCAGCTTCAGTCTTGAGTGGAGCGGCCTCAAGTTTGTGTTCGGCGGTGACACCTACCCCAACGAGTGGTTTATCGAGTTCGCCCGGGACGCAGACTTGGCGATCCACGAGTGCTTTGTCGCGGCGCCCGATATCGTCGCAAAGCTGGGATTCACGCCGGAAGCCGCGTTGATTGTCGGCACGCAAGTACACACGGCGCCGGAGGCGTTCGGGAAGGTGATGAGCGACATTCGGCCGCGAATGGCGATCGCTTACCACTTCTTCAAGGACTTCGACACCACTGGAGACGTCTTTGAGCGCATTCGGAAAACATACGACGGACCGCTCAGCCTCGCCGAGGACTTTATGGTCTGGAACGTCACGAAAGACGAGATCCGGGTCCGTATGGCCGTCGTCGAGGAGCACACCTGGTCGCCACCGCTGGCCAGCCCGGCAGCGGTGCCCGACATGGCGGACCGAGAGGCGATGAACGAGAAGTTGGGCGTCGAGATCGGCTATTCAGATTTCATCATCAACGGCAAGTGGGACGTCGACGATGTCCTGATGCCGATCTACGAAGAGGCGGGTCAGGTGCTCGGCCGAACGTTCGCCTACCCGGATCCGACGAAGCCTGCCGGCGGAGGCAACTGAACACAAACTCGCCGCGGTGGACGATAGTCAGAGAAACCCGGCTTCAAGCCGGGTTTTTCTGGTTATACTGTGAGGGATGTTCCCCCGCTGAGGAGATCCGCGGATGGTGCAGAGAACACCACGCCTGATTCTGGCATCTGGGTCCCCGCGCCGCGCCGAGCTACTCGCCAGGCTGGGCCTCGACCACCAGGTCAGAATCCCCGATGTGGATGAGTCGGTGCTGCCGGGTGAGGAACCGGCGGCGGCGGCCCGGCGCTTGGCCGGCCTCAAGGCCGCGAATGCTCCCGAAGAGGGCGCGCTGTCGATCGGCTGTGATACGTTGGTCGTGCA
>JBDHHX010000453.1:0-2350 GCA_039589155.1 Gemmatimonadota bacterium | reverse complement strand
CGCCATGCGGCAGAGGGTGGTCTTCCCCGATTGCCGGGGTCCGGTGACGGCCACGGCCGGCATCAGGCCAGCGAGATGGAGGAGTCGGGGTTCAAGATTGCGACGGATCATGCACGGATTGTAACTCGTATTTACAATCTGTGCAAGACCCCCCGTCGCTTTTGCTTACACCGGGCCCAGAAGATGCTACCGCAGTCCCAGGCGCGCCAGCAGATCGGCGAAGCGCGGGTCGCCTTGAAGCGCTTCGGCGGTCGGATCGGAATTGATGTAGGTGAGGCTGCCGGGATCTTCCAGGTAAGCGCGTTCCAGGTATTCGAAGGCGCGATCCAGCTCGCCCAGCTCGCCGTAGACGATGGCTAGCTCCTTGAGCATCTGACCCCGGGGTTCCACCTGCTCCAACAACCGCAGCGCCTCTGCCCGGCGCCCGGCACGCGCGTAGGCCCAGGCCAGACCGGGCGCGTTGAACGGATACTCCGGCCGTACCTCCAGCGCCCGCTGCAGCGCGGCGATCCCCTGCTCGTGCTCGCCGTTCAGCACCGAGGCGAAGCCGAGACTGTAGAGCGCGCCCGGGTTGTCCGGCTCCAGCTCGAGGACTTTGTTCGCCTCAGCGATTCCGCCCGCGTAGTCGCCGGTGAACCAGAGCCCGCTGGTCAGCGAAAGCCGGTAGCTGATCGATAACGGGTCCAGTTCCACCGCCCGGCGCAGCTCGGCCACCAGTTCGTCGAAGCGACGGAGACTGAGCAACAGGCGGGCGTAGCGGCGGTGCGCCTCGGCCGAGCCCGGGTTGAGCTCGAGCGCTCGCAGGTGCTCGCGCTCGGCACGGGCGAACTGCAGCTCGGACTCGAACACATCGGCCAGCGAAGTGTGCGCGGCCGCGAGCGTCTCGTCCAGCGCCAGCGCCTTCTCGGCGGCGGCGCGCGCCTCGGGCAACGCCTGCTCGTCCGCTAAGTAGCCACTGCTCCACAGATCCAGGTAGATGTCGGCCAGACCGGCGTAGGCCGGAGCGAAGCCCGGGTCGACCTCCGTCGCCTGGCGAAACAGTTGCGCCGCCTCTTCCAACGCCGGCCTCGTGCCTGCACCCGGCTTCTGGTGCAGATAGCGCCCGCGCGTGTACAGGTCGTAGGCCTGTAGGCTCTCGGTGGGACGCGTCGCCAGGCGCACTTCGACCTCGGGCGTCAGCGTCGCGCTGAGGGCCGCGGCGATCTGGCGGGCGATGTCGCTCTGTATGGCGAAGATGTTCGCGGTCGTGAACTCGGCGTCGTACGTCTCGGCCCACAGCTGGCGATCGTTGCGCGCGTCGATCAACTGCACGCTCACGCGGACGCGGTCGCCGGCAAGTTGCACGCGACCGTCGAGCAGGGTGGCGACGCCCAGCTGGGCGGCGATCTCACGGACGCCCAGCTGCGTGTCCCGATACTTCATCACCGAGGTGCGCGAGATGGTCGTCAGGCTATCGATCTTCGAGAGCTGGGTCAGCAGGTCATCGTGGATGCCGCTGGTGAACGCCAGGCTCTCCTCGTCGCTGCGCAAGCTGACCAGTGGCAGCACGGCGATGGAGCGCAGATCGCCGGTCGGCGGCGGCGCGAGGCGGGCCTGCAGCCCCGTATCCGGCCCGAACGACAGCCAGCTGGCGGCCACCACAGCCCAGACGGCGAACGCGACGAGACCGCCGCGAATCGCGTTCCGCCAGGTGAAGATCTGCGTGCCGCCGAATGGGGCGGTGTGCCCGGCCGGCGAGTCGCTGGCGGTCCAGCGGGCCAACCGCTTCTGCACCAGGCTGGTGACCAGGACGACGGGCAGACCGATGACCAACAGCGCCACGGTGAAGCGCGGGAACCAGGCGGGCAGTTCGAAGTTGTTGCCGAGGATATCCACCACCTGAATGGCGACCCACGACCCGACCATGTAGACTCCCAGCACCTGCCACACAGAGCGGTGCTGCACTTTATCGACGATTTTTTTCAGACCCAACATCGGTTCACCCATTTATTCACGCACACCCCAGTCCCGGCCGATGACGGCTTCACGATTCCCTTTTCCTGTCAGGATTGTATCCCAGATCACGGGCAGGGTGGGTAATTTACAGCACGAAATATAGCAGGACCGCGCGGTTTCGCTAGGGAATCGCCCCAAGTTGGTGCCGGGCTGTACCCCCGCGAACTCGCTCGCCGGAACCGGCCGCGGGAGGTATAGTGTGGGAAGTATGGCTTCGAGTCGAGTCACGTGGCAGGACGTGCTGCTGGCACCGGAGGACGGGAACCGCTACGAGGCGATCGGTGGCGTCCTGTTCGTGACGCCACCCCCATCGTTCCGTCACCAGCGCGCCAGCCATCGCCTGGCGGTCACTCTG
>JBDHHX010000452.1:0-4160 GCA_039589155.1 Gemmatimonadota bacterium | reverse complement strand
AGGTGATCCTGCCCGACGGCGATTGGCAGCCGTCGCCCGGCATGACGGGCATCGCGAAGATCGAGACGCGGCGCGGCACGGTGGCGCAAGCCATGGCGCGCGCCTTCAGACGAACCATTCGCATCGACTTGTGGCTATGAACAGAACGACCTTAGAGCAGGACCTGCGCAAGGTGACCGGCAACGTCCCCTTCCTTCGCGACGTGAGCGATGAAGGGCTGCACGAGCTGGCTGTCATCGCCCGCTGCCACGATTACCCAAAGAACAACATTCTCTTCCATCAGGGCGATCCGCCCGGGTCCGCTTATCTGGTCATCAGCGGCCGGGTGAAGATCATGCTGATGAACGAAGAGGGTAAAGAGGTCGTGCTGGCGACGGTGAGGCCCGGCGGCCTGCTGGGCCTGGTCTCAGCCCTCGACGAGGGTCCGCGACCGGCGAACGCCGTCACCGTGGTCGCCTCGCGCATCGCCGGGTTCGCCATCGAGAAGTTCGTACCCTGGCTGCAGCGCCAGCACCTGATGCGCGAGGTGCTGCTGTACGAGCTCAGCACGCGGGTCCGCGAAGCCTACCAGAAGATCGGCGAGCACGCTCTGCTGGGGGTGAAGGAACGGCTGCTGTACGCGCTGATCGACATCGCCGAGCGGGAGGGTATTTCCGAGCCGGATGGCGCCGGCGTCACATTCACCCGGCCCACCCACCAGGAGCTGGCCAACCGCATCGGCTCGAGCCGCGAGGTGGTCTCCCGGGTGCTGAAGGAGCTGCTGGACAGCGAGACGCTGCGTGCGGACGGGCGGGTGATCCGGGTCTCGGAGTCCGCCCTGGTCTTGCGCGATGAATAAGGCGAAACCGGCGACCGCGTGACTGATGTCACATCGCGGGAGCATCCTACCTCACACCACCGCCACCTGCTGCGGTTACCCGATGCGGCGCGGGTCGATTACACGAAGCACTCCTCTGACATCACTTCTGAGACGTGACGTGGATCGTCGCGCGGCTCGATCGTATGTGGCATCTTTGGGCCGTCCGATACAGCACAGTGGTCAGCACAAGTCCCCAAACCAAGGAGCAAGATCATGGAAGAGCGCAAGAAGCCGGTCCGAATCGAGCTCACAAACGAGCAGAAGAAGCAGATCCAGCAGGCCACCGGCAAAGACGCATCGGCTATCGAGCTCACCGTCGAAGAGCTCGAGGAGCGCGTCTCCCCGCGGCGGCAGAAGTAACGCAAGCCAGGGCGAGATAAGAAATGGGAACCGGGGCGGCTGCCGTTGGTGGCTGCCCCGGTTCTTCGTCTATCTATACCCGTCAAGCTAAGCCGTGTCCATCAGAGAGCCACTGCGTCTTTGTACCACCTGCGGAGAAGAAGCGCCGCGCAGGGCACAATACTGCCTGGCCTGCGGCGCGCCGCTCGATACCGGGGTCGGGGTCGGCTGTCCCGCATGTCAGACCAGCAATCCGGAGCGCGCCCGCTTCTGCCTCGGTTGTGGAGCGCGACTCGCCTCGGTTGCCGATGCCGACCGGCGCGTCGTTAGCGTGCTGTTCGCCGACCTCTCGGGCTTTACGCAGCTGACGGAACAGCTCGATCCCGAGGAAGTACGCGATCTCATCGTCAGCTGTCTGAACCTGCTGTCGGAGTGCATCATCCGCTGGGGCGGATTCGTGGACAAGTTCATCGGAGACTGCGTGATGGGCTTGTTCGGCGCGCCGGTCGCCTACGAGAACGAAGAGGAGCGCGCGGTGCGTGCCGCCCTCGACATGCAGGCGGGGATCACGGAGTGGGCTGACGGTCGCAGCTTCGACTCGGCCGGCGAGTACCGGCCGCAGTTGAGGATCGGCATCAACACCGGCGCCGTGGTTGCCGGCGTGTTTGCCGCCGGTGGTGGTCGCGACTACACGGTGATCGGCGACACGGTGAACGTAGCCTCGCGGTTGCAGGGGCTGTGCGAGCCGGGCCGCATACTGGTGGGCCCGGGCACGTACGAGTCGACCGAGCACCTGTTCGAGTTCGAGGAGAGCCAGCTGTTGCAGGTGCGCGGGCGTCGCGAGCCGGTGGCGGCGCGGCACGTTTTGCAGGAGCGAAGCCAGCGAGGCCGGGTACGTGGCTTCGGCGACCGGCGTGTGGAGATGGTGGGCCGCTCCGCCGAGCTGGCGCACTTGTCCGAGTGCTGGCAGCGGGCCATCGCCGGCGAGTTCCAGGTCTGCCTGGTGGACGGCCCGGCGGGATACTCGAGGAGCTCGCCCTGGGAGCCGGTGGCCGAGCTGGTGCGCGATCTTTACGACATAGCGGGCGACCTGCACCCGAGCGAAGCGGCGGCTCGCATCGTCACGGCATCTCACGATGTCTGGCCCCAGGACGAGGCCGCCGGGCTGAGGGTTCTGTTGGGAGGCCCGATCGCCGAGGCGCCGGAGCTTCAGTCGTACAGCGGTGCCGAGCGTCGCGACCGCATCGCCGCGGCGGTGGCCCGCAGTATTCGGGACGTGACCGACGAGCCGCGAATTCTGCTGTTCGAGGATCTGCATTGGGCGGACGGCACTACCCTGGAGTTTCTCTGCTCGAGAGCGAGCCTCCAGTTGAAAGGTCCGATCCTGCTGGTGCTGATCGCGCGGCCACCGCTGCCGGGAGAAGCGCTGGTGGCGCGGCTGTTCGAGTCGATCGAGGAGCGCATCGATCTGCGACCGCTGGGCAACGTCGAGGCGCGCGAGCTGGTCAACTCGCTGCTACAGGAACACGAGCTGCCGGGCGGATTCATCAACGGCATCATCGAGCGCGCCGAAGGTAACCCGCTGTTCATCGAGGAGACGCTGAAGTCGCTGGTGGATAGCGGCGCGCTGGCCAGTGACGACGGCGTCTGGCGCGCCACGGGCGACCTGAAGGACTTACAGGTGCCCGATACGATCGAGAGCGTGCTCACGACACGGATCGACGGCCTGGACGAATCGACTCGCCAGATTTTGAAGCTGGCGTCGATCGTCGGCCGGCGGTTCTGGTCCGGTGTGCTGGCCGACGCGCTAGCCAAGCGATCGGTGGACAGCGAACTGGACGACCTGCAGAAGGCGACGCTGGTGCGCGCGCTGCCCTTTTCCTCGGTGAGTGGTAACCGCGAATTCATGTTCGAACACCTGTTGCTGCAGGAGGTCGCCTACGAAGGGATGCTGCGCGGCGCACGCGCCAAGTTGCACAGCGCCGTCGCCACCTGGTTCGAAGAACAGCCGGGCAGCCAGCGTGGAGAGTACGACGAGTTGATCGCCTTCCACCGCGAGCACTCCGATGAGCCGGAGTCAGCGGTCCCCTTTTTGATGCGGGCGGCCCGCGCCGCGCGCGACCGCGGAGCCTTGCCCGACGCCCGAGCCCTTTTGGATCGCGGCCTCGAACTGGCGGAGAGCGTCGCAGACCGGGTGCGACTGCTGGCGCTGATGGATGACCTGGCGGCGGAGCTGGGCGACCCGAGCGCGCGGCTGCGATCGATCGAGGAGTTGGAAGCGCTGGGCGCGAACGGCGACGATGGGCTGCGCGCCGAGGCCGCTTTCCGGCGCGCCCGCTTTCTGCTCGATGCTTCTGACCTGGACGGCGCGCACGCTGAGGCCGGTACGGCGCTGGAGGTTTACCAGCGGCTCGATGACGAATCCAGTCAGGGCGATGTTCTGCGACTGTTGGGCCGCATCGCTCACCTGTCGGGCGACTTCCCGACGGCGCTGAGACACTACCGCTCGTCGCTGCCGCTTGAGCGCAAGGCGGGCGATCGACAGGGCCAGGCGGAGATCTTCGATTTGCTGGGACTGGCCCAGGTCGATCTGGGCGACTACACGACCGGGCTGGACTACCTGGAGGCGGCGCGCGACCTGTGCGCGGAGCTGGGGAACCGGCCGATGGAGGCACGGGTCAGCGGCCACCAGTCGCTGGCGCTCTCTGCGCTGGGTCGCTACGAGGATGCGACCGCCTGCGCCTGGGCGGCTGTCGAGCTGGCCGCCTCCTGCGGGTCGCGGCTCGCCCTGGCGGGCTCACGACTGGCGCTGGCGCAGGCGTTGATTGGTGACGGCAATGGCGCCGAGGCGGTCGGGGTCGCGCGGGCGGCCTACGAGCTGGGCGTCGAGCTGCAACAACCGCGCATTCAGGCGCGGGCGCTGTTGATCCAGGCGCAGGCGGAAGGTGGAGAGACATCGCGG
>JBDHHX010000451.1:0-2357 GCA_039589155.1 Gemmatimonadota bacterium | reverse complement strand
AGGGCCGCGAGTCGCGGCCCGGCGCGTCGCAGCTCGTGAACAGCCGCATGGTCACGCCGGGGTTCCTGGAGGCGGTAGGTATTCCGTTGCTACAAGGCCGGACCATCACCGAGGCGGACCGCTCGGACGCGCTACCCGTCGTCGTCATCAGCGCTGCACTGGCACGCCGCTACTTCCCCGGCGAGGACGCTATCGGCCGGCGTGTGCGGAATGGCCGCGCCGGGGAAGACGCGCCGTGGATGACCATCGTCGGTATCGTCGGCGACGTGCGAGAGTTCTACGAGGTGGATGAGACCTGGTACACGTCGTATGCCCAGGGCGCCAACTCGTTCCTGGCCGCACGCGCGGTCTTCGTGCTGCGCAGCAATACACACATACCGCCGACGATCCCTGCTGTCCGTGAAGCCATGGTCGCTGTCGATCCAAACTTGCCGATCTTCAGCGCGACCACGGCCGAAGACATGTACGCCGCTTCCTACAGCCGCCAGGGCCAGGCGGCCAAGCTCGGCACTATCTTCGCCGCCTTCGCGCTGCTGCTCGCCAGCATCGGCATTTACGGCTCTATATCATATGGAGTCAGTCGACGCACGCGTGAGTTCGGCGTCCGCATGGCGCTGGGCAGCGATCGCGCGGCGATCCTGCGTGGTGTCGCCGCGGAGGGCGGAAAGCTCGTCCTGGTTGGAATGATCATCGGAGCTGTTGGTGCACTGTCGCTGGCGCGCTTCCTCTCCAGCGCACTCACCGAGATCGGCGCATTCGACATCCCAACGTTCGCTATCGCGTCTCTCGTCTTAGCGGCCGCGGCCCTCGGCGCGGCGTTCGTGCCCGCCGTCCGCGCCACGCGAATCGACCCGGTCGAGGCTCTCCGTCACGAGTAACTCTTGCTCGCGCTCGTGATTGTGATCGTGATCGTGCTCCCGATCGCGATTACGATCACAATCAGGAGCACGAGCAGGAGTGGTCTCTGTCTTAGAAGGATTCCCTAAAAGCGGCGCGCAGGACGTTCCCCACCACCGGGGTCCCCGGCGGCAGGTTGGTCGGGTCGAGGAAGCGGGTATCGAAGTTCCTCTGCAGCGCGCAGACGTCCGCGTACTTGTAGCTCGGCGGCACGTCGTGGTCATCGGCGATCATCGGCGCCCAGGCCGAGATGAAGGAGCCGTTGAACTCGCACACACAGCGGCCGCCGGGTCCTGTCGGGCAGTTCTTCCAATCTTCCAGCCGCTTGACGATCCAAGCCGGGTCGTCGGTGTCCGGTACGCAGCCGGGATCCTCGTGGAAACAGCCCACGTGTCCTTCGCCCTCGCCGGTGATGAGAGCGGCGTACAGGGTGACCTGGCCCGTCGCCTCAGGGGCGTCGCTTCTCTTGGTGATCGGCGCCATGATCGAACCGTCCACCCACTGGTTCGACAGCAGGGTGAGCCGGTCGCCGAAGATCGCCGCCGGGTGCCAGGTGCCGATGTTGTAATCGCCCTGCACGTAGAACGGGTATTCGCTACCGATGGTGAGGGGTCCGGGTAGCTGGGCGGCGTTGACGAACTTCAGCGCCGGCCAGTAGTAGCCGTCGCCCGAGGGGTCGGTGACCCCGGCGCTCGTCAATGTGGCCGAATTCTTGATCTCTATATATATGAGCTCGGTCGCGTTGCTCACCGTGTCCAGGCTGATCCAGCTCCTCAGTGCACCGACGTTCACATCGACGACGTCGATGAAGTGTCCATCGCCGGTGTCGTAGAAGGCCTCCCATTTCCAGAAGAAGATGTCGCATTTCTCCGAAGCATTCGGTATCGCTCCGCCGTACGGACGTTCCACAGTGATCGTCGGCAACTCTGTCGCAATCGAAGCGGGGAACGAGCCGCCGCACACCGCGGCGCGATCCTGGATGGTGCCCAAATCGATGGTGACGTGCATGTCCGCACGCCAGGCCAGCTTCGTCTCCTTCTCCGCGTCGGTATCACTTCCCTCTCTCGGTCGAACCAGCTCGCGGAACGGCATGCCGTCGGGGAGCGGAAGCTTGAGGCTATCCACACCGAACGCCGCGGTCTGAAGCCGTGAATCGAAGTCGGTCTCGCTCAGCGTCTTGAACATCTCGGGGTCCGGCGTGTCGTCGCTGTCGAACCGCAGCTTCACCATGGTGCCCGCCGCGTTGGCGATATAGACATTGGCGGCGTTCGGATCGACGTGCGTGCGCATCCTGTCGCGGTGGATCCTGCCCGCCGTCGTCACCATGCCGTGGAACCGATTGCCCGCGCCGGTGCTGTACAGGAACATGTCGCCGTTGGAGTGGAAGCGACCCCGCGTATCGGCATCGCCCGCCAGGCTCTGTGTGCCCTCCGGCGAGAACTCGGCGAACTGGTAGATCG
>JBDHHX010000450.1:0-2364 GCA_039589155.1 Gemmatimonadota bacterium | reverse complement strand
GTGACTCGATCTCGAGGGCCTCGATCACCGACTCGCCATCGTTAACGACCACCTCCCAGGTCAGATAGTCTTCCAGCAACGCTCTGGCTTCTGACGGAGAGATCGGCTTCCTGGCGACCTTGCGCAGGTTGACGTACAGCTCCTGCAGGACCTGTGTGCTTATCACACCTGCCCGCTCGTGCCACAGTCGCTTCACCAGAGCCTTCGCGGTTTCGTGCTTCGCGCCGCTGCCCGGATCGTGCGCGTAGAGCAGGATGTTCGTGTCGACGAACGCTCTAGCGCTCATGCAGATCGTCCCGCGACTCAGGAGGCGACCAGCCGAGGTCATAGCCGGCTTCCAACCGCGCCAGGGCTCGCCGCTCCGCCGCCACATAGTCCTTCTCGCGCCGAATCAGCTCTTCCAGCTGTTCCGCCATCATCCGACTCACCGATGTCCCTTTCTGCGCGGCCAGGACCTTCGCCTCCCGGATCAGCTCGGAATCGAGTCTAAGAGTAATGTTGGCCTTCATCAGATCCTCATATTGCACGTGATCCTGTGTACCACAGTATCACGTGCATGGCTCTCCTGTCAACCGGATTGCGGCGGCCCGCAACCGAGCTAGGTTGGGACGCCACACGCCACCCTCCTCGAAAGGAGCACCCCATGACCAAAGCCGTGCTGGCTCTCCTTGGGCTATTGATCCTCGCCGTACAGGCCCCGCCCGCCCAGGAAGCGCCCATGACCTTCTTCATCACCAGCGCCGGGCCCGGTGACGGCGCGGCCATCGGCGGCCTGGCCGGAGCGGACCAGCACTGCCAGCAGCTGGCCGAGGCGGTTGGCGCCGGCGACCTGGAGTGGCGGGCCTACCTCAGCACCATCGACGACGATGGAAACGCGGCGGTGAACGCGCGCGACCGGATCGGCGGCGGGCCGTGGCACAACGTGAAGGGCGTGATGATCGCCGAGAACGTCGACGACCTGCACGGCGAGAACGCCAAGCTGACCAAGGAGACGATCCTCACCGAGAACGGGGATAGGGTCAACGGCCGCGGCGACTCGCCCAACATGCACGACATCCTGACGGGCAGCACGCTGGACGGGATGGCGTACACCGGCGAAGGCTACACAAACTGCGGCAACTGGACGAGCAACGGCGAAGGCAGCGCGCGTGTGGGTCACCACGACCGCACCGGTGGCGGCGAGCATCCGACGTCGTGGAACTCGGCCCACGGCTCCCGAGGCTGCAGCCAGGCGAACCTGCAGGGTACCGGCGGCAACGGTCTCTTCTACTGTTTCGCAACGTCAACCGGCGGGTGACACCACAGTAACGGCCGGAATACGCGCGTTCCTCATCGTACGCGTGAGCCACCGGATGTACCGGGGCTCGAACGTACGAAGGAGGAATGACGATGAGGTACGCGCGAATCTTAATGCTGGCCGCCGCCGCCACCTTTTCAGCGGGCTGCGATGATGATCCTACCGCCCCAGGACATATCACCGAGCAGTTCGACTGGAGGGGCAGCGTCGCGGTTGGAGACCGGATCGAGATCAAGAGCCTCGCCGGCGATGTGCGAGCGTCGTTCACCACGGGCGACGAGGTCGTCGTTCGTGCGATCAAGAGCGGTCGCGACAGCGATCCAGCCTCGGTCGCCATCGAAGTTGTCCGTCACGCCGAAGGCGTCACGATCTGTGCGGTCTACCCGGATGTGCCCGGTCTCGAGCCCAACGAGTGCCTGCCGGGCTTCGCCGGGGACATGAGCAATCATGACAACGACGTGGAGGTCGAGTTTGTGGTGGAGGTGCCGGCGGGCGTCGAGTTCGTCGGCCGTGTCGTATACGGTGATGTGGAGGCGGTCGGCCTGCGAAGCGATGTGTTCGTGCTGACCACGGGCGGTGACGTCACGGTGGCGACGACGGGAATCGCCGCGGTCACCGCGGCCTCGGGCTCGATCGACGTCACCATCGGCCAGGCCGACCCCGGTCGCGACCTTGCGTTCAGAACGGCCGCCGGCGACGTCAACGTGCGGGTTCCGGCTAACACCAACGCCGATGTTTGGGCCTCCACCAGCTCCGGGTCGATCTCATCGGACTTCCCTCTCGATGGTACTGCGAGGACGAGGTCCGGCACGCTGGGCGACGGCGGTCCGAATCTCTGGCTGTCCACGGTGAACGGCAACGTCGGACTGAGTGCGGGGCCCGACGCACAGCCGTGATTCCATCCAGGCCGTTGGGCCGGGCGTCGACGCGGGAGCGCCGGCGAGGCTCTTGATCTCGATCCGGTCTCCAACCGCGACGCTGCCCCTCCAGTCGAACTGCTCGGTGATATGTCCTGGGGCGGTAGGATCATCATCGCTGCCCGCTGAACAGTTGGCGGCGGCGGCCAG
>JBDHHX010000449.1:0-2543 GCA_039589155.1 Gemmatimonadota bacterium | reverse complement strand
AAGAGCCCGCGGCGTGGCGACGTATTCGTCGGGTAACCACGGCCGGGCTGTGGCGCTCTCCGCGGCCGAGCTGGGGATTCCGGCGGTTGTCGTCGTCCCGGTCGACGCGCCCGACGTGAAGGTGGAAGGGATCCGCCGCCTCGGCGCCGAGGTCTTCTTCGAGGGCACCACGTCGGTGGAGCGCAAGCGGCGTTGCGAGGAGATCGCCGGCGCGCGCGAGTTGGCCATCGTGCCACCGTTCGATCACCCGAACATCATCGCGGGGCAGGGCACGGTGGGACTCGAGATCGTCGAGGACTGGCCGTCGGTCGAGCGCGTGCTGATCCCGGTGGGCGGCGGCGGTCTGCTCGCGGGAGTGGCGGCGGCGGTGAAAGCGCTGGCGCCGCAGGCCAGAGTGTTCGGGGTCGAGCCACGGGGCGCCGCCGCGATGGCGCGCTCGCTCGAGGCCGGCAGCCCGGTGCAGCTCGACTCGGTCGCCAGCGTGGCCGACGGTCTCAAGCCGGTGCGGCCCGGCGACCTGACGTTCGAGCACGCGCGGCGCCTGGTGGACGAAGTGCTGCTTGTGGATGATGAAGAGATCCTCCGCGCGCTCGCCTGGTGTGCCGACGAGTTCCGGCTGCTGGTGGAACCGAGCGGTGCTGCGGCTGTTGCAGCGGTCATGAGCGGAAAAGTCTCCGAGTCCGTTCCCAGCGTGGCCGTCATCTCGGGCGGCAACGTGGACCCGGCGGCCTGGGGGAACTGGGTGAGTGAGTATGGAAACGTGACAAGCGGAACCGGATGAGCGACAGAGGATCCATTCTGATCGGCCGTGATGGTGCCGAAGCGCTTGCAGGTCTCGATGAGGCTCTCGAGCAGGGTGGCTATTCCGTGCGCAGTGTCAGCGACGGAAACACGCTGCTCTCCTACGTGGCCAGCCAACGTCCCGACCTGGTGCTCGTCGACGAGACGATCACCGAGATCGCGCCGCTGGAGATCGTCAAGCACGTCCGCCACCGCGTCGGTTCCCGTGACGTTCCCATCGTGTTCACCTCGTCGCAGACGCAGGGCGACGATGCCGCCGCCGCGATCCGGGCCGGCGTCGCCGACTACATCCGCAAGCCGTTCGAGATCGGCGAGGTCATCGCCAGGATCTGGTCGCACGTCGAGCGCGGTCGAATGGTCCGCTCGGCGCGCCGCGACGCCGACACCAACGGCATCGTCCTCGAGGTCGTGCGCGACGTCACCGCAAGTCTGTCCAGCGAAGAGATCTTTGACATCCTCGTTCGCCGTGTCTCACGGCTGTACAACATCCGGCGCTGCTCGATGATCTTGATCGAGGATGACGGCGAGCGCGGGACCGTCGTCGCCGCCCACGACGACCCCAGTATCAGCGCCCTGGCCATCGACCTGACCCGATATCCCGAGATCCGCCAGGCCGTAGAGACCGGCGCGCCCGTGCTGGTCAAAAACCTGAAGGGCTCGGCGCTGTTCGAGCAGATCCGGCCACTCTGGGAGACGGAGCAGATCGATGTCGACGTGCAGTCCATCGTCGCCATCCCGTTCAACTTCGACCAGGGCCGCAACGGCGTCTTTTTCCTGCGCTCGAGTCCTGACGAGCCGCAGCTGGACGAAGAGTCGGTCCGCCTCACGTCAGCGATCGCTCAGGGTGCCGTGCGGGCGCTGAACCGGGCGGCGATGTTCGAGAACGTGCTCTCGCACCAGGAGCAGCTCGAGATCCTGGCGAAGACCGACGAGCTGACTGGCTGCTTGTCGCGCCGCTACCTGATGGAGCGATTGGAGAACGAGCTGGAGCGTGCTGCTCGCTACAAGCGTCTGCTTGGCCTGGTGATGTTCGACATCGACGACTTCAAGCGCCTCAACGACACCCACGGACACACCACCGGCGACGCGGCGCTGCGCTCGATCGGCGAGGTGCTGCGGCGCTCGCTGCGCACGGCGGACTTCGTCGGCCGCTACGGCGGTGACGAGTTCCTGCTGGTACTACCGGAGACGAGCGCCCACGGCACGCACCAGCTGGCCGAGCGCATCCGCAACGGCGTGAGCCGCCGAGAGTTCGATCTGCGGGGCGGCACGCTGCGGCTGACGATCAGCGGCGGCGTGGCGGGTTTCCCCGAGGCCGGCGTGGTGACGCCCGAGGACCTGATCGATCGGGCGGACCAGGCGCTATACCGGGCGAAGGCGGCGGGCCGCACTGCCGAACAGCGGACTTCGAACCTATAACTTCGAACATGAACCTCGACACGTTCGATGTACGATGTTGAGTGTTCAAAGTTGAGATGTTCGGCGGTATCTTTTGATGTCCAACGTCGGATGTCCAATGTTCAATGTTCACTAAGCCAACATGATTCCCCCGAACGACACCCTGACCGCCGTACCCGGTATCTCCGTCGGCCACGCATCCAACGCCGACGCCGCCACCGGATGCACCATCGTCCTCGGTCCCTTTCGCGCCGCGGTGGACGTCCGCGGCTTCGCCGCCGGCACTCGCCAGTTCGGTACCCTCTCGCCCAACCATGTCGTCCCGCAGGTCGACGGCATTCTGT
>JBDHHX010000448.1:0-4127 GCA_039589155.1 Gemmatimonadota bacterium | reverse complement strand
GTTCGACGTGGCCGGCTTCTACTACGACCTGAGCGACTTCATCGAGGCGGACACGGTCGGGACTTCCGAGGGCGGCATCGTGATCCAGTTCGAGAACCTGCCGAAAGCGACGATCGCCGGCGTCGAGGCGATCGCCGTGATGTCGTTCCTGCGCGATCGCCTGCTGGGACAGGTCGCCTACACTTACCTGCACACCGAAAACGACGAGACGGGAAGGCCGCTGGCCTACCGGCCCAGCCACATGGTGACGGCGACCGGGACGTTGATCATCTGGGGCCTGGAGCTGGGCGCCGATTACCGCTACGCGTCGCCGTACGACAATGTGAAGGTGTTCACCGACACGCGCACCGACGCCATCGTCGCCCTCAACGTGCTGGATTTCCGCCTGGCCTACCGCTTCGGTCGGCAGATCATCCGCTTCATGGTGGACAATTCGACCAATTACGCTTATACAACTATAGAGCGGAATATGGAGCCGATCCGGCGCTACACGCTGGCGCTGGAGTTCCAGTTCTGATTTCGGGGGGATGATGGGATTTCACGGGAGACGGTTGGCCGGGTCACTTGCACTGTGCTCGGCCGTTTTTTCATCCGCAGCCTGCGGTGGCGGCCCCAAAGGGCCGCCGATCAGCGAGATGCAGCCGGCCCCCATGAGCGTCGTCCGCCCGGGCGACATCGTCCATATCGAGTTCTGGGGGGAAGAGACGCTCTCCGGCGATCGCATCGTCGACCGCTCCGGCAACATCCACCTCCCGCTCGTCCGCTCGGTCCAGGTCGCCGGCCTCGACGCCTACCAGATCCAGGATAGGCTGGTCGAATTCTACAGGCAGTACTACGCCGAGCCGTTGATCGTTGTGGATGTTCGGTTGGGTGTGAACGTGACCGGCGAGGTCCGAATGCCGTCGCGCTATACTGTCGATCCCTCCTTCAACGTGCTCGACCTGCTGGGCCAGGCGGGCGGCCTGACCTACGATGCCAAGCGGGAAGAGATCGAGTTCAACCGTGACGGCGTCCGCTACATCCTGAACCTGAACGAAGCACAGCTGCTGACCAACCCGGACATCCTGCGTCTCCAGTCGGGCGACTGGATCTACGTGCCTCGTAGCTTCTGGACGCTGCAGCGCACGGCCACGTACCTGTCCGTCGCCGCGATAACCCTGTCGATTATCGCCATCATCAACAGCTTCTCGAATAATTGAGGAGTAGACGACTCAGGGGGAGCCCGATGCGGTGCGCCCCTGTTTGCCCTTTGCTTTCCCCCGCGCCACTCGCTGCGTCTGCTTCTGCTCCCACGGAAGATCGTTCGAAGGCCCCATGATCTGGTCCTTGTCGATCCAGTAGCCCGTGTTCCCTTCCAGACTCGAAAAGATGTTGTCGCGGTGGATCCAGTGGCGAGTGTATCCCTGGCGCCCAATGATCTGCCTGCGACGATTGATACGATACCCCGTATAACCCGCCGGCCCGTAGATCGAATTGCTCTTTATGTAGTACCCAGTATGCATGATCCCAATTCTTAGCTCGGGTCATGGTGGGGGACCCTGAAGGCCAGGTGCCACTCGTAACAAGGGCAAGTTTCAAACCGGACCGAACCGTCGAAATCGAATGGGAGTAACCCATTCCATGTCAACGAGTTGGGAACACAGGGGCCAGGGGAATGAAGCACCATCTGCCTGCAAGATGCAGCGAGTACGCCGCAAACTGCCGAAAGGCTCGCCGAAGATACTGTACTTCTTCTCGAACATGGGAGGCGTGAGCGACTGCGCGCCGTCGGAGAGCGCCTTCTCGGGCTCGACGTGGACTTCGACCATGATCGCGTCGGCGCCGGCGGCGATGGCGGCGCGGGCCATCGGGAGCACATGCTCGCGAACGCCGGTGCCGTGGCTGGGGTCGGCGACCACGGGTAGATGGCTGCGCGACTTGGCGACGGGGATGGCGCTCAGGTCGAAGGTGTTGCGGGTAGCGGTCTCGAAGGTGCGGATGCCGCGCTCGCAGAGGAGAATGTCGGGGTTGCCGCAGGAGGCGATGTACTCGGCGGCGGCGAGCCACTCTTCCATCGTCGAGGCGGGCCCACGCTTCAGCATCACCGGGCGGCGCGGGCGACCCAACTCACGCAGCAACGTGAAGTTCTGCATGTTGCGGGCGCCGATCTGTAACACGTCGCAGTAGTGTGCGGCGAGCGGGATCTGCGACGGCTCCATCACCTCGCTGATGGTGAGCAGGCCGTTGGCGTCGGCGGCCTGGCGTAACAGGTACAGCCCTTCTTCACCCAGACCTTGAAAGCTGTAGGGACTGGTGCGCGGCTTGTAGGCGCCGCCCCTTAGTATATGAGCGCCGGCTTTCGCTACCGCTTCCGCCACGCGGTTGACGGTGTCCTCGTCTTCCACCGAACAGGGTCCGGCCATCACCACGATCCGTTCGCCGCCGACGATGATTTCGTTCCCTACATCGATCTGTGAGTCCTCGGGCTGGAAGCCGCGGCTGACCAGTCGGTACTCGGAGCCCGAGACCGAGACCTCGGCGATGCCGGGCAGCCCGTCGATCAGTTCGGGCTCCGGCGAGCGGCCGACGCCGGAGACGCCGAGCACGACGCGCTCCATCCCTGTGCGCCTGACGCTGAAGCCCGCCGCCGTAATAGCGGCGACCACGTCGGCGACCTGCCCTTCGGTCGCGTTGGATTCCATGACTACTATCATCTTCCGGCTCTCTCTCAGTCGGTTCCAGCCAGGCGGATCCCGTTCATCAACTCTTCGGCTTTCAGCTGCACGGCGTTCGCGTCCGCCGCCTCACGTACAAATGCGCTGCCGACGATGACGCCGTCGGCGACGCTGGCCACGCGCCGCGCATCCTCGGCGGTCGTCACGCCGAAGCCTACGGCGACCGGGACGCTGCAGTGCTTGCGGGCCCGGGCCACGTCGGCCTCGAGTGTCTCACCAACTCCGCCGTCCGGTCCCGTCACGCCGCGGCGACTGATCAGGTAGAAGAACCCGGTGGAGGCCGCCGCCGCAGCAGCGAGCCGCTCGTCGCTGGTGTCGGGTGCGCCGAGGAAGATCGTATCTAGCCCGACGCTCGACGCCTGCTCTCGCAAACGTCCCGCATCTTCCGGCAGCAGATCAGGCACCAGGAGCCCGGCAGCGCCGGCGGCCGCAGCATCGCGGCAGAACGCTTCGAGCCCGTAGGCGAGCACGGGGTTGAGCGCGGTCATCAGAACGATCGGCAGGCCCGGATCTCTCACCAACTCCGGAACCGCATCGAGGATTCGTTTCACGGTGACCCCGCTCTCCAGCGCGCGCGTATAGGCGGCCTGGATGATCGGGCCGTCGGCCAGCGGGTCGCTGAAGGGGACGCCGAGCTCGAGAATGTCGGCGCCGCCTGCGGCGACGGCGCGGGCGAGCGTGACGGTGGTTCCGAGATCGGGATCGCCCGCGGCGAGGTAGGCTATTAGTGCGGCTCTACGCTCGGATCGGGCCTGGACGAAAGTTTCTGCGATTCTCGAGCTCATGCAGTCAACTAGTCCCGGTTCGATTACGATCACGATTACGATCACAAGCACGAGCGCGAGCAAGATCACTCCTGCTACTGCTTCTGATCGTGATCGTAATCGTAATCCTAATCGGCATCGCCACGCACAACATCTTTGTCACCACGTCCTGAAAGATTGACAAGCAGCACCGCTTCCGATCCCAGCTCCTCACCCCACTTCATCGCGTACGCGAGCGCATGACTCGACTCCAACGCCGGGATGATCCCTTCGCTCTTCGCCAGCGCCGAGTACGCCTCAGTCGCTTCCTCGTCCGTGACCGACACGTAACGCGCGCGCCCCGTCTCCTTCAGCCAGGCGTGCTCGGGACCGACGCCGGGGTAATCGAGACCCGCCGCGATCGAATGCGTTGACGCGACCTGGCCGTCGTCATCTTGTAGCAGGAACGAGTACGACCCGTGCAGCACGCCGGGCTCACCGGCGCCCAGCGACGCCGAGTGCCGGCCGCTCTCCAATCCTTCGCCCGCCGCTTCGACCCCGACCATCGGCACATCGTCCTCTATAAAAGGATAGAAGAGGCCGATCGCGTTGCTGCCGCCGCCGACGCAGGCGACCAGGCCATCGGGCAGGCGACCCAGTTCTTCGAGGA
>JBDHHX010000447.1:0-4050 GCA_039589155.1 Gemmatimonadota bacterium | reverse complement strand
AGGGCTCGCGGGATCATGAAGTGGCTAGCTCGACGTATCGAATCCAGGAAACTAGCCGAGGAAGTCGAGCTCGAGCACGGACTCTACATCGCCGCGATGGGAGTGGACCGCAAGCTGCAAGGAATGGAAGATGCTCGCACGATCGACCTGGCGACGCTGGGCAGAATTCAAGCGCGGTTCTTTTCGTGGGAACTGAAAGCCCAACAGCAAATCGAACGGCTCGCCAAAGCGTTCCCGGAGGCCGTCCGCGCAGTGCAGAAGACCCTGGCGGAACACGAAATTTTGCGCGCCGAGGCGCGGGCACTGAAGAAGCTCTGGGAGGTCGGTCTCCTCACCGAAACCGCTTGGATGGTGTCCCATGAGGAGATGATCCGGCGGGAGCGGAGCCTGCAACGCCAGCTACGGACAGGGGCCTGAAAAGAAGTATCTGCTTTTGAAGCGCGTCGGCTGGAGTGCCCGGCTCCGGAATTCAGGCAGAAGGCTCCGAGTCCGCCGTCCTACCGGCTTTGGATAGGCTGCCGGGTCGACGAAACGACCGTTCGTAATGATCGCGAAGAGCATCGCGCAGCACATCTTCGAAAGCCAGCAACTCCAGCGATAGCTGATCGGCCAGATTGCTGGCGAAGCGCGACCGGTGGAAACTGCGAACGAAGATCCGGGGCGCCGTAGAGCGGTTGCGGAGCAGCATCGCGGCACGGAGGTTCAATCGCTCGTCGGCCGCGCAGAGCACGTAGACCGGCGTCGCTTCGCTGTCTGTCAATCGCTTGTCGACCTCGTCCCAGGCTGCCGGATCGGAGAGCTCACGGTCGATCGCGACCGCCCGGTCGAGTCCGTGCGAGATGTCGGCTTCGAACTGGCGGAACAGCGCTGAAGCGGCGCGGTCGACAATGACGACCTGCTCCAGCTCGGCCGCTGCTTCTTCCAACAGCACCTCCAGGATCGTCTGGCCGAAGCGCCCGAAACCAGCCAGGACCACCACATCGCGATAGCCCGTCTCCTCGAAGTGGCTCGCCAGGTGGTTCCGGTACAGGTGGTGGGCGCCAATCTGATGCGTGTTGAATCCGGCGGGCGCACGATCGCTGCGGGCGATACGCTCCACTGGTCGCAAGAGCGTCAGGTCCGCAACGTGTACCGCGATCGGTAGGGAAGGCTGCTCGGCGTGCGCCGCCCAGGCGGCCTCCAGGTTGACCAGGTCGCTGTCGGTGACCACTACCATGCCGTGAGCGCGCTCGAGTTGCAGCGCTTCGATCGTCGCGGTTCGCTGAACGTCACCCTGCAGGAACTCTACCCCGCCGCGCCGCACCGCCTCCTCGGCTGTCGCCAGTCCGGCGCTGCGGTCGACCAGCAAGACCTGGCGGTCCGGTTCGACCGATCGCAGCGCATCTAGATAGGCCATGCCGACCTGACCGGCTCCGATTATCACCATGTGGTCAGCAAGCCGGTGGCGCCTCAGCCACTGGGGGCGGACGAGCCGCAGCAAGCCTTCGATGACCGCACTGGTCGTGATCGCCGGCGCCAGGAAATAGGCGATCCACAACGCCGTCCGGCCGGCCAGGGCGCCACCCACCGGCGTTCCCAGATCGAGCCCGCCGAAGACGAAGAGACCGGCGGCGTAGTAGATCCAGACGGTGATCGGGTCGTCCGCCAGGCCGGGTCGCTCGCTGGTCGCGACGCCGGCCGCGAAAGCCGCCAGCGCAAGAATGAACACGAGCAGGATCGCAAAGATTCGGGCGACCGCCGCCGTCCGGCCGCGCCTCATCAGTAGATTTCGGAGCATCTTATCGCAGCCCAACCGATCGGAACACTTGCCCGATCGCGTCTCCCAGCGAAGCCATCGTCCCGACCGAGCCCACGTCGACGCCGAGTTCGACCACGGTCTGGGCGACATCGGGTGAGACGCCTGAGATGGTGCTCTCGCAACCCATCAGGGCGGCCGCCTTCGTGACCCGGGTCAGCGACCCCGCGACCTGTTCATCGACGTGGGCTACTCCGCTGATGTCGAGGATCAGGCGCTTCGCACGCGTCTCCGCGATCATTGCGAGGGTCGCATCCATGATGTGCTGCGCGCGCGTCTGATCGACGATACCGACGATGGGGGCCAACAGCACACCTTCCCAGATCTTGATGATCGGCGAGGATACTTTCAGTGCGCCTTCGAGTTCACGCTCCAGGCGCTTCTGCTCGCTGACATCTACAAAGATCCCGAGAAGGCCGGCTCGCTCGCCGTTAGCCGTGTCGAAGGCCGCGACCCAGTAGAGAACGGTGTGCGGCACTCCGTCTGCGTAGGTCAACTCCAACTCCCTGCGGATTCCGAACGCTTGTTCGTAGGCTCGGTTGAACGAGATGAAGCGTGTGTCGGGCCCTTTGACGAAGATCGGGTTAGGGATGCTGTCTACCAACGCCTGGTTGAACGAGAGCTGACGCGACAACTCGTTCTCGGCCGCCTTACGCTTCGTAATGTCCGCCCCGACGCTCAGGATCTCACGCAGCGACCCGTCCTCATCGTGGATGGGTTTGTTCCGCCATAGAACCCAAACCCGCGATCCGTCCTTGCAAGTGTTCTCGTTCTCGTTGTCCAGGTAGACATCGGGATTGGCTGCGATGTCTTCCATCATGAACTTGAGATCCCGACCTGAGTTCTCGGTTTCGGGGACGATCGACCCGATGATGGACCTCCCGACCAGCTCGTCTCTCGCGAACCCAAAAAGCTCCTCGCCGAATCGGTTTATGTACAGGACTTCACCGTTCGGTCGCCAACGCAGTATGACGCTGTTGACATTCTCTAGCTGAAACTCGGCGAGCGACAACGTCTCGCGAAGCTGGTCAGCTTCTCTTCGCAGCGCTTCTCGAGATTGCAGGTCCTTCTTTGGCATGGGTCTTCGGTCGTCAGGTACCTGGGTGCGAGACGACTTGGCGGGCAATCTCGGCAACCATTGCCCTGGCCCTTGCGTCGATGCCGGCGACAAACAGCCCTGCGTGCCGCGCTGCATCGATCGGCCGGTCGTTCAGATCGATGACTTCACCGCCAGCCCCCCTCACGAGCAGGGCTCCAGCCGCCAGGTCGAAAGGCTCGGCCGGTTGTTTCGCCCAGATATTCGCGTAAACGAAGGCGCCCTTTGCTGCCTCGAGCAAAGCCCACGACGGCGAGCCACCGGGCGAACGGACCATCTGCAGATCGCCACGGCGCCAGGCGCCGTAGAGACCGTCTACAAGCCTTGCAGCCCCGGCACCTGGATGGACGTTCACCAGGATCTTCGCCCGATCGTCTGGCGCCATCGGCAGCGAGACCGCCGCGTCGGGTTCGCCGTAAAGCGAGAGCTGCAGAAGTCGGGACGGGCCGCCGGCGAGCGCGTAGCCCAGTTCGCCCGTGGTCGGGTTCAAGACGAAACCCAGTAGGGGCGCGCCGTCGCGGAAGACGGTCAGCACCGTCGTGTACGTTTCGGTCCCGGCGACGAACGCCCAGGTGCCATCCACGGGATCGATGGCAACGGCGAGGCCGGAGGAGGGGAACGTACCACCGGTCTCCTCACCGATCACCGCGGCGTCCGGTGCGAACTCGGCCAGCGCCTCGCGCAGCCTTAGCTCGACTTGCTGCTCCACCAGTACGGTGGGCGTCCCGTCATCCTTGATCTCGACATGTTTGTGCAGCTCCGACTGGGCGCTCCTCAACTCGCGGCCCGCAATCAGCAGCTGCACAATCGCGAACCTCACCCAGGCTTCGGTCTCGCCGAGCTCCAGGCTCGGCATCGGCGCACCCGATCGAAACGCTTTGAGGCTCTCCAGCTCCAGTCGATTCAAGGTCACGTTTGGACTACCCCGTTCTGGCCAGAAGACTCTCGGCCGCCGACTTCTCCATGCTTCCGCTCTCCATCAGTCGCGTGATCGACTCGCGGATGAATCGAGCCTGACCGGATGGCACGCGGTTCACGGTTTCTGCTTCGAGAGGCCACCACCTGACCTCGTCGAAGTGTTCGCCCGGCTCGAAGGTCTCCGCGACTCCAGCGACGTCGAGTAGATATAGATACGCCCGAGTCTCGACCCAGGCGTGGT
>JBDHHX010000446.1:0-2415 GCA_039589155.1 Gemmatimonadota bacterium | reverse complement strand
GGAATTCGGGAGCGAACCAGCCGCCCACTTCCAGCTCCCTGAGGCTAGCGTAGTCCGTTTCCCACACCTTCAGGTCGACGCCCGCTAGTCTCATGAGGTCGGCGTCATGCAGCATCACGATCGTGCCATCGGCCGTCTCCTGGACATCGATCTCCGCATAGTCGGCGCCATCCTCGATCGCCGCTTCGATTGCGGCGATCGTGTTCTCCGGCGCTCGGGCCGAGCTTCCGCGGTGCGCAGTGATGGCCGGAGGATCCTTGTCGCCGAGGTTGTGTGCGACCAGGAAGGCGGTGACCGCTGAGCCGGCGAGGAGGACGACGGCGGCGAGCCAGGCGGCGGCGTTAGCTTTGCGGAAACGTGAGAGCGCGGCGTCTGATCGTTCGGGCACCAAGTCCAGGGCGCTCGACAGATCGGCACCTTCAAGAGCCTGCGCGTAGAGCAGGTTTGTGTAGACGCTGTTGACGGCGATACCAACAAAAGAGAGCAGAGCGATACATGCGATGTACACGATCATGATAGCCCCGAGTACTGCGAGCGTCAGCTGAACCTGGTCGTCGAGAGCCTTCACGGCGATAGTGCCCAACTGGCTGAACAGGGCGGTGATGAGTGCGGCGACGACGAGCAGAGTGAAGGTCCAGGCAAAGACAGTTCGGGTCCATCGCACGTTGCGGTCGCGGCCCAGCTGAGCGCTGCGGCGGAGCGCCGCTTTGGCTCCAACGCCTTCGTACATCACAACGGGTACGACGAGAATCCAGCGCCCGTATAGCCGTACGGCGATCGCAATAGCGGCGATGAAGGCGATCAGACCGACGGCGATGGCGCCCCAGAACTCCGGTGGCCGTTCCGCCAGGTAGTAGTTGATGTCAGCGCCGGACAGCAGAGAGAGATAGGCGATGGCGATGACGGTGAGGATCGGTATGGCCGCCATCAATGAGAGGACGATCATCACGCCGCCGAGCTTTGTCAGGCGTCTGAGTCGCGTGAAGGTCAACCAGAGGACTTCGATAGCGTTCAGCTTACGTCCGGTCCTGAATGCGAGATCGATGATTTGCAGGCCCGCCTGCTCGGCGAAGAAGATGGCGAAAGTACCAGCACCGAAGATGAGGATGGCCAGGACGCCCGGTACCGAGAGGAAGAACGACAACAGCTGGTCGTTGCTGATCGCCGGGTAGCCGGTGGATGAAACGGTCAGTCCGATCAGCCAGGCAACGAGCGGTTGCAGCAGCACGAGGGCTAGGATCTTGAAGAAAAGATCGAACTCGAACAAACGCCAGAACTCGCGTCGCACATGCTGCGTCGCTTGCCGCAAATTCGAGAGATCGATCAAGTCCGTCCCCTTTCTGGAATGAGGGGCCAATATAGCTGCAAGGCGGCTTGCCCGCGTCGTCGATCCGGAAATCTTTGCAGGTCCGGCTGAAACGGATTGCCGGGTCAGGACTCGCGTGCCCGACCGACCCGACCGCCTATTCTATTGTATCACAGCGGCTTATGAGGCTGGGGCGACTGCGGGCTTGCCTCTTGCACTTTGGCGCGCTTGCCAAGCACCCCGGCTCAGCGACACGCGCGTCACGCGCTCTCCACCGCCGCGGCAGTCGTGTCGCTCCGGGCAACGCATGTGGACGGCCGAGGTCGTCTATCGCCGACTCCCGCAGGCAGGTGACAGATGGACACGGGCTATTGGATCAACGGCGGCAGAATCTACGGACCGGTGGGCTTCACAGGGTTCGTGATCCGTCCCGATCACCGCATCATCGGACGCAAGGGCTACACCCGCCACTGGATCTACCAGGACCAGATCTACTCGCAGGCGTCGGGAAACACCGGGTTCCGTGTGGTCGAGGAGAACCGTATCCACGGGCCGGAGCCGGAGCCGCCCTGGGTGCGGCCGACGCACTAACCCACTAACTCACCCGCTCGCCAACTCACTATATTGTAGCACTCGCTGCCCCAACCCGACTCGGGCCAGGGCCGCCCACTGCCCGAATGCGGTGGCGGCCGCCGACCGGAAAGGCGTCCCCACGTGAAGACTGATACCCCCGCACGCGCCTCCGCCGGCGCGGGAGCGATAAGGCAGGTTGCCGGCCCCCGTGACCGGGAGCGAATTCGCACCGTCATCGTCGAGGACCCACACGATCTTGCGGTTCTCGTCGCCGATCGCATGGTGGAGGTCATCCATCGGGAGTCGGAGGAGAAGGGCCGCTGCGTGCTGGGGCTGGCGACGGGGAGCACGCCGATCGGGGTGTACCGAGAGTTGATCCGCAGGTATCAGGCGGGCGAGGTCGACTTCTCGAAGGTCGTAACGTTCAACCTGGACGAGTACTACCCCATGTCGCCGTATAGCATACACAGCTATCGGCTTTTCATGATGGAAAATTTCTTCTCCTATGTTGACCTCGATCCGCGGAACATCCACAT
>JBDHHX010000445.1:0-2428 GCA_039589155.1 Gemmatimonadota bacterium | reverse complement strand
TCATGTAGGGTATTGCCGCTTGCGACATGCGGATCGTGCTCAACAGGCTGAGCTCCAGCGCCTCGCCCCAGGCGTCGGCCGGCGTCTTGGAGCTGACCGTTGCCGGTGGGCCGCCGGCGTTCGTGACCAGGATGTCGATTTTTCCGAAGTGGCGGACGGTGTTCTGGATGAAGTCCGCTGGGCCGTCAGTTGTCGATAGATCGCTGGCGAACGGATAGATCTCTTTTCCCGATGCCCGGCCGATCGCCGCCGCCGTGCGTTCCAGCCGATCCGCGTCACGCGCGCAGATCGCGACCCGCGCCCCCTCCCGGGCCAGCGACCAGGCGATGGCTTTGCCCAGTCCCGCGCTGGCGCCGCCCACCGCGGCGACTTTGCCTGCGATGCCGAGATCCATTCTGACCTCCAGAAGACCGTTGTTCGATTATTCGCGAAGCTAGGAGCGCCGAGCCGCGACGCAAGACCGTGGTTCGACCATCCGACGAAGCCGAACTAGAGCCCGGCGCACGCTTCGAAGAACAGCGTCTCGTGGTCTCGCCGTTGAAGCAGCTCGTGCACCATCTCGTGTTTGACGGCAACGGTGAACAGCAGCCTGTCGGATCTTATGTAGATGGTGTGCGGCGGAAGCCAGGCGCCCGCGTGGCCGGTTCCTTCTTCCTTGTTGACCAGCTGTTCGGCCTGATACCAGCGGATCCGCTCGAACGGTGCACGTGTGCCGATACACGTCTCGACTTCGTCCCACCAGGTGCGGTAGACGTCGGGAGGATCGAGGGCGCGCGGGGCTACGGGCTCGAAGTTCGACTCGCTGCAGCCGAGGACGAACGCGGCGATGAGGACTGCGTATGCGGTGTGCCTGGGGGAGGGCATGCCACACCTGCCGTGCCAGAGTATCGGGACGTGTTCAGCATGTCCCTTCCCGGAGGCCGCGTCAAGAGGGCCATTTCAAGGGGGCGAAAACAACCGCTTGCTCGAGCTCCGACCGCCGATCAGCCACCGCCTGCCGGGCTTGGGCGCGGGAAGCGTTCCACGTTCGCCAGTCCTCACCGGCTTCCCTTGACCAGCGGTCCAGGAGCCGCCTGGCGATAACGCCGCGGTCGTCCGGGTCCAGGCTCTCGAGTGCGCCCAAGAGCGCCGGCACCGCATCGGCGCTCAGGGATAATGCGTAGGGGGCGTCGAACTCTTTCCCCTCCAGCGCCCGGGTCGTGTTCACGCGGGCGATGAGGGCGTCCGGGTTGACCACGTTGAGGGCGGCGACCATGCAGAGACCTGCGATCAATCCGCCAGTAGCGAAGTAGTGACGGCGACCGCTGAGTACGGTGGCCCCGAACCAGACCAGCGTAATCCCCAGCCAGGTCATGAACGCGGTCGTGTAGAGACGCGCATCGGTCAGGCCGTAAGCGGTTTGATACAGGTTCATTCGTTTGAGGGCTGACGCCACGATGACGAACAGCAGCAGCAGCATCGTGCCGGCCAGGCCGCGGAACACGCGCAGGCTCCGCGAGTCCGCGCCGGTCAGCAGCCAATCGCCGATCAACAAGAGCGGAAGCACCAGCGCTGCGACCGCGACCAACTCGAAGAACCCGCGGCGTGCGTACTCGGAATAGGTAAGTCCAACGGTCTCCTGCACCAGCGAGGCATCGCCGAAGAGGTAACGCAGTTGCACGACGACGAACGCGAGGAACAGCAGGTTGACCAGCGCCAGCGGCACCGCGACCTCGACGATGCCCAGCGAGGGGCGCTCTATCGTGAACGCTTCCTTAAGATGCGGCTTGCTGAATCGAAGTATCAGCAGGAGGAAGCCGCAGACGATCCACGCGAAGATGCCCGTGAGGACGCCGTGTGAAGCCAGCCGGCCAAGATCGATGTCGAATGTGGCAGAGACCATCTGGTCGAACACGGCGTCCGCCGCCATCAACAGACCGCCGAAGACGAACAGCAACGGCAACGAGATAGCGACGCCAAGCGTCGCGGCGCGGGCGTGCTTCCACTTGACCGACCGCGCTTCCGGGACGACAGAGATCTTCTTGTCCGCCAGCGGCGCTGCGCCAGCCGCTGTGGAGACGCCCAGGTTCAGTGCGCCGCGTGCATAGTCGAGGATGCCCTGATTCGGGATCTGGACACTCTCCAGACGCATGCCCCACACGGTGATGCAGACGGCGATCGCGCCCAGGTCGAGCAGCATCAGGACCGGCGTGCCGCGCCAGCTGATCGCCATGGCGAAGAGAACTACGGGCGCGACCAGCCAGATCGTGTCGCGCGGCCAGTCGACGCGATGCCGGGTGGCCATGCCTACCGTCACCGCGAGCACTACAGTGATCCAGAGCGTCAGGTTCAGGCTCCAGGGCCCGACTCTCAGCAGGCCGTCCGCAGCGGCGCCCAGCAACAGCGCGGCGATCAGGATCTCCCTCGCCAGTCTCGATCTCTCGTCCAT
>JBDHHX010000444.1:0-2467 GCA_039589155.1 Gemmatimonadota bacterium | reverse complement strand
GGCTGGTCAAGATCACCAAACAAGCCTAGGAACAACTCGTTGAAAATGATCCCGCTCTCGCCCATCGACCACATCTTTACCGGCGCCGGCTCCTATCCCATAGAGTTCGTCTTCGCCTACGACGGCCATCTCGATAGCGATCGCCTGCAGGCCACTCTCGACGATGTTATCCCCCACTTCGCGCCGATCAGCAGCCGCCTCGTTCGCACGTCCGATACCGCCTACGGATTGAAGCCCTCCGAAGACGGATTGGCCTTCGAGGTCGCCAGCTCCGATCGACCGCTCGACTTATCGGCCAACGCCTACGACTTCTTGAGCCCCGTCGACACCGTAGAAGGAGAGCCGCTCACGCGCATCAAGCTCACCGATACGCCGAACGGTTCTGTCCTCGGCGTCAGCATCTCGCACGCGGTCGTCGACGGCTTCAGCTACTTCTACTTCCTATCCAGCTGGGCACGAGCCTACCACGGAAAGCCGTTCCATCCGCCTTCGCACGAGCGCGAGCTGCTCATCCCGCAGCAGCCGACCGTTGACGCTATACTCGATCCCGCCGCCGTGCTAGCCGGATCCGGCGCATTCTGGGCCGAGAAGCGAAGCGCCATAGACCGGAATCAGTTGACCTGGGACACCATCGCGATGTCGCGGGAGCGGATGAACGAGCTGCTCCAGGAAGGACAGAAGGACGCCGACGTGCGACTCTCGCACAACGACGTGATCACGGCTCACCTGTGGCGGAAGTACGTATCGGAGTGGACGTCAGCCGACGACGGCCAGGCCTACATCAGCTGCCCCGTCGATTTCCGCCGCCGCATGAAACCGTTCCCGCCCACCTACTTCGGCTGCGCCGTTAGCCTCGCCACTGACTCGATCGACTACAGCGAGCTCATCGACGCGCCCCTGGGAGCACTCGCCCTCAAGGTGCGCGCCGCCATCGCCGCAGTCGATCCCGACCGCTCGAAACAAGCGCTCCAAACGCTGGAAGCGTTGAGGCTACAGGAGGGACTGTCCGCACTCGAGGAGATCCACGTCATCCACCCCCGCTGCGGACTCCTCGTCACCAACCTCTCGCGCCTGCCGGTGACCGAGATCGCCTTCGACGCCGGGCCCCCGTCCAGCTTCGCGATTCTCACGCCCGCCGAACGCGGCGCCGTGATCCTTCCTGCCAATGACGGTATCGAGGTCCGGGTATGTCTACCCGTAGCAGCCGACGCCTGATGATGCTCGGCAGTCGCCTGGCGGTCGGCCTCTCTCTGCTGCCGCTGCTCCCGTCGGCCGCGGCCAGCACGACCGCAAAGACCGCCCGAATAGCGATTCTGTTCACGAAGCTCCTCCTTTCAGTGACGCCTTAGCTCAATCAGCGGCGTGCCCGCGTTTGTCATCTCCGGATGTGGTTCCAGATCACCCATGCAGACGACGTGGCGTAACCCGACGGGCTACGCCACTTAGGTTGATGGAGCGGAAGGGACTCGAACCCTCGACCTCCTGCGTGCAAGGCAGGATCCGAGCGCCAGCCAGCGCTAGTGAGCGCCAGTTCTTGTCGAGGAAATCTCCATGTCATACGGCGCCTGGATACGGACGCATGGGCCCTTTGCAGCGGGCCTACACGAGCGGCTCACGGACCGTCGCGTCGCCGAAGCCCGGAGGTGGACTACCCGGGCTCAGGGCGACCCCCACTCAGTGAGTTGAACGGACGACTGCCCGGTCCAATCTGGCTCAGATTCCTTCACGCTTCATCATCCTCCATAGAGTAGTGCGGCTGACTCCGAGGAGAGCTGCGGCCCTGGTACGGTTCCCCTCCGTCTCTTCCAGGACCGCGCGCAATCCCGATCCCCATGGTCGGGCATCGCCGCTAGGCGCCTCGCTTGATCCAACCTCTTCAACCCAGCCCGCGCGGATATCATCGCGCAGGTGCTCCAATCCGATCCGGGAGCTGCCGGAGGCGCGGGCGACGGCCGCTTCCATCACGGCCCAAACCTCGCGCACATTCCCGGGCCAATCGTGTCTCTGCAACGCCAACCTAGCGGCCCACGTCACCAATCGGAAGTCGCCGTTCAGTCGGAACCAGTGCTCGATCAGTAGGGGAATGTCCTCCCGGCGCTCGCGTAGCGGCGGAAGGCTGATCTCGAAGACTCTGAGCCGGTAATACAGATCCTCGCGCAACCGTCCGCGCCGGACCTCCTCAGCAGGATCGCGTTGCGTGGCGGCAATCACCCGCACGTCCAGGGTCTTCGAACGATTCTCGCCCACGCGGCGGACCTCTCGCTCCTGGAGTACGCGAAGAAGCCTCACTTGAACCGCTTGCGAAGCATCCGATACCTCGTCCAAGAACACGGTCCCGCCTCGCGCCGCTTCTAATAGCCCTGGCCGGTCGCTCTGCGCTCCGGTGAACGCTCCACGAGCGTGCCCAAAAAGCTCCGAGTCCAGCAAAGTCTCCGGGAGAGCTGCGCAGTCGATCACGCCGAAGGGC
>JBDHHX010000443.1:0-2470 GCA_039589155.1 Gemmatimonadota bacterium | reverse complement strand
GAAGCGCATCGCCGAGCCCGAGGAGGACGGCTCGCTGCAGGTGATGTACGGAATCGACGGCCGCCACGAGCTTGCCGAGGAGACGCTGGACCACCTGGAGGGTTACCGGGGTTCGAAGCCGGTCCGCATCGGAAACGGCGCCTACAACCAGCTGCAGCTGGACATCTACGGCGAGCTGATGGATGCGGCGTACCTGTACGACAAGTACGGCCGCCAGGTCTCGCACGACGGCTGGATGTGGCTGAGGCGCATGGCCGACTACGTGGTCGATATCTGGGACAAGAAGGACGAGGGGATCTGGGAGGTCCGCGGTTCGCGGCAGCACTTCCTCTACTCGAAGCTGATGTGCTGGGTCGCTCTGGATCGGGCGACGCGCCTGGCCCGCAAGCACTCGCTGCCCGCCGACCCGGTCCGCTGGCTGAAGACGCGCGACAAAATCTACGAAGCGATCTTCGAGAAGGGCTGGAGCGAGAAGCGGGGCGCGTTCACCCAGCACTTCGGCAGCGACACGCTGGACGCGTCCAACCTGATCATGCCGCTGACGTTCTTCATCTCACCCAATGACCCGCGCATGCTGAGCACGTTGGACGCTACTCTACTGCCACCCGAGGAAGGCGGCCTGACCGAGAACAACCTGGTCTTCCGCTACAACGTGCACGAGACCGACGACGGTTTGAGCGGCGAAGAAGGCTCGTTCAACATGTGCACCTTCTGGCTGGTGGAAGCGCTGGCCCGCGCCGGTCGTCACGATCCCAATCGCCTGAGACAGGCGCGGCTGATGTTCGAGGAGATGCTGGGCTACGCGAACCACCTGGGACTCTATGCCGAGGAGACCGGACCGCAAGGCGAGGCGCTGGGGAACTTTCCGCAAGCGTTTACGCATCTGGCGCTGATCAGCGCGGCGTTCAATTTGGATCGAGCACTTGGGAAGTCAGATTGATTCACTTTTGTTGGGAATTCTCGAATAGCATTCGGGGAATCGGGGATTCGGGGAAGAAGGGAATGACGAGGCACTAGACGTCTCGAGCTTCCCGAACTCCCCGAATCCCCGATTCCCCGAATGCTATTGAAGAATTCCCAACCCAATGACGAACTCAGGCTATATCAACTTCCTTATTCAAATAAACGTCCTGAATAGCGTTAAACAGCCCAACTCCTTCTTTCATCGGCCGCTGAAACGTCTTCCTTCCCGAGATCAGTCCCATTCCACCGCCGCGCTTGTTCACCACGGCGGTACGGACGGCCTCGGCGAGGTCGCCCTTGCCGCTTGATGCGCCGCCGGAATTGATCAGGCCGGCGCGGCCCATGTAGCAGTTGGCGACCTGCCAGCGCACCCAGTCGATAGGATTGTCGGCGACCAGCTCGTCGTAGACCAGCTTGGAGGTCTTGCCGAAGTTGATGGCCGGGTAGCCGCCGTTATGTGATGGCAGCTTCTGCTTGATGATGTCCGCCTCGAGGGTCACGCCCAGGTGGTTGGCCTGGCCGGTGAGGTCGGCGGCCGCATGATGATCGACGCCGTCCTTCTTTAATGCCGGGTTGCGCAGGTAGCACCAGAGGAAGGTGGTCATGCCCAGCTCGTGAGCGCGAGCGAAGGCCTCGGAGATCTCCTGCAGCTGGCGGCGCGATTCCTCGGAGCCCCAGTAGATGGTGGCGCCGACGGCGGCCGCGCCCAGCTCCCACGCCTGCTCTACCGCGGCGAACGGCACCTGGTCGAACTGGTTGGGATAGCAGAGCAGTTCGTTGTGATTGATCTTGACCAGGAACGGGATCTTGTGTGCGAATTTGCGAGAGACCGAACCGAGCACGCCCAGCGTCGAGGCGACGGCGTTGCAGCCGCCTTCGATGGCCAGTGTCACGATGTTCTCGGGGTCGAAGTAGATGGGGTTGGGGGCGAACGACGCGGCGCCCGAATGCTCGATCCCCTGGTCCACCGGCAGGATCGAAAGGTATCCCGTCCCACCCAGGCGGCCGTGATCGATGATGCGCTGCAGGCTGACCAGCACCTGCGGGTTGCGATCCGAGCCACCGTGGGCACGGTCCACGAAGTCGGGGCCGGGCAGGTGCAGCTGCTCCTTCGGGATCCCCTTGGCCTTGAATCCGAGCAACGAGTCCGCCTCGTCGCCGAGCAGGTCCTGGATGGCCGAAATGTTGTTCGCCGTCTTCGTCGCCATGACACTAACACCCCTCTTTATCAGGTTCCGCAGGGCCGCCGGTTGCGTCGCGCTGCAGCAGGCGGCCGGCCGCGCCATCGATGAGCCAGTGCAATTCACCCACGCCGGGGCGGATGAGCTGAGCGGGATAGCGACCGCCGGGGCCCTCCAAAACGGCCTGCAGCGTCTCCGCCTTATCCTCACCGGCCACCAGTATCATTATGAATGCAGCGTTATTGAACACGGGGCAAGTGAGGGTCACCCGGTTGGCGTCGAGCTTCTCGACCCAATTCGCCACGGCCAGCCGCTCCGTCTCCTCC
>JBDHHX010000442.1:0-3077 GCA_039589155.1 Gemmatimonadota bacterium | reverse complement strand
GGGTGGTGGTTCCCAGGTCATCGGTTCGCAGAAGGAACAGGCCGGCGCCCCAGATCTCTTCGGCGAAGGCGCAAGTATCAGCGACGTCTCCGTAGGGGTTAGCGAGATCCTGGAACGCCGTGGAATAGGCGGCGGTGAGCGTGAAACCGTCCAGCACCGCCGACGAATCAATGTTGGCGTCTGCCAAGACGAGCGTCGGACAGTTCTCGGAGTAGGTCCCGGGAGTATCCAAGTCGATGGCGCCGGTGTCGTCGCGGTCCAGATCGCCGGTGATGACGCAGCTGTTGGTGAACGGGTTGGTGTTTCGCTGGCCGCGCTTCGTCTCACCGGCAAAACTCACGCCGTCCGGACCGCTGAATCCGCCGTAGATTTGGACGCCGTTCAACAGCTCGATCGGCGTGAACTGGTCCGTCGGCTCATACACGCCGCGGGCCACCCAGATCTGCGCTACGTCGTCATCGGGGTCGAGCGGCGTGGCCTGACCCGCGGCGGCATCGTCGAGCGCGTCCTGAATCGTACCGAGCGCATTGAGCCACGAGCTGCCGTCGCCTGATGAATCCTCTTTCACGTGGAGGGTCGCCGCGGGAATCGTCGGGAACGGATCCTAAATCGGTCAGCCCATCATCATCGGCGTCCGGAAAGCGCGGATCGGACAAGACGCGGCGTGCTCGCGCATCGGTGTATCCGTACAGCGCGATGGCGTCGATCTCTTCAAACGCATCGAGGTCGTGGTCGGTATCCGTATAGACCTTGATGCCGTTGACCAGATAGGTCGTCGCCGGCCAGGTCACCCGGTAGTCCACCGGCCTGCCCGGCAGGCTCGGATCGGTTCCCGTCCAGACCGTGTGCAGAACGCCATTCGTGTCCACCACGTCCACCTGATAGACCATGCCGTTGCCATCGGTCTCCCGGATGGTCGCGCCGGAGGCATACACCGGCGTCGCGTAACCGACGGTGATGTACTCCAGCGTGCCGTTTGTCGATGCCGGCGCCCACGCCGTCGGGAAGTGGCCGTTGCTCGACGTGTCGGGCTCTCCCAGGGCCTGCGCCGGGGAATAGTCAGAGGCGCCGTTCGAGCTGCTGAAGTCGATCACGGACGTGGCCCACTGCATGCCTGGATCGTCGGGATCGGCGAACGCAACCCAGCCCTTGACCACCTCAAAATAGTCGGTCAGGCCGTCGCCGTCGGCGTCGTCCGGTGACTCCGGGTCCACGTCCGTGCCGTTTGCCTTTTCAAGCGTATTCGGCAGGCCGTCGCCGTCGTCATCGCGCTGGAACATCAGGGCTACTTGATCGCCGGCACGCAGCACGATGTCGTTGAAGTCAACGTTCGTGCGCACCTGATCGCTGCTGACCGCGGTCCAATACGCGACGGGAAGACCGTTGAGCTCGGTATACCGGCGGCCGAGCAATGACTCCAGCACCTGAAGGTCGCCGCCGGGGTTGACCATCGTCGTGTACCCGCGGGCGACGTTACCGTACGCAAGTCCGAGGACGTCCTCGAGCACCCGCCTCAGGGTGATGCCGCGATAGGTGCCGTCCGGGTTGCGATCGACGTTGGTGGCCACGTTGTATTGGCGCACCTCGCCGTCGCCGAGATCGATGATGAGATAGGCCGTCTGGGCCACGGTGAACTCGCGCACGAAGTCGAAGTCCAGACCGGAGCTGTCCGTGAGGTTCATGGCCGCGGTGCCGAGCATGAGCGTATCGGGCGCCGCCAGCAGCTCCTTGATCGACTGGGCGTTCACGCCGGTTGCAGCCAGCTTGAACGGACCGGCCGTCTCACCCGGCGCCAGCGTGATCGTGTCGAAGTCGGGCGTCAGGGTCGCGATCGTCTTGCGCTCCGGTGGGGATATGTCGCCCAGGGCCTTCTTTTTTCCGTGCTTCGACACCAGGACGCCGAGGCCGTCGAGGGTGAACGTCGTGTTTCCGCCGTTCGTCAGCAGGATCGCGGTGGTGATTCTTCCGTCCGCGGCAGTTTCCGTAAACTCGCGCGAGTCGCTTTGTACTCTCGAGGTCTCCTTGCTCGACTCCCGCGAGGATTCGTGCGAATTGGTCCAGGTATATTCGCCGTGAATGCCGGTCGACAACTCTAAGCTGGTGGAGAAGCTTACTCCGATGTCGGTTAGACCCACGCTAACTTCGGTTTCGGTTCCAACCGTCACGTCGAGGCTCCACCCGAAGGTGTTGCTGAAGCTGCTGGCAACCGTCTCCGTTCGCGACTCCGTCAGCGTTACACCATATTCCTTGGTCTGGCCGATGGACTCGGCGTACTCGACATCGAGTCGCACGTCCACGTCACCCACCAGCTCGTAATTGAGCAGCGGCAGGTCGGCCAGAACGCTGTTGCGAACGGTGCTGTCGAACTCGTCAAAATCGCTGACGCCGTCGCCATCGGTGTCGTCCAACGTGGGCGAGGTGGCCCGCGCCTTGACCTTGCGCGGGTTTTCCGGGTCGTCCGGATCCCCCGGCGGAAGCCACAGAACCGACTGGTCGAACAATTCCAGACCGTCGAACAGCGCCTGGTTCGGCGCGAGCTGATTGTCGGGGTCGCCGCGCGCATCGCCGTCGGTGTCGACGCTGGTGGGACTGGTCAACCACTGGTTCCATTCCTCGGCGTCCCGCAGACCGTCGTCGTCGCTGTCATACTTGCGCGGGTCGCTCTCGATGAACAGCTCGACGTCGTCGGTAAGTCCGTCGTCGTCGGTGTCGTCATCGTTCGGATCGCTGGTCACCGCGTAACGGAATGTGTTGAAGTACGTATCCCCGCCCAGCGCCTGACCGAACGAATCGATCCACACCTCCCAGCCGACCTGCTCCTGCACGTCGGTCAGGCCGTCTTCGTCGGTGTCCGTGCCGTCGTCGAACAGCGGGCCGTAGAGGAAGCCGCCCTCCAGGGTGTCCTTTGTGTCTTCGGAAAACACCTGGACATCCACCGCGCCGGCCGCGTGCGGCGGCGTGACGGCCGTGAGAACCTGCGAATTGAGCACCGAGATCGTCTCGGCGACGTCGTCGCCGAACTTCACCAGCGTATCGGGCGCAAAATTCTCGCCGTTGATCGTGACGAGTGTGCCGCC
>JBDHHX010000441.1:0-2476 GCA_039589155.1 Gemmatimonadota bacterium | reverse complement strand
CCTTCATCGTCGACATGGACTCGCCCGGGGCGGAGGTGACGCAACGCTGCTACTTCATGGGAATCAAGGCGCTTTACAATGCGGTCATCGAGTTCCGCGACGTCAAGGTGCCGCGCGACAACATCATTGCCGGCGAAGGCAAGGGTCTGCGCGTCGCGCTGACCACGCTCAACACGGGGCGGCTCACGTTGCCGGCCAACTGCATCGGTGGGGTCCGCGCCGCGCTGAACATGACCAAGCGCTGGGCGACCCAGCGCGAGCAGTGGGGCGCCACGATCGGCAAGCACGGGGCCATCGCGGACAAGATCGCCAACATGACGTCCACGTTGTTCGCCGTCGACGCCATGACCTCGCTGACTTCGATCCTGGTCGACCGCAAGAAGACCGACATCCGCATCGAGGCGGCGATGGCCAAGATGTTCGGGTCCGAAGCCACCTGGGAAATCGTCTACGATGCGATGCAGATCATCGGCGGACGCGGCTACGAGACGGCCGACTCGCTCGCTGCGCGCGGCGAGTACCCGTATGCGATCGAGCGGATGATGCGCGACATGCGGATCAACACGATCTTCGAGGGCTCGAGCGAGATCATGCGGTTGTTCCTGGCCCGCGAGGCGATGGACCCGCACCTCAAGGCGGCCGGCGAGGCCGTCAACACGAAGCTGCCGATGGGCCGTCGCCTGAAGGCCGCGATGAAGGCCATGGGATTCTACGCGCGTTGGTATCCGAAGCAGTGGTTGCCGTTCGGCTCACCTGCGACCGACGGCATGGAACCCGAGCTGGCTGGCCACGTGCGTTACGTGCAGCGCACGTGCCGCAAATTGGGCCGGCGCATGTTCCATGCGATGCTCACCAAAGGCGCGAGGCTCGAGCGCGAACAGATGCTGCTGGGCCGGTTCGTGGGCGTTGGTACGGAGCTGTTCGCCATTGCGGCCTCGTGCTCGCGAGCGCAGTACTTCATCGACAACGGCAAGGATCGGAAGGAAGTCCTGTCGCTGGTCAATCACTTCTGCAGCGAGTCGCGGATACGCGTGCGGGACTTCTTCCGCGGCCTGAAGCAAAACAGCGACGCCGTTGGCTACAAGCTGGCCCAAGGTGTGCTCGGTGGCGCTGCGCCCTGGATCTCCGAGGAAGTCGTCGGCGAGAGACTCCTCGCCGTGGCGGTCGAGCAGAAGGAGTCGGCAGGTTCCGAAGCGGCCGTAAGCTGAATCGCGACGGAGGGCGGGTCGGCCGAGCCGCCCTCCGCGCGCCGACCTCCGGCTCAGGAGCCTTGATCGAGCGCCGCGAGCACCTGTTTGCGCAGCGATTCGATGCTTCGGCGCTGCGGTGAGCTTTCCGGTACGAACTCACGAGCCGCGTCCAAGTCTTCCAAAGCACGGGCCAGGTCCCCTGATTCCTTGTGGATCAAGGCCTTGAAGTACCAGGGTACGTATGCGCTCGGATTCATCTCGATCGAGCTGTCGAAATCGTCCAGGGCGAGCTGCGCATTGCCCTTGGCCCGCCACACCATACCGCGACCGTTCAGGGCGTCCGGATACCTGGGCTCCAGTCGCAGCGTCTCGTTGAAGTCCATGAGCGCGGCGTCGTAGTTCTTGTGCTGCAAATGCAGCGTTGCACGGTTGTACCAGAGCTGAGGGTGTCGCGGGTTGATGCGTATCGCCGCGGACATGTGCTTCATGCCCGTTTCGATATCGCCCTGCCGCACCAGCAGGAAGCCGTAGTTCATGTGCATTTCGAAATTGCGCGGGCTGAGCTTCAAGGCCTCGCGGGTGTGCTCCATGGCCCCTTCGAAATCGCCGAGATTCATCAGGGTCTTGCTCAAGGTGACGTGAATCCTCGGTTCCTGCGACTCTTCCTCGAGCGCCTTTTTGTATTCGGCGGCCGCCTCCTTCAAGAGGCCTTGCCGGGCCAACGTCTGGCCTTGATCGTAGTGCCGGAAGTGCTCGACCGCCTCGATGTTGATGCTCGCGAATTCGTCGTAAGGACGATTGACGAACTCGGGAAGGTTGACCGCGCGGTTGGCGGCCGTGGCGTTCTCGACGAGAATCGCCGGGCTGTCATTGCCGTCCTCGTCGATGTGCGTCAGGAACATCTGCGTGTAGGGCGTGTTGCTCTTCGATGAAAAGACCATCCAACGGCCGTTGGGCGCGAAGCTGTGCCAGGAATTCATCAGCGACGTGTTGGCACGCATCAGTCGTGCCTCACCGCCCTCGAGCGGAACGATCCACAGCTTGCTGTCGCGGCGCATGAGCTGGCCGTTCGCGCACTGGACGAACACGATCCACTTGCCGTCCGGCGAGATCTTGGCGAAGCTGTTGCTCATGCCGTTGTTCGAGGCTCCGACAACCGGCTCGGGCTTGCCGCCCCGTCCCTCGTTGAAAGGCATGCGGTACAGGTCGTACTGCATGGGGATCTCATTCGGGTCGCCGGAATACTGGGCACGCGGCCGGCCCGGAGGGTAGGGATCGACGGATTT
>JBDHHX010000440.1:0-2488 GCA_039589155.1 Gemmatimonadota bacterium | reverse complement strand
CGCCCGCGCAATGGTGCTCGCATTGATATTGACCGCTCCGAGCGCGGCATCTGCTGCTGCACTGGAAGACTTCCTCGACGAAGTCGACATCAGGGCCAGCAAGGACTTCGGATCCTTCAAAGCCGACCTGAGCCTCACGTTCAATGTTTCCGAAGGCAAGGTCAACGGGATGTTCGAGGTGATGTCCAAGGCATCCGATGTCTACATGTGCCTGCGTGTCGGCGAGGTGGCTCACCAGCCGATCGACCGCGTGATCGACGTATATAAGCGGCACCGGGGTCAGGGCTGGGGCGTCATCGCGAAGAACCTCGGCATCAAGCCGGGCTCGGACGAGTTCCACGCGCTGAAATCGGGCCGGCTGCCCTCCCACCAGGCCAGTTCCAGCTCCTCTCAAAAGAAGAGCAAGGGCGGCAAGGGCCGGAAGTAACCCGTCGCCGGCACAGGGATGCCGCTCAGAACCTCCACTGCAGGTTGAACGCGGCGCCGATGTAGTCGTTGGCCTTGTATTTGCCCACGAGATCTCCGAGCAAGTTGCTGCTGTCGATTTCCGCGTCACCGAGGTCGGAGTAGTTCAGCTGCGCCCCCCAGCTGAACTTGTCGCCGCGTATGTTCTGGAATCCTGCTGCCAAACGCAGCTGGGAGTCGACCGGTAGATCGGCGGTGCGATCCTCGGCGTCCGTCGGCGACGTGTCGTAGTTCACGCCGAAGCGCAGCAGCCAGGGATTGCCCAATCTGTAAAGGAACCCCACGCCGTAACGGAAGGTGTCGTCCCAGTTGCGCGGCAGCGTGGCCGTTCCCAACTCGCCCACCGAGATGAACTGGTTCTCCAGGGCGCTCCAGTTTTCCCAGCCCAGCGTACCCACGATCGCTGTCTTGGCGCCGAGGTCGTGGTGGATGCCCACGCGCAGGACCTGGGCCAGCGTCAGTGTGGTGTTCGTCGGCGCGGTCACGTCGACCGAGCTGAAGGAAACGTCTCCGGCAAAGTTGAATTCGGTTTCGGACACGTAGGCCACGCCGATCCTCGTCTTCGCTCCGGGCTCGAACATCGCCGAGAGGTTGAACGAGAGCTGGGTGTCGGTGCCGTCGATGGTGATCTGCCCGTCCGGCTGGAAGAGGCGCGGCACCGCGACCTTCGTTTCGAGCGCGCCGGCCATGAGGTTGAGTCCACCGCCGATGGAGAACCAGTCATTGACCCGGTAGGCCAGGGTGGGCGAGAGGGAAAGAGCCGCGATCTTGGCCGTCTGCGACTGGTAGCGGCCGACCCAGTCGGGATCGTATTCAAGCACCGCGCCGGCGGCCGAGAACAGCGCCACACCGAACTTGAATCGATCGCTGAAGCTGTGCACGTAGGCCGCGGTGAGAACCGGGACCGCGCCGGCGGCGTCGCCGCCGTTGCCGCCGCTGAAGGTCGTGGCAGGGTCCGGATCGAACTCGACGTTGGCGAACAACGCGCCGCCGGCGACGATGAGCTGATTGCCCTCCAGCCGGGTCATGCCGGCGGGGTTGTAGAACGGGAGCGCGGTGCTGGCGTCCAGCGCCGTAGCCTCGGCACCGGCGCCGGCGGTACCCATCTCCGGCGTGCCGAACTCGTTGGCGTAGATGCCACCTGCCCGTGCGGGCAACGCAACGGAAAACGCGATCGAAATGCAGAGCATTGCAGCGAGGTACCGCGAGCGGATTAAGCCACAACGTAGACTCGACACTGACAACTTCATGACGACTCCTTGCACCGGGCGAGAATGAAGGGCGATAGGGTACCACCAAGCTCTCACGTCGCCGATCTGGTATTCACCCTGAGCAAGCAAAGCGAGTCGAAGGGCGGATTCCGGCCAGATTCAGGGCAAAATCGACAAATCAGAATATTTCGGAGGATTTTGGTCCGAATTCAGCGTCGCTCGCAAGTGCCGTTCAGAATCGCCACTGCAGGTTGAACGCCGCCCCGGGTAGTCGTTGCTCTCGCAGCTGCCGACGAGGTCGCCCAGCAGTCCGCCGCTGAAGGTGGCTTTGGTATACTCCCGACCTCCCAACAGACTGAGGAGCTGCGTCTGATGGGTGCGCAAGCGGAGTCGGCCCTCCGGCTTTCGGGCACGGTCGGTGCAAACAAGGTCATGCAGTCCGAGTTGCTCCGCATCGTGAAGCGCTCGCCGTTCCACGTGCGGGTGCCGAAGCCGGCGCGTCAGGGCTCGATGGCGCTGCGCTACGCGTTCGACCCGGCAGTTGCCTGGGTAGCAGCCTGCTACCATCGCAGTTCATCGCGTATCGGTTGGGAGCTGGCCTCATCGCCCGCGGTCCGGCTCGAGCCGCTGGTTGCGGACCTGGTCCCGCTGCTGGCCGCGGATGATCGCCTGCCGCGCGGGCGCTCGGCAACGTTTACGGTGGAGGTGAAGGGAGTCGAAGACTTCGAGGCCGGACCGCTGCAACTGCGTGGCGCCGTCAAGAGCGCCTTCGAGCAGGCGATGCAGAAGCGAGGTGGCCAGGCCGTGGCCCA
>JBDHHX010000439.1:0-2506 GCA_039589155.1 Gemmatimonadota bacterium | reverse complement strand
TGATAAAGCTGCGGTCGGGTCGCCGGAAGACGTCGGCCACGCTCATCACATCGTCCTCCGGCACGACGGCGGCCGCGGCTATCTCGGCCACCGCCGCCGGTCGCCGCGTGTCGCGCTGGTCGGGGCTGCGCTCGGTCAGCCCCCTGAACATCGCCTCGGCGACCCTTTGGCCGCGCTCGTCCAGGTCGAGGAACGCCTCGTCAGCATGGCGCGAAAGCGCGTTCGACAGGCCGCCCACCGCCTCGTAGTCGGCCAGTGTAAGGGTACGGGGCGGAGGTTTGCCGCTACCGTCCCAGCCAGCCGCCGCCGGGTCCGACCGCGTCCACATCCGCATCAACAGGTGCTGCATCAGCGGCAGCTGATCCGGGTCGGCTCCCATCTCGTTCAGCAGCCGGGCGACCAACGCCGGCTCGACGTCGCCGCCGAACACTCGGGCTGGGCCGACGATGGCGGTACGCCGCTGCTCGCGGGTGAGCCGGGGCGTCAGGTACTGGCTCTCGTTCAGGGCTTCAGGAAGCCCGGTGAACAGAGAGCAGTCGCCCAGGTAGTCGGAGCGCATGGTGATGACGACATAGACTGGAATATCCGAACGTTGCGCCGTCTCGAGCATCAGCGCGACGAACGCGTCGGCGTCGTCGCTCACCCGACCCTCGCGGAAGCGGAACAGCTCCTCGAACTGGTCGACCAGCAGTAACAGGTTGGTGCCTGCGGGTAGCGGAGTCTCTTCCAGCAGCTCGATCAACCCCAGCGGCCCACGCCGCAGCGTGGCGTGGAGGAAACCGGCGGAGTGCGGCCCGGCGTCGCGCTCGGGGCCCAGCGCCGACGCGTCGGCCAGCGCCTCGGCCAGCCGCTGCAGCGGATGGTTGCCGGGCCGCATCGTCGCGACGCGCCAGCGCGCGCCGGCCTTGGCCATGAAGCCGGTCTCGAGGCCGGCGATCAGCCCGGCCCGCACCAGCGACGACTTGCCGCAGCCGGAGGGTCCAACCACGCCCAGGAAGTGCGAGTGGTCGAGCCGGTCGAGCAACTCGTCGGTCTGCTCTTCGCGACCGAAGAAGATGTCGACCTCGTCCGTCCGGAACGGACGGAGTCCCGGATATGGAAGGGGACTGATCATACCGCCCTCACTCGGAAATGGAATCGAGGAACGTGTTCAGCGCTTGCGTGTCCACGCCACGCGTACCGTCCAGGTCACGCATGTCGAGGATATCGATGTCCAGCTCGCCCTTCGGCTCGGGCGGCCCCCGATAGATGGCCAGCGCCGGCAACGGTGGATCGCGCCGCGACAGCGACTTGTGACATTGCATCACTTGTCGGCGCACCCAAGAGGTCGTCGACTCGCCGTAGACGATGATCAGGGCGCTGCACATTTCCAGGTTGGTCTCCAGGTCCTCGCGGATCTCCGCGGCCTTCCCTTCCCGCAACGGCATCGACACGCCGACACCCTTCTGCTTCAGCTGTTCCCTGATCTCCTCGGCCAGCGACCGATCGCCCGGATCGCTGTTCACGAACACGAACGCCTTGATCGGCTTCTTGGGAGATTCCTTCGGCTTCTCGAACAGCCGCTTGCGCACCGCGCGCTTGAACTCCTCCACCGGCTCGGCCCGCACCGTCTCCACTTCCAGCAGCTGCCGGTAGGCGTCATCCCTCACCGACTCGACGTCGAGATCGGGGCTCCGCCACTGCAGGATCGGCTTGCCCGATCGTTCCGCGATGCCGTGTTGGAACCGGGCGCAGCCCACGTCCAGGCCCGGCCACTTCTTGCCCTTCAATCCGCTCAACAGCTGTACGTAGAGGGCGGACCGCCCGAGGTCACTCTCCATCGCTGCCCGGAATGCCTCGGGCTCGCGGGGATAGAGACTCTCGGGCAGCACGCGAGCGCCAATCTGGTCGAGAAAGGACGCGAGATGGTCGCGCTCGTCATCCAGATCGTCCGTCACCTCCGCCAGGTAGACGGCGGGGTGGTCGCCATTATCCTCCGTCGCCCGTGCCGGCCGCGCCGTTCCCGCCCCTTCCGCCTCCTTTAGTCGCTCGAGCTCACCCGCCAGCTCGCGGCTCAGAACCTCGAGCCGGTCCACGTAGGTGACGTAGTCGGGATCCTCCAGCGTCGCGGAGGGCGCCAGCAGCAGCGTGCGCTGTGGCCGCCCTTCACCCGCCTGCTCCCAGAAGCGATAGTTGTTCAGGTCCTGGAATTCCTGCGGCCGCGCCTCGCGGCCGACCGCGTCGCGCTCCACCAGGAAAACCCGGGCGCCGCCACGTACACGTCGCTGGCTGACCCGCTCGAGGAACGCGTCCTTCTCTCGCAGACACCAGGGAGACTTGAGGTAGGCCGGCGAGAGGATGACCAGGATCGTGGCAGACCCGCTGACCGCGTCCATGATCTGCGGCGTGACGCCCTCGTGGCCGGTCAGCTCGCGGTCCGCCCACAGCTCGAAGAACTCCGCGCGGCCGAGCATCTGAGACAGCCGAGTCTCGAGGGCGTTCACCAGGGTGGTGACCCAGCCCTCCT
>JBDHHX010000438.1:0-2518 GCA_039589155.1 Gemmatimonadota bacterium | reverse complement strand
CTCGCCGTCGCCGCCTTCGCCGTCTTCCTCTAGCTCCGCTGTCGTATGCTCCGACCCGACGAGCAGGCGGGTCCCGTCCGGCGACCAGACCGGTCCGAAGGCGCCGTTGTCCAGCTCGGTGGATTGCCAGGCTTCGCCGCCGTCGAGAGGCAGGATGTAGATCTGGGGACCATCGCTGCCGCGACCGGATGCAAAGGCGATCTTAGTTCCATCCGGCGACCAAACCGGGCCCCCGTCACGGACCTTGCCGCGCGTCAGCTGGCGCTGCCCACTACCGTCAACGTCGGCCAGCCAGATGTGTCGGTAGTACGCGTTGTCGACGGAATCGATCTGCGTTACGACGTAGGCGACACGGCTGCCATCGGGCGACAGCGCCACGCTGCCGGCCGTGCGGATGCGGTAGATGTCGTTGGCCTGAATGCGGCGCTTGTCCTGTGCGCTAGCGTCGGCTGCAGCGACGAGCAACCCGGCAAGCGCCAGGGCGGCGACGGAGACGTGACGCAGACTTTGAACCGAGAAAGGGGCGTTCAGCGACATGGACTTCCTCTGGACGCGAACGCTGGGATCGCGTCGGGCTATACTGGGCAGTACACGTTCAGATGACCGCAGCGGCTACAGTGCCAGCCCACCCACTCGGGTGGCAGCGCCGCATCACTTCGACGAAGCGAGCGAAAACGAAGGCGGTGGCCGCTGCGGCCGAGCACCGCGTGGCAGCCGGGTAGTTGGCAGCGCACGCGATGGCCGGGACTGATCTCTTGCGGGTAGAGCCAGTCACGAATCGCTACCATTCGCGGGTTAAGGTGTCCTCTAATCATTCTCTCGCAAATCTAGGGCCCGCAGTCGCTTCGGACAACACTGATCCCGCTCCAATCCCGCCCCGATGCCCTGCCCACCCTCCTAGTTCTAGTCGTAGTCCAATTCCTAGTCCTAGTCGTAGTCGATCGAGCCGGACTACGACTAAGACTAGGATTGGACTACGACTAGAACTAGGACTAGGAACGTTTGGGCGGGACGGTGGTTTTGTATCACTCACCGATGATTTTCAACACCACTCGTTTCGGACGCCGTCCATCCCACTCGCCGTAGAACACTCGTTGCCAGGGACCCAGGTCGAGATCCCCTTTCGTCACCGGGATGATGACCTCGTGGCCGATCGTCAGGTTCCGCAGATGGGCGGCGCCGTTGTCCTCGCCTGTCCGGTTGTGCAGGTAGTCGTCGCCGCGCCCTGGGTGTGCGGTCCAGGGTGCCAGGGAGCCGTCCAGCCAGTCGAGGATGTCCTGGTGAAGGCCGGACTCGTTGTCGTTAACGAAGACCGAAGCCGTGATGTGCATCGCACTGACCAGGCAGAGGCCCTCCTGGATGCCGCTGTTGTGCACCTCCTCCTGGACCCATGGCGTGATGTGGACGATCTCCTGCTGAGCTTTCGTTGTGAAGGTCCGGTACTCGGTGTGCGACTTCATCGGGAATCCTCCGGGCTGATGCCGCGCTCCTGCAGGTATAGTCGCGCGTGGTCGCGCCGTGCCGGCAATGCGCCGGCATGATCGATGTACTCGGTTCGCGATGAAACCACCTCTGGCGTGTAGGCGGCGAGGAAGCGCTGGTAGTACTCGGCCGCCCGATCTGCCCGTCCGAGGCTCTCGTAGGAGCGAGCGGTCACCACCAATCCCAGAAGGTGATCCGGCGATTCGGCGAGGATCGTATCAGCCTGCTCGATGGCCTGCTCGGCGTTGCCACTCGTCAGGTGGAGGAGTGCGATGTGATAGCGGGCATCCGGGTCGAGCGAGTCCAGGTTGCCGTAAGCGACCAGCGCCATCGGGACGAATTGGCGCATGGCGGCGCTATCACCCGTCTCCCAGGCGTAGAGCGCCTGGTTGAACAGCTGGTCAGCGCCGTCGCGGGGCGTGAGTGGCGCCGGCGTCCCGGTCGTCGCCTCGGCCGGCGCGCCCACGTCGGTGAAGTTGATCCGCTGGGCCGGCGGCAGCTCTCCCCCGGATTTGCCGGTGTAGTTGAGGATGCCGTAGACTACCGCCAGGGCGATGATCGCCAGCCCAAAGGCGCGCAGCCCCGTGAGGCCGCTGGGACGGCCGTTGGGTTTGGCGGCGCCCTTGACGGGAGCGCCGCATTCCCGGCAGAACCGGTCGTTGGAGTCGTACTTGGCGCCGCAGTTCGTACAGTGCTTGGCGGCGCTTGCCTGGGTCTTCTTGCCCTGTTTGCTCATATGCTACGGCGCCTCTCGCGCGTGTGGGTTGCATTGATCTGGAAACGGGCGATAATCTATACGATTCATGGAGTCGGAAAACAGGGGTGGGGTCGGAGAATCGGGAGGTACTGCAGTAGCCAGCAGACAGAGATCGTTGTCTAACAGAGCAAGCGAACGTCAGGGCATTGTCGTTCGTGTTTTCTTTTTTTGGGGATCTTCAGGTCGAGTGAATTGAAAGACTTCGGCAAGTACTTCCTGCCAGGGCCTACCGAGGTGCGGTCCGAGGTCCTGCGGGCGATGGATCGACCGGTCATCGGA
>JBDHHX010000437.1:0-2545 GCA_039589155.1 Gemmatimonadota bacterium | reverse complement strand
GCTACCGTCTTGCGGCCGCGGCTGTCGACGCCGATGTCCAGGATATACTGGGGCTTGGGATAGAGCTTCGCATGGGAGTGGAAATCGGGAAGGACGTCACCCTCGACGGTGTCCGCCGCGACCACGACGCGGTGTTCATCGCCGCCGGTGCGAGAAGTGCCAAACGGCTTCCCTGCGAGGGTGCTGATCTTTTCGGGGTCGAGAGCGGACTAGAGCTGTTGCAGCGTCTTGCAGCCGATGAGGGTACGGTCGAGCCGCGTTTCGCAGGTGAGTCTGTCGTCGTCATCGGCGGGGGCGATGTGGCCATCGACGTCGCCCGGACGGCTTTGCGTTTGAGCGCTCTGGAGGTGCACCTCTACTGTCTCGAAGATCGCGATGCGATGCCGGCGCACGAAAGAGAGATCGCGGAGGCGGAGCGCGAGGGCGTCATCGTGCACCCGGGCTGGGGGCCGGCGCTTATCGCTGGCATGGAGAGAGCCGAGCGGATCGATTTCCACAAGTGCACTTCGGTGTTCGACGGTGATGGGAAGTTCGCACCGAAGCTGGACGAAGGCGTCGGCGCCAGTCAACTCGCCGACCGTGTTCTCGTCGCCATCGGCCAGGAGCCTGATCTCGCTTTCCTCGCCAGCGTTGACGATACCGGGACTTCGCCGACCCGCAACATCGAAGTGAACGCAGACACGATGCGTACTTCGATGGAGGGTGTCTTCGCCGGAGGCGACGTGGTCTCGGGCCCCGCATCGGTGGTTCAAGCTGTGGCTCATGGCCGCCGGGCCGCCTCGGGGATCGATCTCTACCTGGGCGGGAACGGCGACGTGCATTTCCCGTTGCTGGATGAGACAGAACAGGAGGCAGGCGTCGCAAAAACCGAGGGCTTCAGAGATGTCGAGCGAGCACCCATGCCGCACCTGTCCGTAGGCGAGGCTCTCGATGGCTTCAGCGTTGTAGAGTTGGGCTACCCTCCGGCAGCCGCCATGCGTGAGGCCAACCGCTGTCTGCGCTGCGACCTCAGGTTGTCCCTTAGCGCGGTCCCGTTTCCCCCCGATCCTTGGTTGGTGTTCACGGAAGAGAGTATCGTTCATGTTCCGGAGTCGGCGGGAGTCTATCGTCTCTTGGATGATAGCAAGGATGTCTACGCCATAGCAGGTGTGCAGAGTCTACGGAGCGCATTGCTCGATATCCTGTCGTCATCCAGCAAGGCCAGGTTCTTCCTTTTCGAGGAAGAGCCGATGTATTCGAAGAGGGAGAGCGAACTGATTCAGGAATACTTGCGTGTGCACGGCCGCATGCCACCCGGGGAAGGAGATGACGACCTTGACGATCTCTTCTGAGAAGCTGTTTCCGGAATGGCAGGGCCAGCCCTTGGACGAGGTTCTCTACTGGTGCCGAGAACTGGTGGAGGACACGGACTTCCCGACTGTACGCCGCTGGCGTGAGGCTGGGGGCAAGGTCGTCGGCCACTTTCAGGTCTATTTCCCCGAAGAGATAGTGCACGCGGCGGGGCTATTGCCTTTCAAGATCCGGGGCGCGCCCGTGGAGGCCGTTCAGGCCGACTCGCGTTTCGGCTCGTATCTCTGCTCCATAATAAAGACGTCTCTCGAGATGGTGCTGAGCCAACGTATCGAGCTCGAGATGTTCATAACGCATCCGATCTGCGATGCGGCTCGCAACTTGGCGGCCGTCTGGGGACGGAACTTCTCCTACCCGTGCCAGATCCTCTACTTGCCCCAGAACGCCAATTCGAATCACGCGGTGGCCTATTTGCGCGATGAGTATGGCAGGCTGAAACGAGCTGTGGAAGCGACCGCCGGCCGCGAGATCAGCGACGACGACCTGAGGGTATCGCTCGGCATCTTCAATAGGAACCGCGAACTGCTTCGAGAACTGTATGCGATCAAGCGAGACGCGCCCTGGCTGGTATCGGCGGACGATGCCTACGTGCTGGCGGCGGTCGGAGGACTGATCCCGCGGGAAGAGCACAACGAACTGCTCGAGGCCGTGCTACCCCTCATGAAAGAGCGGGAAACGAAGCGCCAGGACAAGATACGAGTAGTCTTCGAGGGCGGTTTCTGCGAGCAGCCGCCGCTAGACTTGATCCGGGCCATCGGCCGCTCGTGCTATGTGGTGGACGACGATCTGATGATTGGGTTTCGCTGGATCCTCGAAGATGTGCCGATCGAGGGTGATCCGCTTCTCAATCTGGCGCAGGCCTACCTGGAGACGTCGTCGTACAGTCCCGTGCAGCACGACTTGCGAAAGCCGAAGGAGAAGATGCTGCTGAAGCGCATCGAGGATTCGGGGGCGCAGGCCGCCATCGTGACGGCGGCCAAGATGTGCGAGCCGGGCCTGGAGGAGCAAGTCGCGTATACGCGGGCCTTGGATGAGGCGAATATTCCGTACTTCGTCAGCGAATTCGAAGAGAACATGACCAGCTTCGATCATCTCGAGATCCAGCTGGAGACGTTCCTCGAGAACCTCCTCTTCGACTAAGGAAAGCGATGGAGCGATGAGCGAAGCATCCGGCGACACGATCGTAGGGCGCGGC
>JBDHHX010000436.1:0-2553 GCA_039589155.1 Gemmatimonadota bacterium | reverse complement strand
GGTCCCGCCATCGATGGTGCCGGGCTGCAGCGCCGGATCGCCGAGCTCAGCATCATTCTGGTTCGCGTACACGTGGTTGTTGCTGAGCGCGTACACATTGCCAAACACATCAACCACTCGGGCACCGATCGTGCCGGCGGTAATCGCCGGGTGGCCGGTGGATACACCGGTCGGCACCGGCCGCGGCTGCCGCGCCGTCGGCTCGGTGTAAGCCATCACGAGGCCGGTCACCTTCACCTCGACCGGGAACCCCTCGAGCTCGACCGGTAGACCGGCGATCCCGGGCTGCGTCGTGAACAGCCGGATGGCAGCCCGCCCGTTATCGGCCAGGCCGACGCCAGTGCCGATGACACCCTCGATAGCCAGCAGGCGATCGGTATGCCGCTCCTGGACGTTGATCGCTGGTCGTAAATCCTGCAGCAGTTCGGACGGATCGAATGGAGCGGTGGGATCGGGCTGATCCTGGCAGCCGATCCAGATGAGGCCGGCGACCATGGCGAAGAATGCCGTTCGTGCCGCCGGTCTCCAGCGCGAGATCGAGACAGTCATGCTTGCCTCCCGGTCGGAGTGCGAGCGGCGCGGGGGGACGCTCCGCACAGGAGTTGAGAGGGAAAAACAATAAGGCCAGAGGCCGATTAGACTGGTCTCGAATTGGTGGCGCCGGCGGGTGCGCTGTAGTAAGGCAGAATACCGACGGGCGCACCAACTGTCAACGATTTGTAATTGGTCGATCTGCCGGGCGATGGCGCCGCCGGGTGTTCGCGGTTTCTACTCCGCGAAGTCGCGCATGCCGGCCAGCGGCGTTCGGCGCAGGACTTCGCGGCTGTTTGCCATGCCGATGACCGTGGTCAGCGCAGCGGTGGCGAGCCAGATGGCGAGAAGCGGCAGTGCGGGGAGTCGAAAGTCGAGCTCGAAGACGAAGACGACGGCGGCCCAGCCGCCGATGGCGGCGAGCGCGACGCCGGCTAGACCTGCGAACGATCCGAGCGCGAAGTACTCGGTGGCGAGCATGCGGAAGATGATGCGAGAGCGGGCGCCGAGTGTCTTGAGCAGGACGGACTCACGTGCGCGCTGGTAGCGTGAGGCGGCGATGGCACCGATCAAGATGACGATGCCGGCGCCGATACTGAAGAGCGCCATGAAGCGGATGGCGAGTGCGACCTTGCTGAGGAGTGTATCGATCGCGTCGATGATGATGGTAAGGTCGAGCGCGAGGATGTTGGGGAAGGCGACGACCATATCGCGCTGCATCTCGGCGCGACTCGTCGGATCGTCGATGCGCGTCATCATCACGATACTCTGTGGTGCATCTTCGAGGACGCCCGACTCGAACACGAAGAAGAACCAGGGCTCGAATCGCGTCCAATCGATTCGCCGCACGCTGACGATCTCGCTCTCGATCGCGACGCCCTGGACGTCCCACGTGATGCGGTCGCCGATGCCGACGTTCAGTTCCTCTGCGATGTCGTCCTCGATCGAGACTCGCGCGATCCCACTGCTATCGACGCCGAGCTCATCGAACCATTCGCCTTCGACCAGTACTTCCAAGCTGGCCATCGTGTCTCGATAGGTATGGCGGTATTCACGTAGCAGCGCCCAACGAGGTACGCGTTGGCCGATGGTGTCGGCGAGTACCTCTTCCACGCTGCGACCGCCGAGGTGGGTCAGCCGTGCCGGGACGATCGGCGTTCGCTTTATCACCGGCGCGCCGCGCGCCTCCAGCAGCGCCGTCAGGCCGGGTTCTTGGTCCGGCTGGATGTCGAACAGCATCACGTTGGGCTGGTCCGGTTGGGTTTCGACCGTGATCTGGGACAGCAGGTTGGCCTGGACCACGTAGACCAGGGCGATGAGGAAAACGCCGGATCCGATGGCCAGCGTGACGGCGGCCGTCTGGTTATGAGGCCGGAACAGGTTTGAGATCCCCTGACGCACGGCGAAGCGCGCCCGCTTGGGGAAGAAACGGCGCGTGAGCTTCATCAAGACCCAGGCCGTCAAGCCGAGCGTGGCGGCGGCGACGGCGGCGGCGACGGCGAAACCGATACCGATGGCCGGTTCCGGCGCCTGCGAGATCGTAAGAACGAGCAATGTGACAACGAAAAGTACGTAGGTCGCCAGGCGCCAGGGATCTCGACGGCGGCGCCCCTTCTCGTAGTCGCGCCGCAGTGCGCGAAGCGGCGCCACGTCCTTGATCCTGAGTAGCGGAAGCAGGGCGAAGAGCAACGCGACCCAAAGCCCAATCGCCAGGCCGGCCGCTAGCGCCGGCCAGACCAGAGTGAAGGGGACGTCGAGGGGTAGGAAGTCGCTCAGCACTCTCGGGATGAACGCCTGCACCGCGAGCCCCAGCGCCACGCCGGCCACCGCACCGGTGAGTCCCATGAGGCCGGCCTGCAGCAGGTAGATGGCGAACATCTGGCGCTGACGTGCGCCGAGGCAACGGAGCACAGCAGCGGTATCGAGCTTCTCGCTGACGAAGACGTGGACGCCGCTGGCGACGCCGACACCCCCGAGGAGGAGCGCCACCAGGCCGACGAGCGCCAGGAAGCTACTCATGCG
>JBDHHX010000435.1:0-3892 GCA_039589155.1 Gemmatimonadota bacterium | reverse complement strand
GTTCGCCCAGAGCTGGAACCCATGCATTTTCCCCTGCGGGTCGCCCTGTGGCATCTCCTGATGGAGGATTCCGCTGCCGGCGGTCATCCACTGCACGTCGCCGGACCCGAGAGCGCCGCTGTTCCCCAGGCTGTCGCCGTGGTTCACGGTGCCGGCGAGGACGTAGGTGATGGTCTCGATACCGCGATGCGGATGCCAGGGGAAGCCGGCCATGTAGTCGGCGGGGTTCTCGTTGCGGAAATCGTCGAACAGCAGGAACGGATCGAACTCGTCGGTGTTCCCGAATCCGAATGCACGCTGCAGCTTGACGCCCGCACCTTCTATGGTGGGCTTCGCTTCGATGATCTGCTTGATCGGTCGTATCGACACGGTACTCTCCTCGACGGGTCGGTATCCTATGGTTCGGATGTTAACGCAGCCGACGTTCGCTTGGTTCCCTATCCCCGGTCGGGTTACATTACAGTTATGCTGACCTACCTGGAACATGCATACAGCCGGTGGACGGCGCTCGCTGCGGCAGCAATCGCGGTTGCCGTCGTCTTCGGCTGCGATGGATCGACTGGACCGAACGACGGGGATGGAGTACTTGGCGAGTCGGTCTGGTCCGGCGGAATCGAGCGAACGTACGTGCTCGAGCTGCCCGCGTCGTACGATCCGGGTCAGCCGGCCCCGCTGTTGGTGCTGCTGCACGGCACGGGCGACACCGGCGCGGGTTATCAGGCGCGGATCGCGATCGACAGCGCCGCGCACGAGGCCGGGCTGATCACCGTTTACCCGGACATCGATTTCGCAATAATGCCTGACGATGCGCCGTTCGTCGGGACGCTCATCGCTCATCTAGGAGCACGGCTTTCCATAGATCCGCGGCGCGTGTACGTGGCTGGCTTCTCCGGTGGAGCCGCGTTGACACACTCGGTGGGGTGTCACTACTCCGGTTCGCTGGCCGCCGTCGCCGGCGTCGGCCACCCGTTGATGTACTACGTTTCGGACTCCTGCGAATTGAGCCGCCCGTTGCCTATCCTTTTCATACACGGCACCGAGGACGGTGCGGTGCCCTGGGACGGCTTCGGCGACGTGATGATGTCGCTGCCGCGCAGCGCCAGGACATGGGCGTTGCTGAACGGCTGCACGGTGGATCCCAAGCCCACCCAGGTCTGGCTTCCGGACACAGCAGACGACAGCACGCGGGTATGGACGCGAACCTGGACAGGCTGCGCCGGCGACGTCGAGGTCAAGCTCTACGGCATCGAGGGCGGCGGCCACACCTGGCCCGGCGGCCCGGGCCCGTTCCCAGACTGGGGCGGCCATCACAGTCGGGACATCTCCGCCAACCAGGAGATCCTGGAGTTCCTACTGCAATACTCCTGAACCCCGGCTTAACATGATCGATTCAAAGCGCCTGATTGTCCTGAGCGTTGCGCTCGTGTCGTGGATGGCATGCCGGCCGCAAGAATCGGAGAACGCCGGCAGAATGTCAGCAGATGCGGGTGAACGTCCCAACATCATCGTCATCGTCGTCGATGACCTGCGCTGGGACGAGTTAGGGTTGTCGGGCCACCCCTATCTCGAGACGCCCAACGTCGATCGGCTGGCGCGTGAAGGCGCCTGGCTCACCAATGCCTTTCACGCCGTACCGCTTTGCTCACCCAACCGAGCCAGCATCCTGACCGGCCAGTACCCATCGCGACATGGCATCATCGATAACGTGGCGCGCAATCGCATGAGTCACCGGCTGCAGACCTTTCCCCAAGCGCTGCAGAACGCGGGCTACGAGACCGGCTTCCTGGGCAAATGGCACATGGGCAACGATCCTACCCCGCGGCCGGGTTTCGACTACTGGTCGGCGATACCGGGGCAGGGCCGCTCCATCGATCCCGAGCTCTACGAGGACGGTCGAGTCCACACCGTCGAGGGGTATCTCACTGATGTCCTGACCGACCGGGCGGTGTCGTTCATCGAGCGGGAGCGCTCGCAGCCGTTCTTCCTATATATAGGACACAAGGCGATCCATCCCGACGCCGTGCAGCTGGACGACGGCTCCGTCGACCCGTCCGGCGAGCGCGGGTATGTACCGGCGCCCAGACACCTGGGGCGTTACGAGGAAGAGATCTTTCCGAGGCGGCCCAACGTCGTCACATCGCCCGACGAGTTGGCTGACAAGCCGGCGCTTCGCCGGGCCGTGGCGCGGAAGTACTCGGACGAGATGGTCGAGGCGTTCGGATCTATCCTGGACCTCGGTACCAGCGAGGAGACCATCCGTCGGCGCGCCGAGATGTTGCTGGCCGTGGACGAAAGCCTGGGCCGGATCGTCGCGTCGCTCGAGACCGAAGGCGTTCTCGACAACACACTGATCATCTTCACCAGCGACAACGGTTTCTTCTACGGCGAGCACGCCCTGTCGGTAGAGCGGCGGATGCCGTACGAAGAATCGATTCGCACTGTGGGTGCGGGCACCGAGATCGATGCACTGGTCGTCTCTGTCGACATCGCGCCCACCGTTCTGGACGTCGCCGGCGCGCCCATCGGCAACCAGATCCAGGGGCGCTCACTGGTGCCATTGCTGCAGGGGTATTCGGAGATGTGGCGGCCCTCGGTCTACATCGAATTCTACACCTACGAGAACCCGTTCCCCTGGCTGCTCGATATGGACTACCGCGCCATCCGGACCGATCGCTACAAGTACATACATTGGGTGCAGCATCCGGAGGAGAGCGAGCTCTACGATCTGGTCGAGGATCCCTACGAGACAAGGAACCTGATCGACGACCCTCAGCTCGCCGTCGTCATCAACGCGCTGCGCCGGGAGATGGCGGGGGCCGCCGTGGACGCGATTGGGCTCACGCCGTAGCGTCAGGAACGACATGAGCAGGCGGCGCGACGAGTACACGGCCCGAATCAACCGGGTCATCGACCATATTGCCACGCACATCGACGGTGATCTCAGCCTGGCGACCCTGGCCCGCGTTGCCAGCTTCTCGCCCTACCATTTCCACAGGATCTTCAGCGGCATGGTGGGCGAGACGCTGGGCCAGTACATCGCGCGGATCCGGGTCGAGAAGGCGGCGAACATGCTTGTCCTGAATCCCAAGAAATCGATCACGCGAGTCGCCCTCGACTGCGGCTTCTCCAGCTCCGCCGCGTTCGCGCGCGCGTTCCGCGAGGCCTATGGGATGACGGCCAGCGAGTGGCGGAGCGGGGGATGCAAGGACGATCGCAAGATAAGTGAAACGGTCAGCAAGGATTGGAAAGACATCGGCGTCTCCGTCGAATACACTGGTGACCAACAGCTAACCCAGAGGTGGAGGGTCACCATGGAATCGAAGAACCCCCTGAAGGCCGACGTCGAGGTCAGGAATCAGCCCGATCTACACGTCGCGTACATCCGCCACGTCGGCCCCTACGCCGGCGACTCCGCTCTCTTCAAGCGGCTGTTCGACCGGCTGTTCGCGTGGGCCGGGCCGCGCGGCCTGCTGCGCTTTCCCGAGACGCAACTTCTGTCGGTCTACCACGACAACCCGGAGATCACCGACGAGAACAAGCTGCGGCTGGACGTCTGCATCAGCGTGCCGGAGGATACGGAAGTCGATGGCGAGATTGGCAAGATGACGCTGGCGGCCGGCAAGTACGCGGCGGCCCGCTTCGAGATCGGGCCCGAGCAGTACGGGGACGCTTGGAACGCGGTCTTCGGCGGCTGGCTGCCGGAGAGCGGCTATCAGCCCGCCGACGGCCCTTGCTTCGAGCTCTACCTCAACAACCCGGAGGAGCACCCGGAAGGCAAGCACATCTTCGATATCTGTGTCCCGGTGAAGCCCCTGTAACCCGGGTACCGGGCGCTCCTCGGAGTCGAAGGCGGCCACTCGCTACCGATAATCGATCTCGCTATTGAACCCTG
>JBDHHX010000434.1:0-2581 GCA_039589155.1 Gemmatimonadota bacterium | reverse complement strand
GATTACGATCACGATCACGAGCGCGAGCGGGAGCAAGAGGCTCTAGGCGACTAAGGCCCCGTCCTGCTCTTGCTCCTGATCGTGATCGTAATCGTGATCGTAATCGTAATCGACCTACCAACTCACCACCAAAGGAACACCGGGCCGTAGATCCACAGCTTTTCCCTGCCGACCATCATCCAACTCTACGCGTAACAACGGCTGCGGCCCCACATCGATCTGCACCAGCCCCAACTTCGCGAACGCCTCTAGCTCCGGCGACGGCGCGTCCGTCGCCGGGAACTCCAGCGCGACCCGGGTGACCCGTCTTGCGCCGTTGGGGTGATCGGGCGGATCGGGCGCCGGCCCCTGTCGCCAGGGGAGGAAGAAGAGCAGCGGCTCGTCCAGTTGTTCCGAGTTCACACCCATCGGGATGTAAGCGCCGCTTGGCAGATACGGCGCTTTGTACTCCCATGTCTCGAACGGCAGCTCGACGTTCGGTTCGTCAGCCCTGAAACAGATCCCGAACGGGTTGGCGGCATTGTCCACGTCAGCGCGTTCGGCCAGGTGGGTTCGCTGGATCGGCGGCGATGCCGCCGCGTTTGAGTCATCGAGCCAGATGAGCTCGATGTAGGCGTTCTCGAAGAAGATCCCGCGACTGGCGGTGCCCTGCCCCGGATGATCCTGGCGGCCGCTCTCGATGAAGCCTTCCGCTGTGAGGGCGTCGATCTGCGGCGCTCCCGGCGCCGCCGCGGCGAAGACGTGATCGAGCTCGAAGCTCATGGCAGCCTCCTCACAATCGCCGCGCCGGTGCCGCGCGGGCGTGCAGTCGAACACTCCATCCGCCCACAGTCCGGCCCCTTCTTCCCGGGCCCGCGTCTGCGCCTCGGTCAGCTCATCGACGTAGCGCACGTTGGGCGGGACGGTCAGCAGCACGGCGTAGCCCCGGCGAACCAACGACCAGTTCACCAGCGTTCCCCCGGCCCAGACGTGGGCTAACCTTCGGCCGTAGCGATCGAGTGGCTCGACGCCCTCCTCGATCTCGACGGTGGAGCCGACCGGGAGCAACTCGGCCAGCGCATCGGCGGCGCGGCCGCCGTATGGTTTTTGGCTCAGTTCCGGCGTGTCCATCCCGATCAAGCGAATCCGCTCGTCCCACTCGCAGACGATGGTATCACCGTCGATGATGCGCTCGACGACGCAGGTCCGGGTCGGGCCCTCGGGGTCGGTCGGCCCGGATTCGGTCCCCTGGGGCGCGGCGAAAGCTGCCAGTGGGTAGGCGAGAAGCGATAACGTCGAGAGAAGGTGTTTCACGGGCCGCCGCGTTGCTCAGTTGAAATGTTGACGATTACGATCACGATAACGATAGCGAGAAGAGAGAAAAGAGAAAGGACTGGACGGGAACCTTCTCGCTTCTCTCTATCGTTCTCATTATCGTTATCGTACTCGTACTCGACACAGTCCGCGCAGCGGTTCCGCTAAGAGGCCAGAGCGTATGCCCTACAAACCCATCGAGGACTACGGCATCATCGGTGACATGCACTCCGCCGCCCTGGTCGGGATGGACGGCTCCATCGACTGGTACTGTTATCCCCACTTCGATTCGCCCAGCGTCTTCGCCGCTATTCTCGATGACTCCAAAGGCGGCCATTTCAGCATCAGGCCGACGGAAAGCGATGGCGTCACCCACAAACAGTACTACTGGCCGGACACCAACGTGCTGGTGACGCGGTTCCTGTCCGCCGACGGCGTCGGCCAGGTCGTGGACTACATGCCGGTGGGCATGCCCCACGACGCCCGCGGAAGCCACTGGCTGATCCGTCGCGTCCAGGTCGTGCGCGGCAGCATGGCGTTTCGCATGGAGTGTCGGCCGGCGTTCAACTACGCACGGGACGAACACGAGACCAAACTGTCGGCTGAAGGCGCCGCATTTCACTCGGCGGAGCTGAGCCTGGGGCTGTCGACGACGTTCCCTCTCTCGCAGGAAGCCGGCGGCGTGTCGACCGAGTTCTCGTTGGTGCATGGGCAGTCGGCCGTCTTCGTGCTGCGCCGCATCGAGGCGGGCGCCGACTGCGGGCTCCAGGTGCCCGAGGCGGAGGCGTTCGAGCTGTTCAGAGCCACGGTGGAGTGGTGGCGGCACTGGCTGGCCGGCTGCACCTATACGGGCCGTTGGCGCGAGTCGATCCACCGGTCGGTGCTGGCCTTGAAGCTCATGACCTTCGAGCCCACCGGCGCCATCGTCGCCTCGCCGACCACCAGCTTGCCCGAGCACATGGGCGGCGAGCGGAACTGGGACTACCGCTACACCTGGATCCGCGACGCCGCCTTCACGATCTACGGATTCATTCGCGTCGGCTTCACCGACGAAGCGGCACGTTTCGGCGAGTTCTTGAGGAAGCGCATCGCCGAGCCCGAGGAGGACGGCTCGCTGCAGGTGATGTACGGGATCGACGGCCGCCACGAGCTTGCCGAGGAGACGCTAGACCACCTGGAGGGCTACCGGGGGTCGAAGCCGGTTCGCATCGGCAACGGCGCCTACAACCAGCTGCAGCTGGACATCTACGGCGAGCTGATGGATGCGGCGTACCTGTACGACAAGTAC
>JBDHHX010000433.1:0-2603 GCA_039589155.1 Gemmatimonadota bacterium | reverse complement strand
CGTCGGCGGTGGTACCGCAGTTGAGAGGCGAGTGGGACCTGAGCGGAGCCCAGGCGTCGTGGCTGACGATGAGTGTGCAGCTGGGTTTCGTGGTCGGGGCGCTGCTCTCCGCCGCCCTCAACGTCGCGGACCGGATTCCGGCGCGTCGCCTGGTCGCGGTCAGCGCCCTGTTGGGCGCCGCCTTCAACGCCGGGATCGCGCTGTTTGTCGCCAGTGCGTGGCCCGCGATCGCGCTCCGCTTCTTCACCGGAATGACGTTGGCCGGCGTCTATCCGCCGGGCATGAAGTTGATGGCGACCTGGTGCAAGGAAGACCGCGGTCTGTGCATCGGGTTCCTTGTCGGTGCCCTCACCGTCGGCTCGGCGCTGCCGCATCTGTTCAACGCGCTGCCGATCCTCGGCGGTGCGGCAGGCATTCCGCCGTGGCGCCCGGTGCTGTTCATCGCCTCCGCCTCGGCGGTCATCGGTGCCCTGCTGGTTGGCTTCGCCAAGGCCGGGCCGCTCTTGGCGCAGGCCGCGCCGTTCGATCCGCGCCAGGCGGCTAAAGCGCTGACACAGAGATCGACCCGGCTAGCGAACTTCGGATACTTCGGTCACATGTGGGAGCTCTACGCCATGTGGACGTGGGTCCCCATCTTCCTGCTCGCCGCGTACCAGAACGCCGGTTGGAGTGAGACCGCGGCGCGGCTGGCAGGGTTCGGCGCGGTGGCGATCGGCGGCGTCGGCTGCGTGATCGCCGGACAACTTGCGGACCGACTGGGCCGGACGCGGGTCACCGCGGTCAGCATGCTCGTCTCTGGCGGCTGCGCGTTGTTCGTCGGCCTGCTGTTCCAGTCGCCGGCGCTGTTGACCGTTGTCTGTCTCATCTGGGGCTTCGCCGTGGTCGCCGACAGTGCTCAGTTCAGCGCCGCGGTGAGCGAGCTGAGCGATCCGCGCTACGTCGGCACCGCGCTGACCATGCAGACCAGCCTGGGCTTCCTACTGACGCTGGTCACGATTCGTATGATCCCGCCGCTGGTCGATGCGATCGGTTGGGAATGGTCGTTCGCGGTACTGGCGCTGGGTCCAGTCTTCGGGGTCGCCAGCATGCTACGACTCCGATCCCTTCCTGAAGCAACACGCATGGCATCGGGCAACCGCTGACGCGCGCGAAGTTCCTGCTCCTGCTTCTGCTCGTGATCGTAATCGTAATCGTGATCCTAATCGGCTTCCGTTCGATTACAGCGCACCGATCACGATTACGATAAGGATCACGATCACGAGGGGGAGCAGGATTTCATTGGGTTCGGAAGGGGGGGAGGGTCATCTCGGCGACGCAGGCGGCGTCGATGTTCTCCACTGAAGCCGTGTCCAGGAATTGGGCCTGGATGAAGGTGATGCAGGGACCGCCGACGCCGTGGGCGCCGGGCGCGATCACGTGAAGACTGTTGGGCAGGTGACTTGCCGCTTCCTCGCCCCAGCGGACCGACGTCACCGGGTCGTTCGTGCCGGAGAGAACCAGGGTCGGTACATCGACCGAAACGGGCTCGCCGTAGTCATCCGACACCAATCCTTCGGGCCAGACCGCGCAGGCCGCCAGCTGGTTGCGGACGCGGTCGTCGCGCATGAAAGTGCCGGCGGTGAGGGCCGGGATCTCGTCCGGATCGATGCGGGCCAGGTCTTCGGGGCAGGTGACGGAGAGCAGCATGCCGAACTGAAGTATGTCGACGATCCCCCGGTTTGACTGCATTCCGATGTCGACGAAGAACTCGTAGTCGCCCTCGTACGCCTTGTGGATGAGGAGCGGCACGTTGCGAGCGCCGGGCATGTAGTAGAGCGTCGTGCGCAGCGCTTCCGCGAAGGCGTAGCGGGTCATCTCCAGTTCCACGGCGCCGGTTCCTTCATCGGTGAACGGTACCCTGGCGGCCTCTGCATCGAGACGCGAGATGATCGCATCGAATTCCTGCTGCAGGTTGGGGAACGCAGCGTGGCAAGCCTCATCGGCGGCGCATTCCTCGAAAGTAAGCTCCAGGGCGCGCTGCGCTTCGTAGGCGTGGTAGAGCGGGTTGCGGAAAGCGATCGGCGCGACGCCGTTCAGTATGGCGGTTCGCACGGTTTCCGGGTGGCGCCGCATGTAGACGAGGGCGGCGCGAGTGCCGTAGGAGCCGCCCCTCAAGTTGATCTTGTCGTATCCCAACGCCCCGCGGACTTCGTTCAGATCGTCCATCGCGATCGGCGTCGTGTACTGTGTCAGGTCGGCGATCTTCTCGAGCTCGTGGCGACAGGGCTCGAACACTTCGACTCGAAAGGCCGGATCGAGGTACCCCTGCAAGTCGTTCTTGTCGGAGACCACGGCACAGTCGAGCCCGTTCGACTTGCCCGTGCCGCGCTGGTCGACCAAAACGATGTCGCGCTTGTCGCCGTACCAGGCGCGGCGTTGTCCGGCCGCGACTTTCGTGGCTGCCAGTCCGGGGCCGCCGGTCAGGTAGAAGACGGGATCCGGTAGCGGGTCGCCGTTCTGCGCCGGCAGAACGATGATGTTGAGATCGATGGTGCGTCCGGAGCGAGCGTCGCGGTTCTCGAACACGGTATATCTGCCGCAGCGCGCCTGTATCTGAGTGCCCG
>JBDHHX010000432.1:0-2609 GCA_039589155.1 Gemmatimonadota bacterium | reverse complement strand
GGTGACGCTGCCGGAGATCGAGGGCGCGTTCGAGGAGGGGATGGGCTTCGACGGGTCGTCGATCGAGGGGTATCAGCGGATCCAGGAGAGCGACATGGTGGCGTTCCCGATCGCCTCGACGGCGCAGGTGGTGCCGTTCAAGGTGGGTGGCTCCCGTTCGATCCGCATGTTCGCCGACATCAAGACGCCGGACGGCGCGGCGTACGAGAGCGATCCGCGGCATGTGCTGAAGCGGAACCTGACGCGGCTGAACGAGCATGGGTTCTCTCACATGAACATCGGCCCCGAGGCCGAATTCTACTATTTCCAGGACGAGCAGGGCGCGCAGATCATCGACCGCGCGGGCTACTTCGACGTGGTACCGGTGGACATGGGTGACGACCTGCGCGAAGCGACGGTGTTCGCGCTCGAGTCGATGGGCATCCCGGTGGAGTACGTGCACCACGAGGTGGGCCCGAGTCAGCACGAGATCGACCTGAAGTACCAGGAAGCGCTGGTGATGGCGGACAACCTGCAGACGTATAAGTGGCTGGTGAAGGAGATCGCGCGTCGCAACGGCGTTCATGCCACGTTCATGCCGAAGCCGCTCATCGGCGAGAACGGCAGCGGCATGCACACGCACCTTTCGATCTTCAAGGACGAGAAGAACAACGCTTTCTACTCGACCGACGAGAGCTACCACCTGTCGTCCACGGCCAAGCACTTCTTGGCCGGCGTGCTCGATCATGCTCGCGAGATGGCGCTCATCACCAACCAGTGGTACAACTCATACAAGCGACTGGTGGTCGGTTTCGAGGCGCCGGTCTACATCGGTTGGGGCGAGCGGAACCGCTCCGCCCTGGTGCGCATCCCGATGTACAAGCCGGGCAAGGAAGTCGCCACCCGGATCGAGCTGCGCTTCCCCGACGCCGCCTGCAACCCGTACCTGGCCTTCGCCACCATGCTGGCGGCGGGTCTGGACGGGTTGGATCGCAAGCTGGAGCTGGCCGACCCGATGACCCGCGACCTTTACGAGCTGACGCCGGTGGACCGCGAGAAGTTGGGCGTGAAGTCGCTGCCCCACGACCTCTACGAGGCGATCCAGGTCGCCGAGCGCTCGGAGCTGCTCGCCACGGCGCTGGGCGAGACCGTGCTCGCCAAGATCGTCGAGACCAAGCTGGCCGACTTCGAGAAGTTCCGGCTCTACGTATCGCCGCTGGATCTCGAGCACCACATGGAATTGTAGGCAGGAGCTCGGTTCCAACCTATTACGGGGGTTGCGCTACATCGGCGCGCCCCCGTAAAATTGAGCCAAGCTGTCTTTCTCTTCACACAATGCGGGGCGGCGACGTCCGCCTCGTCTTAGCGCGTACATCCAACCCAGCGGTCCGAGCGCGGCCGGCTGGTGCCGGGACGTTCCCGTTTCCTCTTACCTTCAGTCGAGAGGTCAGTTGGCATGGTCCATCAATCGGGAAGTGCGGCCGATCGCTATCCGCTCTTGAGAGACGAGGTGGAAGCGGCCGATCAGCTTCTGTCGTCCGCGTACGAGGACGCGGACGAGCGGGCGCTGGACTATCAGCGCAAGTTCCGCCGCTCGGAGTTGGCGGTGATCTGGGGCGGCGTGATCGCCATGTCGTTGGGCGTGGTCGCCGGTGTCACCGGGGCCGGGGTCCTCAGCTTCGCCGAGACGATACTCGCCTCGTTCCTGGGCACCGTCGCCTTCGTCGCCGGCAGCCTGAAGTGGCAAGGGCGCTGGCTGCGCTACCGCTGGCAGGCCGAGTCGCTTCGCGGTGAGCGCTTCTCCCTCATCGGTCGGCTGGGCGCCTACGCCGGCGATGTCGACCGCAACCAGGTCACCCGCCTTCGCATGGTGGAGATCGAAGACCAGGTGCGAGGGGAGGGGACCCATGAATGAGCGAGACCGCCAGTTCCGCGAGCTTTACGAGGCCGAACGTGTCGACGATCAGCTCGGCTATTTTCGAACGGCATCGCGGGGGCACGGCCGGGCCGACGAGCGGCTGATCTGGGTCACAGCCGTGCTGATGTTTGCCGCAGCCGCCATCTCCGCCGCCATCGGATACAAGGGCGATGACCTGCCGTTCTCCCAAGTGTGGGTGGTACTCGCCGCGATCGTACCCGGCGTCTCTGCCGCGGTAGCGGCGACCCGCTCGCTGTACGAGCACGAGCGCAACCGCACACGCTACGAGAACACGCGTCGCGACCTCGAGCGGCTCAGCGCGGCGACGGCGTTGCCCGCATCGCTGCCCGACGCGGAGTACCGCGAGACATTGGCGACCTATGTGAGCAACGTCGAGTCCCTGTTGTCGCGAGAGCATCAACAGTGGGTCGAAGTCATGAAGGCTGTACCGCGAGCTCAGCCGCCCGGAGATGTGGAAGGCGGCTGAGCGCAGCGTTTCGATCACAACCTAGGTCTTGGAGAAAAACCATGATGACGTGCTCGATACGATCACCTGTGGTCCGGCTCATCCTGGCGGTTGCCGCTGTCTCGGCTGCCGCCTGCACGTCCGTTCCCAAAGAGAGCGTCGAACTCTCCATGGCGGTGGGCGAGGGGCTTACCGGAATGCAGGCGTCGCACGAGGGGTTCGTGCTGGAATACTTCCGCCTCTCCA
>JBDHHX010000431.1:0-2609 GCA_039589155.1 Gemmatimonadota bacterium | reverse complement strand
GAGCGCTATGCGACAGAGGACGGCATACGATGCCTGCGTCCGAAAACGACTGTGCTCAGCAAGTGTAAGCGCCCGACCAACGGGGGGCTGACGGCGGACTGATGGCAGAGCACTGGGGGAGGCAGGGATCGAGCCGCACATTCTTGCGGGGAGGAGGCTACGCCGCGGGCTGAGCCTGCGGGAAGGGTGAGGGGCCGAAGCGGATCTTCCACTCACGCGGAATGAGTTCGTGAACGCGGCTGGACGGGTGGGTGTTGATTCGCATCAGCACGTCTTGCAGGTAGGCGAACGGATCAACGCCGGCAAGCTTGCACGAGACGATCACGCTGAACAGGATGGCCGCGTTTTCGGCTCCGCCCTCGCTGCCGGCAAAGAGCCAGTTCTTCCGGCCGATCACCAGTTGCTTGATCTGGCGTTCCGAGTGGTTGTTGTCAATCGACAAGAAGGGCGCGTCGGTGTACCGGTTTAGCGCCGTCCAGTTCTTCAGGGTGTACGTGATGGCCTTGCCCAACGCGCTTTTCGGAAGCACCATCAGGGACAGCCGATCCAGTTCGGCCCGCAGCCGCGCCAGTCGACGCCGTGCATGTCGCTGCCGCCAGGCCAACAGCCGCTTCGGGGAGACACCCAGGGCCTTCGCGCGACGCTCCACCGCGTACAACCGGCCGATCAACTCGAGGGTGTGCGCCGCTTCCGGCCCATACGATGACTGCGCGTCGAAGAACTTCCGACGGGCATGAGCCCAGCACGCAACCTCGATGACGTCTTTTTCCGCGTAGATCCGGTCGTAGCCGCTGAATGCATCGGCCTGCAGGTATCCCTGGTAGTCGGTTAGGAACGACGCCGGGCCGTCGCGCTTCCGGGAGTTCGTGAAGTCGAAGACCACATCGTCGCGATCCCCGATGTACACCCACATGTACCCCTTCCGAGATCCCACCGGCTTGACCGCGGGGTCCAGCACCGTGATCGGCGTGTCATCCGTGTGCACCTTGCGCGACCCCATCACGTTCGACTTCATCACATCCACGATCGGAGACAGCACCGAGGCCGTGTATGCCACCCAGTCGCACATCGTCGACCGCGGAATCTCCAGCCCATACCGCCGGTAGATCTGCTGCTGACGGTACAGTGGAAGATGGTCGGCGAACTTGCTCGTGATCAGACCGGCCAGAAAGCCCGGCCCCGGGATGCCTTTGTCCAGCGGACGCGGCGGAAGCTCACCGACACTGACGTGACCTTCGCACCGACGGCAGGCGTACTTGAAGCGCACGTACTGGTTCACGAAGAACTTCGCGGGAACCACGTCCAGCTCTTCGGTCACCTCGCTGGCGAAGACCGACTTGGCTTCTCCGCAGCACGGGCAGGTGAGCTCTTCTTCCGGCGGATGGATCTCGTGGGTGTGGCGAGGCAAATGCGCCGGCAGCGGGCGACGGCCCCGATGACGTGTCCGCCGACGCCGCGGTGAAGGCGTCTCCTCGTCTTCTTCCGACGCCGGCTCCGGTTCCGGTTCGTCCTCTGTCTCCAGACGCCCGAACAGCAACCCCTGGTTCGGGTCGTCGTGGAGCTTCTCGCTGCGACGCCCGAACAGCATTCGCGTCAAGTACGCGACCTGGTCCTCCAGTTCTCGGATCCTGGTCTGCAACGCCTCCACGTCCGTGGGGAGCGCGGGAGACGACGGGTGCTGGTTCATGCGTGACTTCTTACGTTTTGACCGGCGGCGGCGTGAGGAAGGCAAGTCAACGTCCTCCGTAACGTCGATGCCCTCTTCTATCAGAAGTCGCACCGCAAGGCAAGAAGAAAATGCACAAAATAACGGAAAATCATGCAGTTTTTTGCGGCGTGAAGCGCGGGCGGCGCTTCGCGTGCGAGAGATCAATACCTTCCAGGAGTAACGCCAGTTCCGCGGCCTCGATCTCGATCCGTTTCTGATCGGCTCGCGCCAAGACGGACGGGCGAAACACCCCTTTCTCGAGACGCTTGTAGTACAGACACAGACCCGAGCGATCCCAGAACAGGATCTTCGTCCGATCGCACCGGCGATTGAAGAACACGAAGAGATGACCCGAGAGGGGATCTTCCCGGAGGATCTCGCGCGTCATCGCCGACAGGCCGTCCAGGCTGCGGCGCATGTCCGCCGGGGACAGGCAAACGAAGATCCGAACCGACGGCGGCAGCGTCAGCATGCCGAGGCCACCGCACCCAGGAGGCGGGACACTTGGTCCGGATCGAAGTCGACGGGCAAACGGATCAACGGCCCGTTCGGCAGGACGATCTCATACCCGGCTGAGGGTAGCGCGTTCCCAGAACCGGCGGCCAAGACCCGGCTGGACAACCCGACCTCGACGAACGATGCCCGCGCGCCCTTGCCACCGGATGCCGAACGACGCCGACCAGGCTCCTGGCTTCGCGCCCCCGCTCCGCCGAGCTTCCGTTTCCACCAAGCGAATGAAACGACCTTCAAACCCCGACGCCGACAGAACTCGGCTTGTGTCAGCCCGCTCTGCTCCCACGCCGCAATCAACTTCTGCCAGTGCTTCGCCCGATCTGACATGTGGCACCTCCTCCGCCATCATGTCACCTTGAAGACGACCCACAAGGTGTGGTTCGTCGGG
>JBDHHX010000430.1:0-2616 GCA_039589155.1 Gemmatimonadota bacterium | reverse complement strand
TTCGGAGTCGTGACCATGAATCTGCCCACTCGGTTTCTGCCCATCGCCCTGGTGCTCGCCGCGGGATGTATGGTTGGCCCCAACTACGAGCGACCCGTCGTACCGGAGCACGAGGCCTATCGCGACGATATGGTTCCCCGGGACACGACGCTCGACCTGCCCGCCGACTCCATCGCCGATCTGGCATGGTGGGATCTGTTTCAGGATACGGTGCTCCAGAACCTCATCCACGTCGCCCTCGAGAACAACAAGGATCTGGACGTGGCGTTGGCGCGGATCGCCGAAGCGCGGGCCAACCTGGGCATCGCCCGCGCCGACCTCTACCCCGAGGTTAACGCGATCGCCAACGGAAGTGTGAACGCGAACACCGAGGAAGACGTTAGCGGTAGCGCCCTGATCGCCGCCGACGCGTTCTGGCAGATCGATCTGTGGGGCAGGATCCGGCGCTCCAACGAGGCGGCCCTCAACGCCCTGCTCGCCACCGAGGAGGCGTACCGGGCCGTGACCATCAGCCTCGTCGCCGATGTAGCGAGCTTCTACCTGCTATTGAGAGACTTCGATAACAGGCATTTGATCGCCGAGAACACGGCGGAGACGCGCCGCCAAACGCTGGGCATCATCCAGGCGCGCTTCAACGCCGGCGCCGTCTCCGAGGTCGATGTCAACCAGGCGGAGTACCAGTTGGCGGGAGCCGAAGCATCGCTGGAGTCGTTCCGCAGAGGGCGAGCGCAGACGGAGAACGCGATCAGCGTGTTGCTGGGCGTACCGCCCATGTCGATACCGCGAGGCCTGACTCTGTACCAGCAGGTTCTTCCGCCGGATCTTCCCGCCGGACTGCCGTCCGAGCTGGTGGATCGACGACCGGACGTGCTGCAGGCCGAGCGGCTGCTGCACGCGCAGACGGCGCGCATCGGAGTTGCCGAGGCGCTCAAGTATCCCTCGCTCACGTTGAGCGCCGACCTCGGCGCCTCGGTTACGAGCGCCTCGTTCGGGTTCGCGGATCTGGCGGCGGACATCTTCGCCCCGATCTTCAACGCCGGCAGGCTCCAGAGCGGAGTCGATGCGGAAGTCGCGCGCACCCAGCAGGCGCTGGCGGGCTACGAGCTGGCGATCTTGACCGCGTTCCGTGAGGTCGAGGACGCCATGGTGGCGGTTGACACGTACCGGAGGGAGTACAACAGCCGGGTCAGGCAGCTGGAGGCGGCGCGCAACGCCGAGGAGCTTTCGTGGATACGCTACGACCAGGGCGTCACGAGCTACCTGGAGTATCTCGAGATCCAGCGCCAGCTGTTTTCGGCCGAGTTGGGGGCATCCGAAACGCTTCAGCTGCAGTTGACATCGCTGGTGCAGCTGTACAAGGCGCTTGGTGGCGGGTGGAACCCCGTCGAAGAGGTCGAGGCCGCCGAGCCTGACTGATCGAAGTCAGCCCTCCTTCTTCGTCCGGGCGGCCAGCACAGCCGCCAGCGGCTGCGCCGTAAGTCCGTGGGCGATGACGCTGAGCAGCACGGTGGCGACCACCGTCAGCGTCAGCGTGTCGCCGCCCGGCAACCGCGCCCCCACGACGATGACCGCGAAGACGATGCTAGCCAGGCCACGGGGTCCGAACCAACCGATGAACAGCTTGGTGTCACTGCTCATGCGGAGGCCGGTGAGCGACAGGAAGACCGGGACCATCCGTACGACGGTCAGGCTCAACACCGCATAGATCAGAGCCGGCCAGGTAAAGAGGCCGAACGCCTGGCCGACGACGACGGCACCGAACACCACCCAGGTGAAGAGCGATAGCGTATCGCCGGTCGCCTCCGCGGCACGCAGCAGCTCGTGCTTTCCTTTCCTTGCGAAGTGGCCGAAGAGCAGCCCGCCGGTAAACGCGGCGATGAAGCCACTGCCGCCCAGGCTCTGGGCGACGGCGAACGAGGCCAGCGCCAGCATGATCACCGGGATCTGCACCCAGTGGCCGCTCACCCAGCCACGGGCCCCCGCGAAACGGAACAACCAGGCACCAACTGCCGTGAGCCCCAGGCCGACGGCGAGTCCGACGCCAAGCTCTTCCACCAGGTGACCGACCACGAGACTGGTTGCGCTCTCCTCACCACCGACACCCGCCGCCAATTCGAGGAACACGAACAGCACCGGTACGCAAATGCCATCGTTGAGGCCGCTCTCCACGTTCAGCCCCTCGCGCACATCCGCCGGTACCGCCTCGTTCGTGACCACCGCTTTCCCGAGTGCCGCGTCGGTGGGCGCCAGCATCGTCGAGAGGATCGCCAGCTCGAACAGGCCGATCCCGGCAAAAAGGAAGTAGCCGGTTCCGAATCCGGCCAGGATCGTCAGCGGCAGCCCGATCAGCAGCAGACGCCGCGGGATGTGAAAGCTGCGGCCCAGCTCCTTCAGGTCCGCGTTCGCCGCGTCGGTGAACAGGATCACGGCCAGCGTGATCTCCGCCAGGCGCAACAGCCCCTCGGCATCGATGTCGAGGGCCAGGAATCCCAGACCTACCGGCCCAACCAGGAGGCCGAAGGCGACCCACAGTATGGGGCCGCCAAACGGCAAGCGCTCGAGCTTGCCGGCCAGGATACTGTAGACGTACACGAAAGCAGCCAGAACGGCGAGATT
>JBDHHX010000429.1:0-2646 GCA_039589155.1 Gemmatimonadota bacterium | reverse complement strand
CACCGCGGCTTTCGGCGCCGCCATCCTCGGGCAGCGCCGGCTCAGCCGCCTCGAGGCGGAAGGCGCGGGCCCCGCGTGACTGAAGGCGACCGCAAAGCCGAGCGCGAGCTGGCCGCATCGCTGGGACCACTGATCGAACAAGAGGCGCAGCGTATGCTGTCCGAGCGTGCCCTCGAAGGCGATCCCGAGCGCCTGGCCGACGGCTGGGAACGCCGCTTCATCGCCGACGGCCGCCGGGCCGAAGAGGCGATCGAGCTCTACGAGCAACTCGGCTACGAAGTCTGCGCCGACCCGGTACGCCGTGATGATGTCGGGGAGGATTGTGACGACTGCCAGTTGGTAGCGCTTTTGAAGTTCGTGACGATATACACTAGGAGAACATGAGGTGGTGCGGTGGTAAGTGGTGCGGTGGTACGGTAGCCACCACCGCACTACCGTACCACTCACTACCGCACCTTCTTGCAGCAAGGCGAGCCGCACCCTAAAGTCAGCATCCGACCCAAGAAAGGCGAGGAGACCACGGACATGAGATGTACCAGATGCGGCCGCGAGTCGGCCGAGAGCGATAAGTTCTGTGCCGAATGCGGGATGTTCCTGCGTGACGCCTTCATCGACCACCGGCTGCTGCATTCGGCGATACCGGAGGTCGAGGGCCGGCACAAGGAGGCGCGGCTCGAGATCGAGCGGTTGGTGGAGATGGAGCCGGACCATGTCATAGCCAACCACTTGCTGGGAAACGTCTACTTCCACCAGGGCACGCTGAACCTGGCTATCGAGCGCTACGAACATGCGTTCGAGTTGGCTCCGAAGTATGTGGAATGCGCGTACGATTTAGGTGTCGCCTACTATCACCGCGGCAACATGCCCAAGGCGATCGACGCGTTCCGCCGCTGCCTCGAGATCGATCCCCAGTACAACGCCGCCCATTACCGGTTGGCGATCGCGCTGTTTCATTACGGGGAACTGGAGAAGGCGCTCGAGCACTTCGAGAAATGCACCGCGCTGACGCCCGAGTACCTGATGGCCCGTTACCACATAGGGGTCATCTACAAGCGCATGGGCGACCTCGATGCGGCGGCGCGCGAGTTCCAGCGCGCCATCGATGACGGTCTGGAGGAGGTCAGCGGCCTCTATCACCTGGCGGACATCCATGAATCGAAGGGCGATAACGCGACGGCTAAGCAACTGCTGAAGCGCGCCCGCGAGTTCAGTCGTGAGAAATAGGGGAGGGTCAAGGTGACCGTACCTTCCGAAGATAGACTGGTCTACGACTGGGCGGTTGCGGACCAGGCCCCGCAGGCGCCCCGGCTGGCCATGCTTGACGACGAGACGCTGCGCGACGGCCTGCAGAGTCCGTCGGTTGTCGACCCGCCGACCGAGGTCAAGGTCAAGATCCTCCACCTGATGAACAGCCTGGGAATCGAGACCGCCGATATCGGGCTTCCCGGCGCCGGCCCGCGACAGCGCAACGCCGTCGAGACGCTGTGCCGCGAGATCGCTAACGAGAAGCTGCGTATCAAGGCGAACTGCGCGGCCCGTACGATGATCGTCGACATCCAGCCCATCGCCGACGTGACCCAGAAGACCGGTGTGCCGATCGAGGCCTGCGTCTTCATCGGTTCGAGCCCCATCCGCCAGTACGCGGAGGAGTGGGACCTGGAACATATCCTCCGGCACACAAAGGAGGCGGTGGAGTTCGCGGTGCGCGAGGGCCTCGAGGTCATGTACGTGACAGAGGACACGGTCCGCGCCAACCCCGATGACCTGCGACTACTGCTCACCGCTGGAATCGAGGCCGGCGCCGGCCGCGTCTGCCTCTGCGACACCGTGGGCGCCGCCGTGCCGCGGGGCGTGAGCAACCTGGTCACCTGGGTCAGCAACTTGCTGAAAGAGCTGGGCGTCGACGACCGGGTCGGCATCGATTGGCACGGGCATCGCGACCGTGGACTGGATGTCGCCAACACGCTGTCCGCGTTGGAAGCCGGGGCCACCCGTGTCCACGGCACGGCGCTCGGCATCGGCGAACGGATCGGCAACACGCCGATGGAGCAACTGCTGGTGAACCTGAAGCTGCTAGGTTGGCGTGACGATGATCTCACGTCTTTGCCCGAGTACGTGGAGACCGTGTCGCAAGCCGTGGATGTGCCCATCCCGGTGAACACGCCCATCGTGGGGCGCGACGCGTTCCGCACGGCCACCGGCGTGCACGCCGCGGCGGTGATCAAGGCCAAGCGTAAAGGGCAGGACTGGCTGGCCGATCGGGTCTACTCGGGCGTCCCGGCAAGCTGGCTCGGTCGCCAGCAGGAAATCGAGGTCGGCCACATGTCCGGCGCGTCCAACGTGCAGTACTTCCTGCGGGCGCGTGATCTGCCGACGACGCAGGAAGTGATCGATGCCGTGATGGCGCTGGCCAAGAAATCGGAACGCCTGCTCACCGAAGAGGAGATCCTCGAAGCGGTCCGGTCGGTGGCGGAAGTGGACTAAGGGCGGTCCCATGGCAAAGCGATTGATGTCAGGGAACGAAGCCGTCGCCCAGGGCGCTTGGGAAGCAGGCGTCCTGTTTGCTTCCGGCTACCCCGGCACGCCCAGCACCGAGGTGCTCGAGCAGTTGGCCACCTATGAGGAAATCGATGCCCACTGGTCGAC
>JBDHHX010000428.1:0-4890 GCA_039589155.1 Gemmatimonadota bacterium | reverse complement strand
TCCACCCAAGAGGCACACTTCGCCGCCCTGCGCCACAACTTGCCTGCCGCCGACCTCAACGTGCTGCTCGACCTGGAGGAAGCCGCGGAGTATGCCGGACTCGACCCGGCCGACTTCGCGCATTTCGGTTGTCGCCCCTGTGTCATCGAGCCTGAGGAGGCCCGGGACGCTTTCGACCCAGCGCAGCGGCGTATCCTAGAGCTCATCTGCATGCACTGGACCCGGGTGCGGCTCAAGCCGCTGGCCGGCGGTTTCAGCGGAAGCCTACTATTCATGGCCGAGGGCTGGAAGGGCGAGGCCCGTACCGAGCCACTTGTACTCAAGGTCGACGCCTTCGGCCAGATGCGACGCGAGCTGGACGGCTATCATCAAGTGAAGGACTTCTTTGGCAAGCACGTGCCGACGTTTGGCTACCCCGTCAGCGCCGGAGACTCTTTGGGTGTCGGCATGGAGCTGGCGGCGATGGAGGGTCGGCCGGAGACCCTGCAGGACAGTTACGAGGAAGCCGAAAGCGAGGAGTCGCTGGCGCGTTTCATGACACGCTTGGAGAAGGCGCTCTCGCTGCTATCCGAGAAGCTGTACCAGAACACCAGCGAGCTGTCCTGGGTCGCGCCTTACCGATCGCTCGGCATGCACGCGGAGCAGCAGTTGACCTGGCTACGCGGAAACGCCGACGTGATCCTGAGCTACCTGGCAGAGGAACACGTCGGCGACGCGCATGTCGATCCCGAGCAGCTAGTGCGCTTCGTGCGACTGATCGCCGCGAACGAGGATGGCCTGGACAGCGAAGTCTGCCTGTCGCACGGCGATCTGAATTTCGCCAACATCATCTGCGACGACGTCGACAACATCTGGTTCATCGACTGGACGCACAGCGGCCCAGCACCGTTGGAGCTCGACTTCGCGAAGCTCGAGAGCGACGTGAAGTTCGTGATGAGCAAGGCGTTCGATGTGGACGACTTGCCCCGGCTCAAGAAGTTCGAGGAGTACTTGCTGGCACAGCGACTGCCGTCCGACGTCGACGGGCTTCCCGATTCACTCAAGTTCGCCAAGTGGGACCTGCGCTTCCGTAAGATCCTCGGTGCGGTCCGCACGATCCGGAAGACCTGTTTCTCTATCAAGGAGAGCGATGACTGGCTGGTCTATCGAATCGCGCTGCTGCGCTACGCACTCCACACGCTGAGCTTCGACAAACGACGCGACCGCGGCGAGTGCGATCTACCACAGCTCATGCACGCGCTCTACTCGGTGGAGGGCCTCGCGTACAACCTTGTGGCGGACGATTTCCATCTCAAAATCCGCTCCGAACGACCTCGCTCCTATCCGCCGCGGCAACGCATCTTGCTCGACGAGGCGCCCTGGCCGCTGGATTGCCCGGAGTACAATCCGCGGTATCACGTGGACGCTTCAGTTCTGGAGCAGGATCGGTCTAAGACAACCACCGGCTGGGCGGACCCCGAGGACATAGGCAGCATCAAGGACGAGCTGGCCGCGCGCCCTGCCAAGTATCGTGACGACGACGGTCGACCCCTCAATCCCCGCGGCCGAACAGGAATCGCTGGCCGCGGTCTCCTCGGACTCTGGGGGTGCAACCTCTCCGTCGCGGCCAGCGTGGTGCGGGCCAACACCACCACGGGAGAGCTGGAGATCTTGCTGGGCGGTAAAGAAGACCAAGCGGACCTGGAGCTTCCTAAGGGATTCGTCCTACCCGGTGAGTCGCCCGACTCCGACATCGGTCGGGTATTGGAGGGTGAAACGGGTTGGCGCCCGGAGATGAGAGGCGAGGTCGTCTTCGAAGACTACACCTACGATCCACGGCAAACCGACCACGCCTGGGTCGAGACCCTCGCGTATCTATACTTTGTCGACGCAGACGCGGCAGCGGACGTGTTCGATCCCGGGGAACACTTTGACGAGGGGGGAACACTTTGACGAGGTCAGGTGGTGGCCGCTGGAAGCGGACACCGTTAATCGTGTGCCATCTGGGCAGGCCCGATTCATTCGCGAATCAGTCACCAAGCTGATGGAAAGCGGCCAAATGGAGAAGTCGCAAGCCGAGCACCTGCTGGCCAGAACGGGGTAAACCAACTGTGAGCTTGAACCAACTGGAGATCGCGAGTCTCGAAGCGTTCCGATCGGGAAGGCCGGCCCCGGCGCTCGAGTCCGGCGAGGTCGACGCCTGGGTCGGGTTCGGGATCGTTCAACTGTTGATGGCCGCCCGGGCGCTGAGAAGTGCACGGTTGGCGCTGCGGGATAACGTCGAGATCAAAGAGGATGGTTCACCGACCGTTCTGTCGGAGCAAGATGTTGAGGTACGGCTGCGCGAGGCGCTGGCCGACTTCGAACCGAGCGCTGCTGTGATCGGTGAGGAGATCGGCGGCACGTTCCCATCGTCGGGCCTCGCCGTCGCCATCGATCCGGTGGACGGCACCTGGGCGTTTGTGACCGGGACCGAAACGTACACGACGGTGCTCACCGTCTTTCGAGATGGGGCGCCTATGTTGGGGTTCGTTCTCAACCCAACGACGGGCGAACTGGGCTACGCGCAGGCCGAAGGGCCCTCTCGACTTCTGCAGCTCTCACTCTACGGCGAACCGGACGACGCCATCTCGCTCCCTTCGACGTTGAAGAGTCAGGCGAAGGTCCTGGTGAACGTCCACCCGGGTCGCGCCGCGTCCGAACTCGTGGGCAGCTTCTACGATGCCTGGCGCAGAAACGACGTGCAGATGGTCCGGTCTCCAGGCGGTTCACCGTCATGGGCGCTGCTGGAAGCGGCCAAGGGGTCCTTCGTCTACGCCAACGTTTGGGCGAAACGGCCAGCCGAACCGTACGACCTAGCCGCGGGTGCCCTGCTGGTGCGGGGCGCAGGGGGAGAGATCACGGACCTGGATGGCCAACCAATCGATGCGACTCGCCATGAAGGACCGTTCGTGGCGGGGATCGACGATGCGGCCCGCGCGACGGTCGTCGCGATCGCTCGGAAAGCCTTCAATATCTAGAGAGACTATTGAGCGCTAGCACGCCTCACATGATTACCTGGCCGAAGACTCTATGAGCCCCGGGCGCATCCTTCGGGTTCCAGGCCAGGCAGCGGCGTTTGCCCGCCTGATGTCGGTGTTTCTGGTGTTCGCCTTCGTCGTCGCGGCGTTCGCCAGCGGCGTCGTTACCAGTGAGCGGCCCGGACTTGCAGACGACCCGATCACCGTCTGGATCTACTACGCCGCCGGCTTGTTCGTCTTCGGCGGGCTGGACTTGGGAACACCGGTGGGCGGGATGTTGGCCGGACGGATCGCTCTATGGATTGCCTACTTTCTAGCGCCTGCCATCACGACCAGCGCGGTTATCGAAGGCTTGCTCCGGCTCGTCCGGCCTCAGTGGCTACAGCGCCGCCGCCTTGACGACCACATGGTGCTGGTCGGAGCCGGACAGGTCGGTATGGCCTACCTGGAAGCTCTGCGATCGGTCGAACCGGATAGACCGGTCTTGCTGGTTGATCGCAGCGCCGGGCTCGCCACCGCGGAGGAGGCGGTGCGGGGAGCCGGTGTGGAGTTCCTGCAAGGAGACGTTCAGCGAGCCGCGACGATCGAGGCGCTTCAACTCGAACGCGCCCGGGGCATGGTGGCTGTCACCAACAGCGACCTCATCAACCTCGAGGCCGCCTGGGCGGCGCACGCGGAGCAGCCGTCGGTTCCGATTGCCGTACACGTGGCGGACCTGACACTGCTGCGGCCGGTGGAACGGCTCGCGCAAGATGATCGTGCGCCGGTCGGCTTCAACACTCATCAAATCGGCGCCCTTCACCTCTACCGGAGCCACCTCGCCGGGCATTTCAGAGATACCGGCTATCGTGATGTGGTCGTGCTGGCCGGCTTCGGGCGCTTCGGTCAGACCATTCTCGAGGTCCTGCTGGACGAGGCGGCGGACGAGTTGGATCAGATCGTCATCGTTGACCGAGCCGCTTCAGAGCTGTTCCGAGAGTTCGAGGCCGACATCTCGCATGACCTGGACGGAGTGATCGCCATCGACCAGGAAATAACCGACCCCTTAGCGTGGGACGAAGTCAACAGGAGACTTGCGGAGAGCGAGGCGACGCCTGTTTATGTTCTCTGTGCAGGGGACGAACGACTTAACCTCCGCGCCGCGATGCTGCTCCGTAACCGCTCAATCGCTCCGCGAATATTCGTCCGCTGTTTTCACCGATCGCGTTTCGCGAGCAACCTAGCTGAACAGCTGTCGCTGGAGTTGCTGGCTTTCGAGGATGTGCTGCGCGACGCTCTGCGCGATCACTACCGAGGGTCGTTCTGTCGCCCCATGAGCCCAACCACTTCAATAGGAAAATAACGGACTCAGAGTCCGTTTCCACGATATTTGCTGCACTCCAGCGAACAAGGGTGAGGCACGGATATTCAACAGCATGCGGCGTTAGCGAACCGGACGCCGCAACGGCTCGCGTCCCGAGCCGGAGGTCTAACTACTATATATGACGTCTCAAGCGTTCGGTGACACCAGCGGTGACAAGAGATCATTTGTCACCGCTGGTGTCACCGGGGCACTTCATGCATCGCACAAAACGAAAAGTCCTGCTGCGTACTGTGCAGCAGGACTTCGACTTACGAGGAATGGGCCTGGGTGGACTCGAACCACCGACCTCACGCTTATCAGGCCCTCGACTGGCGCCAGCCAGCGCCAGTGAGCGCCGGTTTGTGCGGGTTTTTGTGTATCGAACGCTGACTAGCGCCAGCCAGCGCCGGTGGGCGCTGTCACCGCCACTGTCACCGAGGCGGGCGCCGCGCAAACGCCGTGACGGTGAGACCGCCGGGTGACAATCACCTCTTCAGTTTCTCGCCCAGCTTCGTGAGCCGCTCTTGGTCGACCCGAGCGGCTTCTTCC
>JBDHHX010000427.1:0-2670 GCA_039589155.1 Gemmatimonadota bacterium | reverse complement strand
ACCGTGACGGAGATCGGCGCCTCTAGCGTGGTCGTTTCGCGGCGCGTCGCTGCCGCCACGATCTCGCCCAGTGCCACGGCCTGCGGCGTCAGGGCGATCTCGACCTCAACGCGACCGCCACGCGGCACGTCCACCGTCACCGTACCCGGCGCGTAGCCGATCCGCGACGACGATAGGCGCTGGGAGCCGGCCGGCACCCCGCGCAGGACAAATCGCCCCGAGCCGCCGGCGAAGCTCTGTAATACGGTGCCGACGACCCGCACCAGCGCCGTGGCCACCGGCTCACCGGACTCGGCGTCCACCACCCGGCCCGCCACCGTCCCGGTCTCCTGGGCCAGGGCGGGCGTCATGGCCCAAAACGCTGCGATAAGAACTGGGGCGAACCGTCTCATCGGACCTGGTCCAGCGCTTCCGCGGCGGTCAGCAATGTCCCGAAATCGCCTATTATGTTGATCCCGTCGGTCTCTTCCTGCTCCAGCACGGTCACTGCCACCGGCGTGTCGAACGGCGCCGCGCCGGCTGTGTACCAGCCGATCACCCGCAGCGACTCGACGGAGAGCGGGAGATCCTTCTTCTTCCAGATCACGGGCAGCCAGGCGTAATCCCCAGTACCCAGGCCCATGATGTAGGGTGGCGCAAGACCGGCCAGTGGGAGCGTGTCAGTGAACGCGACGAAATTGAGCAAGTCCAGCGAGTCTTCCGGCAGCGTCCGGTAGATGACCAGCCGCACCCAGTCGGTGGAGTCGGGTATCTCGCCCAGGAAGGTGACTTGCCCGCTGATCCCCTGGAACGGAACGGGCTCGAGCCCGTCGCTGCAGGCGAGTGCGGCGGCGGTTGCCGTAAACATCAGAAGTCGGAACAGATGTTTTTTCACGTCGTTTTCTGTTGCTTGACAATGGGGTGGACCCAAAACTAGTATGAAGCACCCCGCCATTCAAATCGAAGTTTCCACTGTCCGGCAGCCCAGGGTCTATGAGCTTGACATTCCGGATAGCCGCGCCGAAGTGCGTCGAGTGCATGGCGTGCGTGCGGGTCTGTCCGGTTGAAGCTGTGACGGCCCAGGAGGGCACCCTCGAGATCGTCGAGGAGAGCTGCATCGAATGCGGCCTCTGCGTGCCGGCCTGCCAGCACGACGCGATTGAGGCGACCGGCGATCTGGCGACGGCCCGCAAGCACCTCGACGGGCGGGCAGCCGTGCTCATCCTGGCCACAGAATCGGTCGTCCACTTCCACCCGGCGAGTCCGGAGCAGGTGCTGAATGCCTGCTATGCTGCCGGGTTCCGGGCGGTCTATCCCGGGGTGCTTGGGGACGAGCTGGTCGCCCACGAGTACCTGAGGTTGTGGCGCGAGAGCTCGGGCGGGACGACGATTCGCTCCACCTCGCCGATCGTGGTGGAGTACGTGAAGCGGAAGTATCCGGAGCTACTGCCCTACATGGCACCCGTCGCCACGCCGGCGGTGGCTCAGGCCCGGTACTTGCACCGGTTACACGGTGATGGCGTAAAGCTGGTGTACTGCGGGATCGGCAACTTCGGGGCGCCCGAAGAGGACGAAAAGCCGATCGACGCGTCCATCACCTTCGCCGAGCTCGAGATGTTGATGGGTGAGCACGGCGCCGTCCCGCTGAAGCAGCCGTTGCAGCTGGAGCGGGACACCCTGGGTCGGCAACGCTACCTGTCCACTGCGGGCGGGATGCCGCTGCCGGTCCTCGAGGAAGAGCGCGAGACGTCACGTCGCTTCCGCAAGGTGAGAGGTCTGGAAGAAGTCTCCGCCATCGCCGAAGCCGTCGGACGCTCTTCTGGAGAGCCGCACCTCGGGTTCATCGACCTGCTGCCGTACGAGCGGGACCTGGACCACCCGGTCATGGGACCCAAGGCGCAGCTCTACCTGCGGCGCGAGATCGCCGCCGAAGCGGAGCCGCCGCGCTCGTCGATCCCGGTGATCGACGTGAAACAGCCGGTAGACCTATCGGTCGACTGGCAGCCGGCGGGTAACGGCGGCGTCGTAACCGAAGCTGACATAGAGGCGCTGGTCGAACAGAAGATCGGCCGCGCCCACGATGGTAAGGATTGGGACTGCGGCGCCTGCGGCTTCGATGGCTGCAAGGCGTTCGCGGCAGCAGTGCTGAGAGCCCGGGCGCGTCTGGACATTTGCCCGTTCTTCCAGGCGCGGCGATACGAGAGGGCGGTGCAGGACGCCGCCTACGATGCGCTGACCCAGTTATACAGTTACCGGGTGCTGCGCAGCAGGATCATCGAGGAATGTGCCCGGGTGCGGCGGACCGGCGGTAAGTTCGTGGTCGTCTTTCTCGACCTGGACCGCTTCAAGCCGGTCAACGACCGGTTGGGTCACGCCGCCGGCAACCAGGTCTTACGCGAAGTGGCGCAAGTCATCAGAGATTCGATTCGCGCCAACGATTTCGCGGCCCGCTTCGGCGGTGATGAGTTCGTGATCATCCTGCCGGACGGCGACAAGGCTGGCGCCCTCAGGGTCGCCAGCGATATTAGGACCCGGGTAGCGGAGATCCGGGCGAAGGGTGATGGGGCCGAGATGTCAGTCTCCGTCAGCGTGGGCATCGCCGAAGTCGGACCGGGGGACTCCCTGGCCGCCGGTTACGACGAGATGCTCGCGGCCGCCGACGCGGCGCTACTGGAGGCGAAGCGCGCAGGC
>JBDHHX010000426.1:0-2872 GCA_039589155.1 Gemmatimonadota bacterium | reverse complement strand
GACACGACCCGATCGGCCTCCGGGTTCGGCGATCCGCGCCTTCGACTGTCGGTGAACTTCGTCGGCGCTCCAGCACTGCGTCTCTCAGAGTACGCTGGCTACGCTCAGAAGACGATCGTCGGGGCCAGCCTGCAGCTCATCGCTCCATTGGGGCAATACGATTCGTCGAAGCTGATCAACCTGGGTTCGAACCGCTGGACGTTTCGAGCCCAGTTGGGCATCTCCCAGGTCGTCGGCCCCTGGACGTTCGAGGCCTTCGCTGGCAGCTGGTTCTTCACAGATAACACCGACTTCTTCGGCGGCTCATCACTGGAACAGAAACCGCTGCTGGTCGGAAAGCTGCATGTCATCCGAACCCTCCGCAGAGGGTTCTGGCTAGCGCTGGACGGCGGCTATGGTTACGGCGGCCGAACGTCGCTCGATGGCGTCGAGAAGGAAACCCGCATCTCCACTTTCCGTTTTGGTCTTACCCTCGCCGTCCCCGTTGCCAACCAGCACACACTCAGAGCGACCCTGGCCAGCGGCGCCCGGGTCGAGCGCGGCGCTGACTTCGACGCTGTCAGCGTGTCCTATCAGTACCGCTGGGGAGGCAAGCGGTAGCGGAGAAGTCTTGCAGGGTGGGGTCTGGCGGCGGCGCGGACTGGATCGCATGATGTGATCGTCGATTCCTCAAGAGACGTCGACTGGAGGGTGTTCAGGTGAAGCGATCCGCGCTTCTGGTACTCGTGTGGATTCTGATGTTGGCGTCGACTGCCAGCGGCCAGGTCAACCTGGGCATCTTCGGTGGCGTGAACCGGTCGAGCCTGGCCGGGGACAGGCCTGCGGGGACGAGCCGCGAGACACGGATGGGTCTGTCCGCCGGCCTGATGGGCGAGTTTCACCTGACGAACGACATATGGTTGAGCTTTCAGCCGATGTTCGTGCAGCGCGGGACAGACATCCTGGCCAAGCTGCCCGGCGACACCACGTCGGACACGGTGTCGCTGACCCTGGCTCTCGATTACGTCACCCTACCGGTGATGCTGAAGTTCGTCGCCCGGAACGGCAAGACCTACGTCTCCGGCGGTGTGGATATCGCATACGCGGTCAACGCGACGCTGGAGGGAGAGAACGAGTCTGAGGACGTCGCAGACGCGTTCAAGGAGTGGGATGTCGCTGCGGACTTCGCCTTCGGCGTCATGCTGCCCATCGGCAAGCCGAGGGTTACGATCGAGGCCCGCTACGCTCAGAGCATCCTCAACATCAACGAACAGCAGCAGCAGGAGATCGCGGAGTTGCCGCTACGCTCCCGTTCCAGCGGCTTCCAGCTCACCGCCGGCGTTCTGTATCCGCTGGGAGGCCCACCGGTGCCCAGGTCGGCCGCGCGTGAATCCGTGCCCGGCGAGCTCAAACGTCCCCACATTGGCGGGCACACGTTCACGCCGAACAACATCGTCAGAGACCCGTTCATCAACTCCTTCGTCCGCAACTCGCTGGGTCTCGGCCAGGCCGTCGACGTCGAGATCCCGTTGCTCGATGCCGACACCTTGGACCTTGTCGGATTGAGGGGCGACCTTCTCTTCGCCTTCCTCGATTTCGAGTACCAGGGCCAGGTGAGAGACTGGCTGGCGGCGCGCGGCGAGTTTCGCGTGCTGGGCCGACTTGGCACCGACATCGGCGCTCTGTTGGCGAACGGCGTCACGGGAGCCACGGCCTTCGAGCTCGGTTGGCTGGCCCGGCTGTTCCAAAGCGAGAGCACTCTGCTCTCCGCCGACATCGAGATCTCGAACAACAGCACCACCGCCGTCAACCTGAAGGACTTCCTCGAAGACGTGATCGAGGGTGTCCCGGCCCGGCTCGTCCGCTCGACACCGTCGCTGCGGGGCGGCGCGGGGCTGCGTTTCGCCTGGGGCGCGAGCCCGTTCTTCGGGCTCACGGCGCTGGGTCACGGCGGGTATGGCGAGTCCGTGGACAAGGATGAGAAAGACAAGGCATTCTTCCAGCTGGGCGGGACGCTCGACTTCGACTTCTCGGCCATCAGCGCGGTGCCCATCGGAGTCACACTCGGTGGCAGGTTCGACAGCTTCCCGGAGGGCGGAGAAGATCTCTCGAATGATCTACTGACGGGCCTGGTGCGGATCGCCTACAATGGGCGACCTGACTTCCTAATAGCCCTCGATATCACCTTCGAACAGTTCGAGTCGAAGAGTATGGATCAGACGGTCAGGTTCGGCTCAACCGGGATCAGCATGCGCTACTACTTCTAACGGTCGCGGCTCGGCGGCTGAGAAAGAACAGGAGATGAAGACGACGTTGGGGTCACGAGCCCGGGAGGATACATGATCGGCCGTAGTTGGGCGGCAGGCGCGTTCATGGTTCTGGCCTGCTCGGCCAGCTCGCACGCGCAGACGACTTCCTTCGAGTGGGTCCCTTACGGAGGCCTTTTCGTACCTACACGGGATCTGGGAACCGCGACGATCAGCGGCACCGATTACGCGATCCGTCAAGAGACTGGTGCCGCGTTCTGAGCGACGTGAAGCTCACGTCGGCCGGCGGCACCGACGCGTGTGCGGGGGGCACCAACTGCAGCTCCAACGTCTGGTTCGCCAGCTCGAAGCTGATGTTCCGCTACGCGCCAGGGACGTACAAGGGCTGGTACGTCTTCGCCGGCGGTGGCCTGGCTGTGTCCGGTCACGTGGGCGACTTCTGGGAACGGGCCGACGCGACCACCGACCTGGGTGGCGTCGTCGGCATCGGTGGTGCTATCGATCTGTCCAAGCGTTTCGCGATCCGTATCGATGCGGAGGACTACTTCTACAAGTACGAACCTCAACTCGAGGACGACCCGGAGTCTGGCACGTTCGCAGGCTGCTCGAAGGTGCAGAACGATCTG
>JBDHHX010000425.1:0-2961 GCA_039589155.1 Gemmatimonadota bacterium | reverse complement strand
CAGCGGGGCGCCCTGCCGCCGTGCAGCGGCATGGTGGCTGTGCCGGTGCGCCGTGCCATCTAACCTCGCCTTACGGGTGTGCTCTTGCGTCAGAAGTTATTATACTCGACGGAGATCGACACGATCCAGACCAGGGAGCCTGATGGGCACCTTTCGGGTTTTAGGGGTAGAAGTAGGGTGGCGTCGGCACCCGACGAGCCGGGTGCGGCAGGGGGCCGCCCTGGCCGGCGGGTAAACCAGATTGGGAGGGGACGAGTCGATGGCTGACGATCCGGCTGGACGAGGAGGGTACGCTTCTCGAGGCGACCCCGGAGCTGATCAAGGTATTCGGGGACCTTCGTTCGGCGTTGTTCGAGTACGAAGTACGCTTCACCGATCAGTTCCTGCCGGACAACGACTCGGTCGCCGAGGTGGTCGAGGCTCAGCGAATCGTGAACGAGTTCGCCCGCCAGATGGAGGAAGAGGAGCAGCAGTGGTGGCGGCGCTGGTCCACCGAGATCGAGGAGGAAGACGAGTACTGATGGATAGCCGGGTCGTCTAGACCCGGACCACACCTTCCAGCATTGCCACGGCGTTGCCGGCGATCTCCAGATCGCTGACGACGCCGTTTTCTTGGTGCACCCGGACCAACACCCGTCCGGGCCGGCCCAGCAGGTCGCCCTGCTCTCCCTTCAGCTCGGTCCAACCGCTGACCGGATCGTTCTGGTTGAGCGCCAGGTGAACGACGCCCATGGGGCCCTGGGCGCTGCCGGTGACGATATCCTCATCGACGCCGTAGAACGGCGCGAAGAAGCGCAGGTGCCAATCGGAGTCTCTGTCGATCGTGTCGCGGGTGAAGAAGGTGAAGCAGGCCTTGTCGTCGAATTCGGCCAGCTTCGCAACGTCCAGCGTCAGGTAGCGGAGCGCCGTCCGATCGCGAATCGGTAAGAACCAGTAATTGAGCCCGGTGTGCACCAGCCACTCGCCGGCCAGCTCGTCAAGCGGTACGCTCCATGCGTCGGCGAACGCCTCGCTGTCCAGCTCGAGAGGCGCGAACGTGGGGACCGGGATCTGCATGGCCACGCGTGGCTTTCCCCCGTCGCGGGTCAGACGGACGCGCAGCACGCCAGAGAGAGTCTCCACGTTTAGCTCGCGCTCTTCACCTTCCTCGACGGCGAAGACGCCGCGCTCCATCGCGGCGGTGAAGGCGGCAATGGTCGCGTGCCCGCAGAGCTCGACCTCCAGCGTCGGCGTGAACCAGCGCAGCCGGATGTCGGCTTCCTGGTCGGTGGGCGGCACCAGGAATGCCGTCTCCGCCAGGTTCATTTGTCGGGCGATGAGCTGCATGACGTCGGCATCGAGCTCCGACCCGTCCGTCACGACCCCGGCCGGATTACCGGCGAACGGCTTGTTCGTGAAGGCGTTGTACTGGAAGATGTCGACTTTGCGTCCCGCGCTCTCATTCATCGAAATCCGCCTCATCCAGATCGCCCTGCTCGCCGATCGGGTCGTCCTCGCGTTCCTCGCCGCGGATCTTCTTGTAGAGGAACCAGGATAGCCCAACGGCGCCCAATGCGCCGGCCACGGAGGCGGCGACACCCGTGGCTTTGCGCCGGCGCTCTGCCGACTCCTTCTCTTGCTTCCGCTTCTTTCTCGATGTCTTGGAACTGGCCCACGACCAGAGGTGGCGGTCGAGGTCGCTGCGATAGAGTTCCCGGGTATGACGGTCACCATCGCGCCGGCGGCGTTCGCCTGCCCGGCGACGCTCTCTGCTTCTGCGCCGATCGGAGCCGCGCCGGCGTTCTTTCTCGCCCTTGGCTTTGCCGTTGGGGTCCGCTTTGCGAAACCTGAGGGGTGACATAGAATCTATCCTCGTCGAAGCCGAACGCGGCATATCGCGCCAGCCACAAGAAACCTACTCCAATAGTCCTACGCATTCCAGCCGGAAAAGTTCTAGGCGACGCGAACGTAGTAGAGTCGTTCCTTAACCTGGTCACCTTTGTAGCGGCGCGTCTCGGAATCGCGGTCGCTGCGGTAGCGCTTGTAGGGTTGCTCGAGGCAGCGGTAGCTGTCGGCGATGCCGCGCTCACGCAATACGCCCTCGATCCAGTCCTCGGAGATGATTCCTTCGGAGTTGTAGCTCATCAAGATGTGGCGGGCGTCGGCGGCGTTCACCAGGTCGGCGAAGGCGCCCTCGCATTCGCGCCGCCGCGACCAGTCGGAGCGTTTGTGAACGTCCTCGGGCAATCCGGTCTTGCCCCGCAACTTCGGCTGCTCGTCGAACCAGCCCTCGGCAATGATCTCGGGGATGTGGTAATAGCCGGCGTACTGCCGGGTGTTGTACGGCGGGTCGAGGTAGAGCAGATCGAAGCCGGGCAGCTCTCGGACCACGTCCAGGGCGTCGCGCTGGTAGGCGCGATGGTCCCGTCCGGTGCCGGTGACCATCAGCGGGGGCCGCAAGCGCAGCGGCCGGGTCGCGTTGGACTGCCAGCTCTTCACGTAGGCGGCGTAGACGCCAGTTGTGTTGGCGACGCGGTCGGCCGCCTCGATCAGTGCCGCGAGTAGCACGTAGTACTCATCGTCGTCGATCAAGTCCTCGGTACGCCAGTCGTGAATCCGCCCACGTACGGCGTCGATCTTCGCCGCGTTCTCCGGCGTGAAGTAGCGGCGCTCGTGCTCGGAGCCGGCATGCCCTTCCGGGCAGAAGTGCTCGTAGATGAACTGCCGCTGTGGCTCAAGGCCGTTGAGATCATCGACGACCGCACCCAGCGGGTCTTCGCCCAACTCCAGCGCCTCGCTCAACCCGCGGAAACCCGGCGGCTCATCCACCACCACGTAGGCCCACTGCAGCGCGAAGCTGAACGACATGATGTCGCTGGTCGTCACCGCGTAGCCGTGGTTCTTGAGGAACTTCGCTACCGCGGCGGTCCCGGCGAACGGGTCGCACGCCGTGCCTCCGGCGATCCCCAGTTCTTTCAGGGC
>JBDHHX010000424.1:0-2695 GCA_039589155.1 Gemmatimonadota bacterium | reverse complement strand
CTCCGCCGACCTGCCCGGCGAATCCGGGCAACGGCGCGATAGAGTGGTGATGGCGCTGGTCCGCGGCGACATGGAGGTGAGCGAGACGAAGCTGGCTGCAGCGACCGGCGCGACGTGGCTGCGACCAGCGGAGGCTGGTGCGATCGCTGCCGTCGGCGCCGCCGCCGGCTACGCGTCGCCGATCGGGCTCGAGTCGGACGATCTGTGCGTCGTCGCCGACGAGCTTATCGCCACCTCGCCCAACCTGGTCTCCGGCGCCAACGAAGACGGCTACCACTACCGCAACGTCAACTTCGGCCGCGACTACGAGGCTGACCTCGTTGCCGACATCGCCCATGCCTTTCAAGACGCCGCTTGCCCCGACTGCACGGCGCCGCTGGAACTGGCGCGCTGCGTCGAGGTCGGTAGCCTGCACCGCTTCACGCTGGAGTACGCCGAACGCCTCGGCGCCACGTTCCAAGACGAGGACGGCGAGCGGAAGCCGATGCACATGGGCTCGTTCGGGATCGGCGTCAGCCGACTGCTCGGCTGTATCGCCGAGGAGCGACACGATGAACGGGGGCTCGCGCTGCCGGCGTCGGTGGCGCCCTACGATGTGTACCTGGTGGCGGTGACCGGCGGTGATGCGGAGATCGAAGCGCAGGCTGACGCGCTTTACGGATCGTTGGTGGAGGCCGGCCTCGATGCGCTATACGACGATCGCGACGCGCGCGGCGGCGTGAAGTTCAACGACGCCGACCTCATCGGCATCCCGGTGCGGCTGACCATCGGCGCACGGTCGCTGGCGGAAGGCGGCGTCGAGCTCAAGCGGCGCGACGCTGATGCCGGGGAAATAGTTGCTCTCGAGGATAGTGCGGAAGCGGTGAAGGGGGCGCTGGAGTAAAAGTCGACGAGTTGACTAGTGGACGAGTAGACGAGACCCAGATTTCTCGTCCACTCGTCTACTCGTCTACTTGTCTACTCGTACTCAGAGCTTTGCAAAGACCTCGTTCTTCAAGTCAGCGGTGGCCAGGATGCGCGGCCGCGGCTCGCCGGCCTCGTTGGGCCAGTGCACGAGTCTGATTTCGCCATCGATGATCTCGAGGCCGGTGATCGATCCGTCAGCGAACGAGCAGGCGCCGCTGTTGAAGTAGCAGGGCTTCGGCGCCTCTAGCTCACGGGCCGCGTTCGTCCAATCCTCGCCGTGCACGCGAGCCCACTCCAGTTCGGCCCTGAGCTGCGCCACGCGGAGCGAGTCGGCGGGAGCGGCTTCACGCCGGGCCTCGGAGAGGGTACGCTCCAGCTCGCGCTCGACCCGCTGCTGGTGCGAGCTGCCCATGAAGACCGGCCGGTGCGTGTGGCCGGCGATCAACGCCAGTCTATCGTAGCGCGCCGCCCAGCTGCACATCGCGCGGTCGTGTTTGTTGCGCAGCAGGAAGTTGCGCGCCGGAGTGGTTGATGGGATTCGAGTCAGTCGCTGGATGGGGCGCCAGAAGTTTCGGTTGAGCACGCGAGAGAGTACACGGAACTTGTCGGCCCAGTAAAGGCCCTGGTGGCCGTGCGTCAGCAGCAACGTGCCGAGTTCCTCACCGCGCGACATCACGCGGAAGCATCTCCCCTCGACGATCTCGAGCCCGGGACACCGACCGCCGAGGAATCTCTTCACGGCACGTGACGACTCCCACTCGTCATCGTGGTTGCCGACGTAGCGTTCGTAGCGCCCCTCGTCGAAAAACGCCGCCTCCAACTCGAGTGCTCCGGCGTACGACTTCACCACGGGCGCGGGCCGCGACTCCCACAGCTCTTCCACGTCTCCGAGCAGGATCAAACGATGGCCCGTCTCGAAGTAGTAGCCCAACGCCGCGTGGTAGGCCGGCTCGCAGCGCTGGAAATCGTCGGCGCCGTCGCGTTGACCGCGGTGGTGGTCGGAAAAGATGATCCAGCGTGTCGAATCGAGATCGATTTCGTGTCGTTCGTTCTCGATTCGTTCGTAGAGATTTTGCATGCCGCGGTGAATTCGCTTCTCGTAACTCACGGCACACTCCGGATTCGTTGTCAGAAATACTTGCGAAATGTTGCTGCACACTACATAAGTGTAGCAACGCATTCCCGCCATACCCCAAAGGACGACGGGAGGGAACCCGATGGCGAAGCTAACGAGTTACTCAGTTCAGTCGAAGGGCGACCAGTGGGTGGTGTTGAGGAAGGGGAAGAAGAGCCCCGAGTCCACACACAAAACGAAGGCGATGGCGGTTAAGAAGGGTCGCCGTTTGCCCAAGAAGGCACCAGTCGGCCAGTTGAAAATCAAGGGGAAGAACGGCCGGGTGCAAAGCCAGCATAAATATTAACTCGCGGGGCGGCGGCTGATCGGCCGCAGCCGGAACCGCGAACAGAAGTTGAAGAAGAGACGGCGGCTATGGCGCCCGCAACGGGCGCCGTGACCGTCGTATCTCTTTTTGAGTGCCATCGCTATCGTCTCACGTTCACGGCTCGCCCTGTCTTCATCGCTCATCCGTGCCACTACAATGCCCAGCAAACGCTAAAGCCGCGAGCCGAGCAGCCGGTGTCATTCCATGGCCGCGGCTACCTGGTTTTACCTGGGTGCGAGAGGCAGAGATCAGCGGCGATCTCTGTCACCGCCAGCTCGTCGTTCGCGGACAGGAGATCGAGCAGGGGGAACAAGCTGGCTTCGAAATCGGCATCAAGTCCGGTATCC
>JBDHHX010000423.1:0-2707 GCA_039589155.1 Gemmatimonadota bacterium | reverse complement strand
CTTCGGCAAGGCAAAAAGTCGTTTCTGTACGATTGATTGCGACCGGGAACCTGCGGGCAAGGTATAGGTCGCGAGGGAACCTGTCAAGTTTGGGGTCAGCAGGACCGTCACTCGACCGTAGTCGCGTCGCGGAACCGCACCGCACGTTCACTTGCAGCTCTTGCTTCTCGATTAGCCGCTCTTTATTCACACTTGTCGTTCGAGTCAAGTTCTTGGCCCGGCTCCATTGACGGAAACCGGTGAATTGACCTATCTTGTCTAGTCCACTCACGTACGGTTAACCCCGAACCGGCCACAAGACAGGATGGAAGCCATGAAGCCGCCTCGCAGCGTCAAAGTCGGCTCCGCTGCTGCCGAAGACCCGCTCGCTTTGTTGATCTCGGCGTTCAAGGCCGGCAGGCTCGTCGCGCTGCTCAGGGGCGAGGGGCTAACCAGGAGCACAGTCCAGGAGTTGCTGAGGCCGGAGAGTGCGGCGAAGCTCCAGGCAATCCTGGCCGAGCGCGAGTTTTCCGGGCGCGAGGACCGCAACCCCGGTCCGGAAAGCCAACCTTGCCGGTTGCAGCCCGGGTGCGGCAAGGTACTCGTCTTCAAACCTTGAGAACGAGACTGCAGGGATACCTCGCTTAATCTCCGTGGCTGGTCCTTGAGCTGCTTCTTCTTATCGGCCTCGGCACACCACGATCGCTTTCGACGAAGCCCGCACCAAGAAGTCCACCACCAATATGATTGAGTTCACGCCCAAGGTCTTGGAGTCCGTGATCCGCGACCTTCCCGTCGGGGTCTTGGTTTGCGATGGAAACGGGGAAGTCCTGTGTTTCAACGCAACTGCCCAGCGGATTCTCGGTCTTGAAGCGCTCGACGTGGACCCAGATGACAGGGCACGCGCCTACGGCTGCCATCTTCCCGATACCGTCACTCCATTCCCTGCTGATCAGTTGCCGCTCGCCCGTGCTCTTCGGCAGGAGGTGGTCACGGACGTCGAGATCTTCGTCCGGAATGAGCACGTCCCCTCCGGCGTCTGGATCAGCGCCAGCGCGGCGCCATGGCGGGACGAGGATGGCGTGGTGTCCGGTGGTGTGGTCGTCTTCCGCGACATCACCAGCCAGAAGAGGTCGATCGAGGACATCGAACGCCTATCCAGCGCCGTCGAGCAGACCGCCGACGCCGTCATCATCACCGACACGGAAGGCACGATCACCTATGTCAACCCGGGCTTCGAGCAGATGACGGGGTACTCGCGAGACGAGGCAGTCGGTCAGACCCCACGTCTCCTCAAGTCCGGCAAGCACGACGCTCAGTTCTATCAGGACCTTTGGGATACCGTGCTCGGCGGCGGGGTGTTCCGCGGGACCCTGATCAACCGAAAGAAGAGCGGACAACTATTTCACGCCGAGCAGACGATTTCTCCCGTCAGAGGCTCCGATGCCCGACACGTCGGTCTCGTGTCGGTGCTGAAAGACATCACCGAGCGTCTAAGAAACGAGCAACTGCAAGTGGAAATGGACGTGGCGCAGCAGGTGCAGCAGAGGCTCTACCCGAACCGTGCGCCCCGATTGCCGGGTTTCGAGATCGCCGGCGCCGCCTTTCCGGCCGCGACCATGTGTGGCGATCTATTCGACTTCATCCCCATGCCTGGCGATTGCCTCGGGCTTGCCGTGGCCGACGTCTGTGGCCACGGAGTAGGGCCCTCGCTCCTCATGGCCCAGGCGCGCGCTTATCTGCGCTCCCTTGCCCTGTCGTGCTTTGACGTCGGCGAGCTCCTTCGCCGGCTCAACGAGATACTCGTTGTCGATTCGGACGTGCGGGACTACCTGACGCTGCTGCTGGTGCGGATCGACCCGCGTGCCCGGACGCTGGCCTACGCGAGTGCCGGACACGTGACAGGCTATTTGCTCGACCACGGCGGCGAGGTCCGAGAGCGTCTCGAAAGCACCGGGATCCCTCTCGGGATGTTTGCAGGGCGTAGCTTCCCGTCCGGCCCGACCCTATCGCTGGAGCCAGACGAGACCGTGGTTCTGTTCACCGACGGCATCACGGAAATCGGTGAGCTCCACGGAAACGCGTTTGGCGCGGACAGGTTGTTGGAGTTCATCAAGGACCATCGCCACGATCCTGCCTCCCACATCGTCGAAGGTCTGTATCGAACGGCGCAGAGCTTTCAGGCCAGCTCCCCGCAGATCGACGACATGACCGTCGTCATCTGCAAAGTCGAAGCTGCAACATGAGAGCGAGCTCGTCCCGCGTACGATCCAAGTCCGATTGGGCTTGGCCGGCCTCACGCTGAGCGACATCGAGCGTAACGCAGGCGTTCGCCCGGGATCGATACCTGCCAATCTGCGCCGTCACCCCTGGGCTGTCCCTTCGATTTGCTCACAGTATCGGCGGTAGAGTCGGTGTAGATGTTCGCGCGGACGCGTCCAAAACTCCTCCTGGTCGATGTCGATCCAGAGAACATCCGGAGGTGGGGTGCGTCGGAGGTTCTCGAAGGAAGTCACCTCCGCGACCGCGGGCTTTGGAGATCCGTCGATGCGCCACAAGCCGAACCATCGCTCCCAGGTCGCCGCGTCCAGGGGAGGATCGTTCCAGAGGGCCTCGGTGTAATCCCCGTAGCACCACAGCATCGCTCCGGTGCAGCCGAATCGGCGCAATGCCTCGAGGGCACGCCGCGTGAAGGTCGCAGCGCTCTCCTCGTCGAGCAACGGAGCGT
>JBDHHX010000422.1:0-2718 GCA_039589155.1 Gemmatimonadota bacterium | reverse complement strand
ATGCCGGAAACGGCTTTCGCGGTCGTCGACTACCGAGCGGATCACAGCATTCAAAACCCGCGGCCCGACCTGACGTTGGAGATCGGCGTACCGAACGCCTGCGCGGCGGCCGGCTGCCACGACGACGAGACCGACCAATGGAACGCCGACTACTACGTCCAGTGGTACGGCGAGGCGAAGAAGGACCACTACGGCACCACTTTCGCCGCCGCGCGTGATGGCCGGCCCGTGACCGGGGTCGAGCTGGCCAGTATTGCCGGCGACACGCTCTACCCTGCGATCGTCCGCGCCACGGCGCTTTCGCTGCTGCGCTCCTATCCTGGCGATACCGCTACGGCGGCCTTCGAGAGTGCGCTTAGGGATCGAGACGCCCTGGTCCGCTACGCCGCGGCCGACAACCTGAACGCTGTCGACACCGACCGGCTGGCCGTTCTGCTGGCGCCACTGCTTCTTGATCCGGTCAAGGCCGTTCGGCTGAGAGCGGCGATGCGGCTGGCGGGAACGCCGGCCGGGACGCTGCAGGACTATCAGCGCGAGGCGCTGGACGAGGCGTTGCTCGAGTTCCGTGACGCGATGGCCTACTCGCTCGACTTCCCATTCGCCGAACTCAATCTCGGCAACCTTCACCTGGCACAGCGTGACTCGGCTGGCGCCGAGCCCCACTACCGTGCGGCCATCGCCATCGACGACCGCTACGATCCGGCCAAGCTGAACCTCGCCGCGCTCCTCATCGCCAAAGGCGAATACGAGGAGGCCGAAGGCCTGCTCCTGGACGTGCTGGCCGATCGCCCGCAGATGCACGAGGCCGCCCACATGCTGGCGCACGTGCTCACAGAGCGTGAGCGCCACGCAGAAGCCGCCGACTATCTGAGGCAAGTGACGGAAGCGTTGCCCGACCAGTCACGGATCTATCTCGAGCTGGGACTGGCGGAGGGTGCCGCGGGCCGGAACGAAGCGGCTGAGTCGGCGCTGCTGAGAGCGCTGCAACTCGAGCCCGACAACCTCGATTATCTGTTCGCGCTAGCCGATCACTTCGTGCGGCGCGGTGAATTCGATCGCGCTCTCGTCTACGCTGACCGAATGATCGCGACGCGCCCGGAGCTCGAGGTCGGTTCGCAGGTGAAGATCTTCATTGAAGAGATCTTGATGAAATCGGATTACGGGATTGCGGGATATGGGACGTATGACCTGCGGGGGATTAGTGATTATCGGATTGGGGGGCGTTGAGGATGTTGTAGTTCAACAGCCGACAGCCGACAGCCGTCGCTCGACGTTGAAGTCTTGATTCGTCGACCTACGATCGACTTTCAGCTATCGACGCTCAGCGAAGTGGTGTCTCTTGTTCAAGATTTCAGTCTATCGTTGCGTTTTGCGGTTCTGATGCTGGTGTAGACGATCGCGATGGCACGGTCGGTCTCGGCAACGGCCTCGTCAATCCCACACGAGTCACCGATTCCCAAGCGCTGCAGGTAGCGCAGCCAGCTATGCGTCTCGCGTAGCTCCTTCAGGCAAATCCCCAACTTGTGGACGAAGTCTCTTCGGGACTCCGCGGCATTGGCTTCGGCATGGAGTGGCGCCGGCGCTGTGGCACAACGCACAAGTTGACCTGCTACATGCTTTCCGACCCGGGTTGATGGAAGACTATCACAGATGGTGGTGACCTGAACCGCCAGATCGATTAGACGATCCTGCAGATCGTAATGTCTCTTCACAATGTCGGACGGCTTCTCCACAGGCTCTCTACGAGCGTCGACCATCGATCATCGGCCGTCGATCGACGAAGACAACTTCAACGTCGAGCGAAGACTACCGGCTGTCGGCTGTTGAATACAACATCCCCATCATCCGATCCTCAACAAGAAAAGGCGCGGCTCTGCCGCGCCTTTCCCCCAAAACACTACATCCAGGTCAACCAAGCAGCCCCTCCAGCCGGTTCAAACAACTCAACCAGCCTTCCTCGTGCCCGACTTTCGCCTCGCCGTTCGGGAACAGCTCATGGCAAAGCACCACTTCGGTCGACTCGCCGAGATCGTTGAACTCCACCGTCACGAGCGTCTCGCCGATCGATTCTTCTTTCCAATCCCAGGTATAGGCCAACCGACTGGGCGCCTCGATCTCGCGATACACGCCCACCGCCGTGTGGACCTTTCCTTCCGGCGATTCCATGCGGATCAGGTAGCGGCCACCTACCGTAAGGTCGACTTCGGCTTCCGCCACGTTCATTCCCTCCGGACACGACCACTGTTTCATCTGCGCCGGTTCCGTCCAGGCGCGAAACACCCGCTCTCTGTCCGCCTTGATGACTCGGGAAATACGTAGCGATGTGCTGGTTTCGGTGCTCATGATCGCGGCTCCTCCTTTTTGGTTGGGGCTTCTTCCAGGTAGCGCGACAGCGAATCCAGCTGCCGCTCCCAGAACTCTCGATAGCGCTCGACCCAGTCCGCCGCCTCGCGCATCGGCTCGGCGTCCAGCTCGCAGCGGCTGATCCGCCCGTCGCGGGTTCGCTGCACCAGACCCGCCCGCTCAAGCACCCGCAGGTGCTTGGAGATCGCCGGGCGCGACACGTCGAACGGTCGCGCCAGCTGGCCCACCGTGGCTTCTCCCCGGGCCAGCCGGGCGAGTATCGCCCGTCGGATGGGGTCGGCCAGGGCGGCGAAGGTGAGGTCGAGGTTGGTGCCATTGGTAACCATATGGTTACCAATATAGGCGCCCGGGATC
>JBDHHX010000421.1:0-2741 GCA_039589155.1 Gemmatimonadota bacterium | reverse complement strand
GCCTGCTGAGCGTCGTCCGGCTGCTGTCGCCGGAGCTTCCGAAGATCACGCGACTGACGCTGGCCGACCTGGGGATCGAGATGGCGCAGTCGGCGGGAGCGGCCGATTGGGCGACGCCGGAGGTCTGCGAGGCGCTGGCGGCGGTGGAAGAGGCTTTGGGCGTCGATGCGTCGGAGGCCTGCCACGAGCTGTTGGTCCCGGAGGGGAAGCGGCCGGAAGTCGACGAGGAGGAGCCGGCGGCGGCGTTCGACGTCGGCGTGATGACGCGGCTCTTGGGAGGCGCCTATCGGGATGTTCGTATCGAAGTGCTGAACCTGCTGCGGCAGCCGGGGTTCCGTTATGTGTACGGCTCGGACCGGGCGACCTACCGTGAGCGAGTCTTCGGTTGGATGCAGGAGCTGGCGCGTCACGGCTTAGGTGCCACCTCCTATGCGGAGGAGTACGGCGGCACCGGCGACGTCGGTAGATTCATCGCCGTCTTCGAGACGCTCGGGTTCCACGACCTGAGCATGGCGGTGAAGTTCGGTGTGCAGTTCGGGCTGTTCGGCGGCAGCATCAATCTGCTGGGCAGTGACCGGCATCGAGACAAGTACCTGCGCCAGGTTGGCACGCTTGAGTTGCCGGGCTGCTACGCGATGACGGAAGCGGGCCACGGCTCGAACGTGCGGGATATCGGCACGGTCGCGCGGTTCGATGCCGGCAGCGACGAGTTCGTGATCCACACGCCCAACGGCCGCGCCCGCAAAGTCTACATCGGGAACGCGGCGCTGCACGGTCGGATGGCAACGGTCTTCGCCCAGCTGGAGATCGGCGACGTCGGCTTCGGTGTGCACGCCTTCCTGGTCCCGATCCGCGACGAGAGCGGTGAGGTGTGTGAAGGCGTGCGCATCCAGGACAGCGGCGAGAAGCAGGGGCTGAACGGGATCGACAACGGAACGATCTGGTTCGACCAGGTGCGCATCCCTCGGGACAACCTGCTCGACAGGTTCGCTACGGTCGACAAGGACGGGAACTACACTAGCCCCATCGTCAGCGACTCGAAACGCTTCTTCGCCATGTTGAGCACGCTGGTGGGCGGACGGATCAGCGTCGCGGCGGTGGCGCTGTCGGCGGCGAAGTCGGGGCTGACCATCGCGATCCGCTACGGTGCGCGGCGCCGGCAGTTCGGGCCGCCCGGCGCGCCGGAGACCTTGCTGCTCGACTACCGGACGCACCAGCGACGCCTGATGCCGCCGTTGGCGACGGCCTACGCCCTCGACTTTGCCATCAAGCACCTGGTGCGCTCGTTCCTGGCCCACCGCGAGAACCGATCGCGTGAGGTGGAGACGCTGGCCGCCGCGCTGAAGGCGTACGCGACCTGGAACACGGTGCGGACGCTGCAGGTCTGTCGCGAGGCATGTGGTGGCGCCGGCTACATGGCGGTCAACCGTTTCGCGTCGCTAAAAGCGGACACCGATGTCTTCACCACGTTCGAAGGCGACAACACCGTGCTGATGCAACTGGTCGCCAAGGCGTTGCTGGGCGAGTTCCGCGAGCAGTTCGAGGAAACTGGTTTCGTCGGCACGCTCAAGCACGTGGCCGGCCAGGCGACGCGCGCGGTCACGGAGCTCAACCCCATCGTCACCCGGATCGCCGATCAGTCGCATCTCCGCGACCCCGAGTTCCAACTGGGCGCCATGCGTTACCGCGAGGAAGAGCTACTGGTGAACGTGGCCAGGCGACTCAAGGGTCGCATCGACCGCGGCATGAGCTTGTTCGATGCCTTCAACGAATGCCAGGATCACCTGGTCACGCTCGCCCACGCTCACGTCGAGCGCGTGATCCTCGAGCTCTTCCTCGAGACTATCGAGGACTGTCCCGACCCGGTGGCCGCCGAGACACTCACCATGCTTCGCAACCTCTTCGCTCTGTCACGGATCGAGGCCGACCGCGGCTGGTTCCTCGAGAGCGGCTACATCGAGAAGAACAAGGCGAAAGCCATCCGCAAGCAGGTCAACCTGCTGTGCGCCGACGCTCGCCGGCAGGCGGTTCCCCTGGTGGACTCGTTTGGGATACCGGATGAGCTGCTCGGGGCGCCGATTGCTATGCGTAGGTAGGGGGTGGTGCGGTGGTAGGTGGTGCGGTGGTGAGTGGTGCGGTGGTGCGGTAACAGTCCTGATTCCCGAATTCCCCGAATCCCCGATTCCCCGAATCACCTTCGAGAATTCCCACTACCAACATAAAAGGAACGGAGGCCCGTTCCTGGGGTTCCGTATGCTTCCACAGCGGGCAGGTGGGACAGCTGAGGTAGTCTTGTTACAGACTTGGAAGCGAAACTCCCGAACGAGCCTCCGGAAGATGCGAGCCACTTTCGTGGATCATTCCAGGGTCAAGTCGAGGGCAAACATAACCAGCGCGTATCATGCGCCAGGTCATGTGGCGGTCAGGTCCGGATGGGTCCCTATCACGCAGCTATCATGTAGGCGCGGCCGTGACATCTCTGTGGCCTGCCTTACTGTATCGCCGATCGCCTCCTGCGAGACAAATGTTTCCACGGTAAGGCTGGAGGCTCGTCCGCTGGGGCTCACCGCTCCCATGCGGGTGCAAAATGGGCAGAGGAGGTAAAACCGGGAGGGCGAGCGCGCGGACGAGCCTCCGAGGTGGGCAAATAAAGCAGAAAGCCTGCGTCCACATTGATCGTCCGAATCGGCTGCCCGCCCGGACTTGTCTCAGGATAGCGACGCCCGGTCATCCGGCTCTCA
>JBDHHX010000420.1:0-2986 GCA_039589155.1 Gemmatimonadota bacterium | reverse complement strand
CGCGACTGCGATCCCGAGTTAGTGCCGCAACGCGAGGTGGCGGAGCGCGCGCTGCAGAGGCTACTGGCGGAAGGCTAGCCCTCAGTCATTCAACAGAGCATCAACATCCAGAGGGCGCGTGAACATCTGCAGTCCTCCGTCCGGCGTTCGCGGCCACTCGGCAGGCGGCCGATCCCAATAGAACTCGACGCCGTTGCCGTCGGGATCGCGGAGATAAAGCGCCTCGCTGACGCCGTGGTCGGTCGCTCCATCAAGTGAGACACCGGCGGCGATCAGTCGACGGAAGGCGTCAGCCAGCGCACTGCGGTTGGGATAGCGGATGGCGATGTGGTAGAGCCCGGTGGTGCCGGGCGGCGGCGGCGCGCCGCCCTGGCTTTCCCAGGTGTTAAGCCCGATATGATGATGATAGCCGCCGGCGCTCAAAAAAGCCGCCGAGTTGCCCATCCGCTGGGTCACCTCGAACCCCAATACGCCAGAATAGAAGGCCAGGGCGCGCTCCAGGTCCGCCACCTTCAAGTGCACGTGGCCGATGTCGACGCGGGGATCGATCGGGTGAGACTCGCTCACGTGAGATTGGGGGGCCGCTAGTAGTCGCCGCGCAGCCGGACCATCGAGCGCTTCGCCTCTTCGACCATAGGCTGCAGCTCGGGATCGGCGTCGGCCCAGGCCTCGACGAAGTAGGCGTACGCTGCATGCGCCTTCTCGTTCTCGCCCAACATCTCGTAGGCTCGGGCCAGCTTGAGTCGGGTGAGCGGACCGGTCCAATCGGTCTTGTAGTGGCGCACCGCCGCCGAGTAGTCGCCTATCTGCATCAACAGATCACCAGCAAACGCTGGAATGTAGGTGAAACCGGCGGCGCGACGTGCCTCTTCCATTAGGGCGAATCCCGCTTCGGGCCGCCCCTGTTTCCACTCGCCGATGCCGCGGGCCCAGTTGGCTTGAGCAGTTCTGACGCGTGCGGCGCCGGTATCACCCTCTGCCAGGGCCTGCTCCGATAGGGCCTCCAACTTCTCCACCAGAAACTCGTGGTCGCTCCAACGGTTTTCGACCGCTGCGTGCGCCGCCCCGCAACGCAATCCCCAGACTGATGTCGTGTCGACGGCGGCGAGTCCTGCCGCGGACTCGAGTCGGTCGGCGTCCATCGGGAGTCCGTCGAAGTGGCGTGACATGAACCAGCAAGTACGAAGGAACGGCAATACGCCCGGCTCCTCCATCCGCTCCAAACTCTCTGCAACCGCCCCACGTTTGAGGCTAACGATTGCGCGTTGCCAACGGTTAAATCCATTCAACTCGTCGCGGCGCTCGAGAACATCGAGCGCCTCCTCCCACAAGAACCACAAGCGGGCGTCGGGGTTGAGTGTCGCCACATACTGGTTGATCCCCTGAGCTGGCAGTGCCTCGAGCGTGAGGCGGGCTGCGGCGCGGGCGGCGGAGTCGCCGTAGGCGAGCGCCATCGCCAGGTCAATTCGGTTCAGCTCGTCGCTCTGGATGACGAGGTTCGCGTATTCCGCCATGCGGCGGGCGACCAGCCCGCTGTCGGCGACGGTGAACGCGAGGTCGATACCATGCGCTTGGTAAGGCGCGAAAGAAGGATCGAGCGCCACGGCCCGGGCGAACGCTTCGTCGGTCTCCTCCCAGCTGGCCAACGCGTCGTTCGCCTGGTGGTACCGCACCTCGCCGAGAGCGTACCAGGCGCCCGGGTCGTCCGGGTAGCGGCGAACCGCTTCCTCTGCCAGTTCGACGGCTTCGAAGCTACCCCTGGCGGCGTCGGCACGGATGAGTAGAGCCTGGCGTTCGGGTAGCCGGTCGACCAACTCCATCGACCGCTGGCGGTTCTGGAGCACCAGTGGGTGGTTGGCGTACTCTTTCCAACCGTAAGCGTCGGCTAGCCGGGAAAACGCCAGCGCGAACATCGTGTCGATCTGGACCGCTCGCTCGTAGGCGACGACCGCTGCGTCGTAGTTCGCCCGGTAGAACGCGGCTTCTCCTTCGAGGAACGCCTTCATCGCCGGCACGGACGCCGTCGTGATGCTAGCGAGGTCGAACACCGGAAGCGCCGACTGACCGCTTCCCATGATGGAGCGGATCACCTCTATGGACAGCTGATCGACGAGGGTCAGCACGCTGTCGGGCGAGCCTTCGACGCTGGCCTGACCCAAGGTCTTGCCCGTCTCCACCTCGTAGATGTCAGCGGCCAGGCGAACGCGGGGACCAATGCCTACCGCCGAGCCCAACAGCGCGAAGCGCGCACCGGTCGCCTCCGCCACCTTCAGGCTGGTCGACTCGTCGACCCGACTCGCGTCGCCGACCAGCTCATCCCAACGGGCCAGCACGGTCCGACCATTGATCGCCCGTAGGCCCGCGGCGCCATCCAGGTTGGTCGACAGCAGGTTCACCATCCCCTCGCGCCACTCGTCCAACTCGCCGCCACTCACGGTGAATGGCAAGACGGCGAGCCCCAAACCGGCGTCGCTGGCGATGGCTTCCGCCGGAGCGAACGTGCGGCCACGATCCTTGATGATCACGTAGAGCCCGGCGAAGCCGAACAGCAGAGATCTCGCCCGGCTCCAGCTCCCAGGAGTCGGGAAGCTCGTCGCGCGCCGCTCGCTCGGAAGTCAGCGGATGAGCCTGCACCCATGCGGTGGCGGCGATGATGACCAGCCCGATAGCGAGGAGCAAGAAGGCCAACTGCAGGACCCAGGCGGGAAACTCGAACGCCTGCTGCATAATCTCGGTGACCTGCAGGATGCCCCAGGAAATGGCCAGGTAAGCGATGAGGACCTGGGCGATGCGCGACTTCTTCACGCGCGACCAGAAGCCGGCCGGGCTGGAACTTTCAGGATGGGTCAGTGGGCCTCCGCACAAGGAGCGATATCGCGGGCAATTCTAGCCGATGCCCTCGGGTTCGACGAGCGACCACACCTAATAGGGATTTGGGTTTTGGCGTAGCTAGGGGAAAGGAACCGTCGCAGTCAATCCGATGCCT
>JBDHHX010000419.1:0-2745 GCA_039589155.1 Gemmatimonadota bacterium | reverse complement strand
CGTCGCCTCCGCTTCCTGTCCCTTCTTCTTCCCCCGAGACTTTCGCTTTCGCTTGCTCATCGCTCCCCATTCATGTTTACCCCTACTCCCAACCCCCTACCACCGCACCACTCACCACCGCACCACTCACCACCGCACCAAAATCACGGCCACGCCAGCGCCATCCCCGGCCCGCGAAACCAAACGCCCGTCACCGTGAGGATGACGAAGGCCACCGTCAAGAGAACGAACGAGGCCTGGATCGCCTCGTCCTTGGTGGCTGAAAACGCCTTCTTGAGAATCATATAAAACACGACCAACATCGCCGCGAGCACGGCGGTGGGCAGCAACCCGTTGCTGATCGCCGGTGGCATGAACGGCAGCCAGCCCATCGGATCTAGCCAATACTCGTCGAGCACGACCCAGAACGGCGTGACGATCAGGGCGGTGACCGCGGCGAGCACGGCCAGCCGTCGGCCGCGCCGTGACATGAACCAGATGCCTTCCGTGTCGTCGTGGTACGTGAGGTATGGAAGCAGCGTCATAGCGATCACGCCCAGCAGCGGGATGATCACGACGGCGAACAGCGGATGGAAGTGGAGCAACAGTTCCTGGATACCCAGGAAATACCACGGCGCCTTGGCGGGGTTGGGACTCATGCCCGCGTTCGCCGCCTCATCCAGCGGTGCATCGACAAACAGCGCGAACACCATGATGAATGCGATGAGACACAGCGCGACGACGAATTCCCGCAGTATCAGGTTCGGAAGCGTCAGTACGTACTCGGGCTTCTCTTCCCGCTGCTCGCCGATCGATCGCGGGTAGACCACGCCGTGCGCCTTGCGCACTCGCCAGAAGTGCCAGGCCATGAGCAGGATCAGCGCCACCGGGATGAGCGTCGTGTGGAACGTGTAGAAGTTGATGAGCGTCGCCTGACCGATTTCCGGCCCGCCCCTGACGACCTGTCGCAGCCATTCGCCGATGAACGGCACGTAGGCGAGCATTCCGGTGACGATGGTGATCGCCCAATACGAGAGCTGGTCCCACGGCATCAGGTAGCCGGTGAAGTTCGATATGACGATGCCGAGCAACAACGCGAGTCCGATCACCCAATTGAACTGGCGCGGCGCATGAAAGCCGCCGGTGAAGAAGACACGCAGCAGGTGAAGGAACGCGATCAAGATCAGGAAGTTGGCGCTCCAGTGATGGACATTGCGCACCAGCTTCCCGAACAGGACCTGGTTCTGCAGGGCGAGTATCGAGCCGTAGGCCTGGGCGGTGGAGGGCTCGTAGACGAACATCAGCAGCACGCCCGTCGAAATCAGCAGCAGGATCAAGATGAGCGACATGCCGCCCAGTCCGAACGTGTGCGTGTACTTCAGCGATTTCTGCGGTAGGCGCAGCGGTCTGAAGTGCAGGATCAGATTGTTGACCACGAGCCACTTGCGCTCGCGGTCATCGCGCGGGTAGACCGGTCCCCTGGCTATCGAGCGCCAGATGCTCTTTAGCAGACCCTCGTCTTTGTCCCTGTTTCGCGCCATGTATGATGCCAGCGATCGGCGTTTGGCGGTCGTTACTATCAAGCTTTCGCGGAGGACCGTTCAGGGATAACGGTTCCGGGTTCGCGAGTCAACGAGCCGCGTCGGCGGCCAGGTTGACACTGTTTGAAGGCCCGTCTACACTGACTTCCCATGTTAAACAGCAGTCGCGCAAAGGCCGCCGCTCTCGGGTTCGGCGCGCTGCTCGTCGGCTCGATCGCGCCGCCGGCAGCCGCTCAGACCGCCCGGGTCAGCGCTACCGCACGCACGCTCTCCGCCTTTGAGATGGCCAAGGCGGAGCTGATGCTGTATGACAAGTTGCCCTGTCTCGGTTGCCACGAGCTCGGCGGCCAGGGCGGGAGAATCGGTCCCAGTCTCTCTCGACTGAAAGTGACGCGGGCGCCCGATTACGTCTTCTCGATGATCGGCGATCCGCAGGCTACCGTGCCGGGCACGGTCATGCCCCGGGTGCCGCTGGTGCGGAAGTACTCCTCCAGCTCGAGCAGCTTCGACTTCGTCCTCGGACCCGACGGCGAGACCCGTGTGCGGGCGGAAGGAGAGACGATTTCGGAGTCCACGCTGGAGCTCATCGCCGGCTATCTGCTGCAGCGCGAGCCTTCAAGCGAGAATCCACCGGCGCAGCTTTTCCGACCCGCTCCACGGCCGCTGGACGACGGCATAGATGCAGAGACCTTGTACGGTCACTTCTGCGCCGACTGTCACGGTGAGAACGGGGAGGGCGACGGCCCCAACGCCGAGTTTCTGCCGGTTCAGCCCGTGTCCCATGCCGACCCCTCATACATGTCCGAGCGACCCGACGATTCGCTGTTCGATGCGATCTATTCGGGCGGCTATATCATGGACCTCAGCCAGATGATGCCGCCTTACGGGCGCACGCTCGACCGCGAACAGATCTGGAGTCTGGTTCGCTACCTGCGCGAGCTTTGCGACTGCCAGGGACCGGAGTGGTCCCGGGACGGCCGCTGACATGAGTAAGAGGAAGCGCCGGGCACCGGCACCGCATGAAGCTCCGGCCGCGCCGCGTCAGGCGTCATCCGTGTTGCGCTACTGGCCATGGCTGGCCGGCGCCGCGCTGACCGTGGCGGCCGTCCTCATCATCCGCGCTGCCCTGCAGCCGGGTCCCGGCTCGGGCGGTTCGAGCTTTCCGCCGCCGCTGGCTCGGACAAACGAAGCTCCATCGAACTACGACGACTTCGTGGGCTCGGAC
>JBDHHX010000418.1:0-2746 GCA_039589155.1 Gemmatimonadota bacterium | reverse complement strand
AAAGCGAAGACCGTCAGCAAGGCCGCCGTCAGTTTGCGGCGTCCACCCAGCTTGGCGGTGAGGTAGTTGTAGGCCGGGAACACGGCGATGGCGATGATGACGCCCCAGATGACCGGCGTGACAAACGGCTTCACGATCAGGAACGACCACAACACCAACAGCGCGAGTACGCCGATGCGGATGGCCGCCTCGACGGCTTGCCTTACGAACAGCTGACTTTCTTCCGACAGTCTGGTTGCATTCACGGCTCGATTCCCTCCGTGTGGCCGGATTCTCCGCCCGAGGCAGACTGGGTCCGAGCGGCCGTCTCTCGGTCGGCGGGCTACGCCCAGATCCGGCGTGGCGATGGATGAGCGCGTATCATACGGATCTCGGTCTGATTATCCAAGCATGCCAGCTGATCCAATGGAAGGCTGACGCCGGAAGAGCGTGCGCGGATTCTGGAGAGGTGATTCGCGGACTCGAAGAGAGCGCCCGGGGTGATCAGGGTCGTCCGAACGACAGGCCCAGCCCGAACGTGAACGACCAACCCCGGTTCTCCACGTTGACCACGCTTGCGTCCGTCCCGCCGTTCAGATTCGTCAGTCCGAGGTTGTAGCGGGCGTCGGCCTGCATAATCCAGCGGTTGAGCAGGAATTCGAAGCCGCCGCCGAACACGAATCCGAACTCGAAATTGTTGGTCTCCAGAGGGTCGTCGAGCTCCTCACTGTCGCAGTCGAAGCTTCCCGCCTCCGTGGTCACTTTGCACCGGGCCTCGAACGCCAACTGCGGACCGGCGAACAGGACCGGGTACAAGGGGCTGTCCCGGTATGCGAATCGCGCCATCACGTACACCGGGACGCGGAAGTAGTCGAGTTCGATCTCGTTCGTCGGGTCCTCTGCCTCAACGGAGGCCAGCCCGGTGGACGGCCTCGAGTGGCGGCCCGCTCCCGATTCGGCGTGGCGATAGATGGGCGGATATCTTAGTATTCTCGGGCCGATTATCCAAGATTGGTCTTTTCACAACCAGCACACAGCGCGGCTCGACCCCAGGAAAGGCAGGAGCATGCCGAACGAAGGCTCAGACAGACCCGAACAGCCGGACGACGAGGCGGCAGCGACCACGGAATCGGACTCGTCGGCCTCCGATCCGCAGTCGCCCACCGGCCTGAAGGGCTGGTGGAGGCGCATGGATCGGGCGCGCCGAGTCACGCTCATCGTCCTCACCGTGGCCTTCGTCGTCTTCATCTGGTACGTGCTGTCCGACCGCCTGACCCCGTACACCGCCCAGGCCCGCGTCCAGGGCCTGGTCGTCCCCATCGTACCTCAGGTGTCGGCTTACCTCGTCGACATCAACGTCCGGCTGCACGACGTCGTGGAGCCGGGAGATACGATCATGCAGCTCGACCGGCGGCTGTACGAGGTGGCGGTACGCAACGCCGAAGCGGCGCTGGACGCGGCACGACAGCAGGTCGGGGCGTTGACGGCGACGGTCCGCTCATCCGAGGGGAGGCTCGGCGTCGCCCGGGCCCAGCTCGACCGCGCACAGCGGAACTTCGATCGCGTGCGGGCGGTGCAAGAGCAGAACCCGGGCGCGCTGTCGCAGGCGGACATAGATCGGGCGGAGACCTCGCTGGCGCAGGCCGTCGAGCGGGTGTCATCGTCCGAGGCCGAACTGGACCGTGCGATCCAGCAACTGGGTGAAACAGGACCCAACAACCCGACCTTGCGAGCGGCGGAAGCGGCGCTGGATCAGGCGCGGCTCAATCTCGCGTTCACCACGCTTCGAGCACCGTCGAGAGGCGGCATCGAGAGCTTCCGATTGGACGTCGGCCAGTTCGCCGCCGCTGGCCAGCCGCTGGCCATGTTCGTCTCGACCCACGACGTGTGGATTCAGGCGGATATGCGGGAGAACAACATCTCGAACACCAAGGTAGGCGACCCAGCGGAGTTCACTCTGGACATCGCGCCGGGCCGCATCTTCAAGGGTACCGTCACCAGCGTCGGCTACGGCGTCAGCGGCGAGCGCGGTGGCGAATCGCCGGGGGCGCTGCCGACGATAGAGGGCGCCAGCGGCTGGCTTCGCGACCCGCAACGATTCCCGGTCATCGTTCGCTTTGACGCTGACGAGCTGGCCGGCTTGCTCCGGGTCGGCGGCCAGGTGGATGTGATCGTCTATACGGGCGACAGCTTCATCCTGAACACCATCGGTAAGATCCGAATCCGACTGTCCAGCCTGTTATCATATGTCCGCTGATACCGCTGCGGCAGCGGCACCGACCGCGGCAAAGATGGCGGACGTCCGCGCGGTTCGCGTCTTTCGCTACGCCTTCGGCAGCACGCTGGGCATGGCGGTGGCGATGGGCTTTGATTGGCCGTTGGCGTTTCTGACGCCGGTGCTCGTTCTCAGCTTCCTGGGAAACACGAAGCCGCGACCGGCGATCAAGAGCCTGGTCATCTTCGTGGCCATCGTCGCCGCGGCCTGCGCCGCAGGCTCGGCGATTGCCATTCTGCTGGTGCCCTACCCCGTCGTCTACGTCCTCGTGCTGGGCTTGCTGCTCTTCCGCCTGTTCTACGCCAAGATGAGAGGTGCCCCGCCGCTTCTGATCACCTGGATGCTGATCGCCGTGTTGGTGATCCCCATCCTCGCATCGGTCTCGGCGAAGCTGGCGGTCGTGGTGGCGGGCTACATGGTCTACGGGTCCGCCATCGCCGTGGCGGTCGTATGGCTCGCGCACATCGCCATCCCCGATCCGCCACAGGCGGC
>JBDHHX010000417.1:0-2750 GCA_039589155.1 Gemmatimonadota bacterium | reverse complement strand
GAAGGAAGCTATCGCTGAGATGACACTCGGAAGAGCGGATAGGCTTCAAGCGGTTCTGTCCATGAGTGACGACTGAGGCGCTGCAAGCTATCCTTCAGTGCCCCCTCCAAATTTCAATTGCGATCAGAACAATACCCACGAGGAGAGAGCCAATGCCGCACCACATGATCGCGGCACCCCGACCAAGGACCCACATGAGGAGAAGAATAACTCCGACTCCGATCACGATGATCCCGACGAATAGTAAGGGGCGTGTTAGGAATCGGGCCTGGAGAATCAAATCAAGAACGAATTCGACGAGGTCGCTCATCTCAGGATTAGATCCACATGCCGTGTGCTTAAACCGTGGGTCCGTCTGGCGCTGCCCTGCCTACCGACAGGATACCTCTGTACGCTAACCACCCGCCAACCATGCGGTTATTGTAGCCTCCACGGGAAACCATCGTGATTCCTTTCTGGAGGCTTCCATGCCCGTTTCCGCACGAGCTGCCAGCATCCCCCTGCCCAAAGGCTGGCCCGGCCGCATCCAATCCGCCGTGATCCATGCGATCTCGCTGACTCACTTCTCCCTGACCTTTGCTCGCATCGTGGCAGCCAACAACAGACCTCACAGGAGCGATACCTGCCCGCTCAAGTTCTGACTGGTACACCTGAGAACCTGCTTCACGTGCACGATATAATGCGTTTCTTCTCGGGAGCGCTTCGGAGGGAGCCATGACCCTCAACATGTACATGGCCGCCGTCGCCTGGCTGTGTCTCGTGATAGGTTTCCTCGGCTGGAAACGTCGACGGACGCATTTGATCTTCGTCGTATGTGGCATCGTGATCGATGTCGGCCTCGTGCTCTACCTGCAGGTGACCCGGTCAGCGGTCCAGACCGCGCTATCGTTCAGCCTCCACCCTCTCCAGCAGATCCACATCGGGGTGTCGACGCTCGCCGTAGAAGCAATACTGGGCCGGGGCAGCCCATGGCAACAGTTTCTGGTGGCCTGCTCAGCTCGGCCGCCTGGCGGGAGCGGATCGCGAACTGGCGGCGGTTTAGGCGGCAGGGGGAGCCGACGGCCGTGGCCGACCCGCTGCTCGACGATCCTGATCCGTTTCTGACCTAGCGGCCAATTCCAGCTCGGCTTGAGCCGACCTGGCCCGCCCGCGTAGAATCCCTTCAATCCCCTCGCAACTGGAGGTTCGATCCATGAGTGCGTCCAACGGCTAGGCGGGATGCTGCGATTCTATCGTCGCGCCGCCGCGTAGCCGATTCACGCCACAATCCCCAGCTCCCAGCATCGGTCGGCCCGGTTTCTGGACAATACGGGATCACCTCCCGAACCGGGCCGAGTCGTCCGTGAGTACCGTCCGCACGACTTCACTGTGTGTGCCGCCCCAGCGCTGTTGTCGTGTCTCTGCGTCGAAGTGGCTCAGCCCTGGGGCGGGCGCGTCCGTTTCATTAACGGCTGCCTCCCGCCGTACGTCAGCGATCTCCACATCCATTCGAACGGGCCGATGGCGAAGAACCTCAGCCAGACAGCGCTCAGGGCAATGAGTAGAACGCAGATGGCAACCACAAGCGCGATCAACTCCGGCCGCGTGAAATCGTTGAACCAGCCCCATCCCCACCAGTACATAATCGCGCCCGCAACAACCGTTTGGAGCAGATAAACGCTCAGGGTCAGCCGCCCCACGCTCGCCAGCGGTGCGCAAAACCGCCGCGCCCTGCCTGCGCAGGCTAGCAGGCACACGCCTCCCATGTATCCCAGGCACAGGGCGAAGCTCCCCAGCTCGTGCATGAACGCCGCCGCTGCCGTCACGAAGTTCACCGCATGGTTGTTGGCTACCTGCATCCCGACCGCGCCCAGCTCCAGCGGCAAGCCCATCACGAGCCCCCAGACGAACAGCCTTCGCTGCCAGCGCCGCTGCTGAGACAGAAAGAAACCCAGCTTCATCAGGGCTGCCCCGAGCAGGAACATGCCGACGATGCGCCAGCCCCTCATGAACGCGGCGTCGAGCAACACGTAGGCCCAGGTGATCGAGCGGAACGCGAAAGCGTCCACAGCAGGACCGTGCTTGTAGGCCTCGATCTCCGCCGCCATCCAACGCTCGTCGGACGGCTCGCCCCTGGCCCCGACAATGGCCGCCAGCCCTCGGGGCGGCTCTTGGTGTTCGGTTGCGTCAGTCGGCTCGCCGCCGCCGGTCGTTTCCGTGGCCGGTGGTCCGCTTCGTCTCTGCGTCGCGGGCGCCCATCGCTCGCCGATCACCTGCAGCGACAGACATCCGGACGTCATCGTCGCACTCCCCGCCACCAGTACCACCGCCACGATCAGCAACGTCTTGGGGCGAGCCTTCCGCATCGCCAACGGGAACAGGCCCAGGACGGCATACCGGAACAGAATGTCGCCGTACCACAGCAGCAGAGCGTGCACCAGCCCGAAGGCCGCCAGCACCCCGAGCCGGCGCAGATGCAACGGCACGAAACGCCTTCCCTTCGCCTCCGCCCGGGTCATCTGCACGACCAGGCCCGCGCCGAAGAGCAGTGAGAATAGGGACAGGAACTTGTATTCGACGAGGGTCTTCACAATCGCCCAGGACATTTCCTCCATCGCGGGCGCGTCGGCCAGACCCGTGGTCCCTGTGGCCAGCGTCAACGGCATCGAGAAGAAGGGCATATTGACGAACAGGATGCCCAGCACGGCGAAGCCGCGCAGGACATCCAGCGTGATGATCCGGTCCCTCTCGCGGATCGGCCCCAGCACTTC
>JBDHHX010000416.1:0-2768 GCA_039589155.1 Gemmatimonadota bacterium | reverse complement strand
CAGCCAAAGCGTCTTCAACATGATCTTCAGATCTAACCACAGCGTGCCGTTGTCGACGTACCAAACGTCCAGTTCTATCCGTTTTGGCCACTCGATCGCGTTACGGCCGTTGATTTGCGCCCACCCGGTGATTCCCGGCCGAACCTCAAGCCGCCGCCTCTGTACCTCGTCGTACTGCTCTACCTGGTAGGCGAAAGTCGGCCGCGGGCCGATCAGGCTCATCTCGCCCTTCAACACGTTCCATAGTTGCGGCAATTCGTCCAGTGCCCAGCGTCGCAGGAAGCCGCCCACGCGGGTCACCCGCTGGTCCGACTCGCTGACCGTGGTGCCCAATCCCCGGTCCAGAGCGCCCTCGACCATCGTCCGGAACTTGAGCGGTACGAAAGTTCGGCCGTTGCGTCCGACCCGCGGGTATCTGAAGAAGACCGGTCCGCGCGAATCGAGCTTGACGGCCGCAGCTAGCACACCGAGGGGTACAGCGAGCACGACGAGGCCCACGCTGGTGAGCGCGATGTCCAGACCTCTCTTAACGGCTCTCTGCCACCCAGGCATATCGGCATAAGGGGTTTGCGCGGCGGGAACGGGGGCGGACCGGCGGACAGCCGTAACTTACACCACCACACCCTTTTGCGCGAGCAGTTCGTCGTAGAGCACGGCCGTCCTGCGAACCATACGCTCGACCGTGTACTCGCGCTCGATCTTCTTGCGCGCGTTCCGGCCCATGCGTGCAGCAGCCTCCGGGTCACTGAGTAGCGCGCGTATCGCGTCCGCCAGCGGCGGAACATCGCCGGCCGACACCAGCCGCCCATCGACTCCGTCCGTAATCGTATCCCCTACCCCGGCGATATCGGTGGCCACCACCGGCGTACCCATGGCCATGGCCTCGAGCAGGACCATCGGGTGGCCCTCGCGATGCGAGGAAAGGACGAACAGGTCAAGATCGGCCAGCAGAGCTGGAACGTCCTCGACGAAGCCGGCAAAGATGACGCGCTGTTCCACGCCCAATCCCATGGCCAGCGTGCGAAGGTCGCCCCAATCGGGGCCTTCGCCGGCGATAACGAGGTAGACGTTAGAATCGTCGAGCGCGGCAAGCGCCTTCAACAGGTCTTCGAATCCCTTTTCCCAGGACAGGCGGCCGATGTCCCCGATCAAGACGGCACCGTCCGGAACAGAGTGTGACGCGCGCCAGCCACCGCGAGCGGCTCGGCTCGGGTCGTACTTCTCCATCTCGACACCGTTGGGAATGACCGCAATTCTCGATGCTGGAATCCTGTGACGCTGCGTCAGTGCGTTCACCGAGGCACGGTTCACGACGATGAACCGGTCGACAAGTGGATCGGTGACGCGATCGATGCTGCGATAGAGCAGCCGTCGCCACCTCTCCTGCACTTCGTAGCGTGCCACGATCGCCGCAGTCGTCGAAACCAGGCCTGGCACGCGGGCCAGTCGCGCCGCCATGCGGCCGAACGGATCACCGCGACCCTGCGTGTGAACGATCTGGGGACGCCGCCGCCGAAACTCGCGGGCCAGGCCGAGCACCGTATCGAAACGTCGGCGCTGGCGCATCTCTGCCGCGATAACCGGAACACCCAAATCGTGCAGCCGCTCGACAAACACGCCTCCGGGCGAGCAGGCGACCGCTACATCGTACCGGCTGCGCGGCAGTCCGCTCACCAGTTGCAGGAACGTTCGCTCGCCACCCCGGAAGCTGATGTTGTCGACTACATAGACGACCCGCGTCACTCCCCCACCCTGAAGTCGCCCGTCGCTCATCTGTCGCTGATCTCCACGACTTCGTTGCGGATCGATTCGTACGCGTCGAGATAGGACCCGATGACCGCATCGCGAGTGAAGCGGTTCGACGCTCTGTCGCGGGCCGCCGACCCCATGCGCTTCGCCAGGTCGGGATCGTCGAGTAACCGCTGCAGAGCAGCGGCCAGCGCACGATAGTCGTTGACCGGTACCAGCAGGCCCGTCACCTCAGGATCGACCACCGCCCGCGCTCCACGGGTCTCGGTCGCCACGGCCGGGCGGCCCACCGCCGCGGCCTCCGCCAGGCTCATCCCGAAGCCCTCGCGTATCGAAGGTAGGGCGACGATATCCGCCGCAGCCATGTAGCGAGCGACATCGTCTTTGAAGCCGAGCCAGGAGACGCGGCTGGCGGCTTCCGTTCCAACCGCCGCCAGGAAGCGTTCTTGCGTGTACGCGTCTCGTTCGCCTTCGAGCGCTCCGCCGACGATGATGAGGTGCGAGTCGTCGCGGCTCTCGGCGATTCCAGCGAAGGTCCGGGCTAGTGTGGCCATGCCCTTCGCCGCCGCCGTCCGCCCCACGTAAGCGACGATGCGAGCCCGATCGGCGATGCCCAACTCGCTTCGAACAACGCGCCGCGTTCGTTCGGCAGCCTCCTCGGTCAGGAAGAAGTCGGGATCGACGCCGGCGCCTCCCGCCGGCAACACCGTGACCCGCTCTTCCGGGATGCCGGCGCGTTCCACACAGTCTTTGGCGTCATCGGGGTTCACGGTGAACACGCGATCGGTGTGTCGACCCAAGCGGCGCTCCATGATGGTGAAGAGCGCGCTCAACCGCGCCGGTACGCCTGCGCCCCACAACGAACCGTGCATGGTATAGAACACTCGCGAAGACGCGCCGCGGGCTGCGGCACGGGCCAGCGCCGCCGCGGCCGGTGTGTGAACGTGCACGACATCGTATCGGCCACCGTGTATCAATGCGCGCAGAGCACCCAGGGCATGGAGGTTCCGCCAACTGAG
>JBDHHX010000415.1:0-2772 GCA_039589155.1 Gemmatimonadota bacterium | reverse complement strand
GCAGCCAAAACCGCCGGGTACGCCAGCGCAGGTGGATCCCATCGCGCCGGTCGATCTCGGCGCCGGGAAAGGCCTCTTCTATCCGTGCAAATAGCTCTGAGACTTCTACAGCCGAGCGGGGAAAACGATCCTTCACGATGCGGAATTGTGGGTATTCCGCCACAATTGAGCCGATCTGAGCCCCGGTTTCCGCCAGCAGCTGTAGGACCAGCGCGACTGCCAGGGGAGCGTCACGCGTGTGGTGGAGCGTCGGCAGAATCACTCCGCCGTTGCCTTCTCCGCCGATCACGGCGTCCGCCGCTCGCATCCCTGCGGCCACGTTCGCTTCTCCGACTGGCGTTTGCCGGTACTCTCCTCCCGCTGCTGCCACGACGGTCTCGACGATCTGGCTGGTGGACAGATTGGCCACGGCCACGCCTGGCCGCCGAGCCAGGACCAGGCGCGCCGCCAGCGCCAGCGTGTAGTCCTCACCTATGCAGCGGCCCGTCTCATCGACCAGCGCCAGGCGATCGACGTCGGGATCGACAGCCATGCCGAGGTCGGCGCCGCCGGAGGCGACGCGCTGACAGAGAGCGGTCATGTTCTCAGGTATCGGCTCCGGCTCGCGGGTGAAGCGCCCGTCGGGCTCCCGGTCGATCCAGTCGACCTGACAACCCAGCCGCTCCAGCAACTGGGGAAGAAGGACGCCTCCTGCCCCACGTGTACAATCGACGACAAGCCGGAAACCGCGAGCGGCGATCTTCTCCGGGTCGATGAGATCGAGGGCCAGGATACGCTCGATGTGGCGGTCCACGGCACCAGCCAGTACTTCCGCACCACCGAACTCTCCCTCGCCCTCCAGGTAGGCCGCCCGCGCTTCGCTTCGCAGGATCGGCAGGAAGTCGGCACCCTGTTCCGGTGTCAGAAAGACGCCGTCCGGGCTGGCCAGCTTGAGCGCGTTCCACTGCTTCGGGTTGTGGCTCGCCGTCACGACAATGCCGCCGGCGTGACCGTTCTCCTCGATGGCCAGCAGGGCCGTCGGCGTCGGTACGAGGCCGGCGTCCAGCACGCGGCAGCCGACCGACATGAGGCCGGCCGCCGCCGCCCGCGACAGCGCCGGCCCACTGGGCCGGGAGTCGCGGGCGATGACCAGCGAGTCTCCCCAGCCCTGGTCCTGGACGTACGAGCCGAAGGCCGCCGCGAAGCCAGCCACCAGCGGCGGGTCGAGATCGATGCCAACCCGGCCGCGGATGCCGGAGACGCTCACTATCAGGCTGTCTGGTATGGCCATGTTTCTTGCGAGTGCGTCAGTGCGTCAGTCCGTCAGTCCATCAGTAATTAACGCTAGCGGACCCCTCAACTCAACTCGGCGAAACCTAGCTGGACTCAAACCCGTCCCCCGACTAGACTGTCTACCTCCGGGAACGACCACTCTCAACAACCAGGGACCATGACCGTCGACAGGAATCAGCGCTTCGGCACCCGTGCGATCCACGCGGGCCAACGGCCCGACCCGACGACCGGCGCTATCATGATGCCGATCTACCAGACGTCCACCTACGCGCAGGAGGGGATCGGCGTTCACAAGGGCTACGAGTACGCGCGAGTCTCAAACCCGACGCGAACGGCGCTGGAAGCAAACGTTGCCGCGCTGGAAGGTGCGGAGCACGGTGCCGCGTTCGCCTCGGGCGTGGCCGCCATCGAGGCGATAGTCAAGCTGCATTCCGCGGGCGACCACGTGATATGCGGCTCCAACGTCTATGGCGGCACCGATCGACTGTTCCGCCAGGTGTTGTCGCGCCTCGGCCTCGAGTTCTCGTTCGTCGATACGCGTGACCTCGATCGCATCAAGGAGGCGGTGAACGAGCGGACGAAGTTGGTCCTCGTTGAGACGCCAACCAATCCGATGATGCACATCACGGATATCGAGGCGGCCGCAGCGATCACCCATGACGCCGGCGCGAAACTGGTCGTCGATAACACGTTCGCCACCCCTTACTTCCAGCGGCCGCTGGACCTGGGCGCCGATGCCGTCGTGCACTCGAGTACGAAGTACCTGAACGGGCATAGCGACGTGGTGGGCGGAGTGGTGTTGACCTCGGATGAAGAGATCATCGAGGGGCTCCGCTTCCTACAGAAGTCGGCGGGTGCAGTGCCCGGCCCGATGGACTGCTGGCTCGTCCTCCGCGGTACCAAGACGCTTCACGTGCGCATGGATACCCACGATCGCAACGGCCGCCGCATCGCCGAGTGGCTGCAGAACGAGCCGCGGGTCGGTGAGGTCTTCTATGCGGGGCTGCCCACGCATCCGCAGCACGCGGTGGCGAAGAAGCAGATGAGCGGATACGGCGGCATGGTCTCTCTCGAGCTGGGCAGCCGTGAGCGGGCGGAATCGTTCGTCCGCGGCACGCGCGTCTTCACGCTGGCCGAGAGCCTGGGCGGAGTCGAGAGCCTGATCAGCCACCCGGCAGCGATGACGCACGCGGCGGTTCCGGAGGCGGAGCGTGAAGTGATGGGAATCACCGGTGGGCTGGTGCGTCTGTCGGTAGGCATTGAAGACGTTGAGGACCTGATCGAGGATCTTGATCGGGCCCTTGGTTAGCTGAGCTTCGCTCTATGTCGAGAAACGAGAATCGAGAATGGAGAGGGCCGGCAAAGATTGTACGGTGCGGCGCCTCATTTCTCTTTTCTCGATTCTCGCTTTCGCTTTCGTTTCTCGACACAGTTTCTTCCTTCTAGTCGGATGAAATAATGCGAATCCTGGTCGTAGGCTCCGGCGGCCGCGAGCACGCG
>JBDHHX010000414.1:0-2772 GCA_039589155.1 Gemmatimonadota bacterium | reverse complement strand
GGTTTACCCGGTGAACCCGAAGAGCGAGGTCGTGCACTCGATACGTGCCTACCCATCGATCGGCGAAGTGCCGGGCGAGGTGGACCTGGCGGTGATCGTGGTGCCGAAGGAGCACGTACTCGAGGTGGCCGAGGAGTGCGGCGCGGCTGGAGTTAAGGGTCTCGTCGTGATCTCGGCGGGCTTCCGAGAAGTCGGCGGTGAAGGGGTGGGCCGAGAGAAGGCGCTGGTCTCGGTGGCGCGGAATTACGGGATGCGGATGGTGGGGCCCAACTGCATGGGTGTGCTGAACACCGATCCTGCAGTGGCGATGAACGCGACGTTCGCGCCGACCACGCCGCCGACAGGGAACGTGGCGTTCCTCAGCCAGTCGGGTGCCATGGGCGTGACGATTCTCGACTACGCGCGCGAGTACGGCATCGGGGTCAGCAAGTTCATCAGCCTGGGCAACAAGGCGGACATCTCGGGTAACGACGTACTCGAGTACCTGAAGGACGACGACAGTACGTCGGTCATCCTGATGTACCTGGAGAGCTTCGGTAACCCGCGCCGCTTCACGCGAATCGCCCGCGAGGTGACGCAGGTGAAGCCCGTGGTCGCGGTGAAAGCGGCGCGAACCCGGGCCGGCGCCCGGGCGGCCAGCAGCCATACCGGCGCGATGGCGGGCCTGGACGTTGCGACCGACGCCCTCTTTGCGCAGTGCGGCGTGATCCGGGTCGACACGGTCGAAGGCCTGTTCGACCTGGGGATGGGTTTCGGCAACGCGTCGCTGCCCCGGGGCAACCGGGTGGCGGTCGTGACGAACGCGGGCGGTCCCGGGATCATCATAGCCGATGCGCTGGAGTCGCAGCAGTTACACGTGACGGAGTTCACCGACCACACGAAGGACCGGCTGCGCCAGTCGTTGCCGGAAGAGGCCTCGATTCAAAACCCGGTCGACATGATCGCCAGCGCCGACGCCGACAGCTACCGCTCGGTGCTTGAGGCGGTGCTCGATGACCCGGGAGTCGACGCCGTGATCGCCTCGTTCGTTCCGCCGCTGGGCGTACACGCAGTGGACGTGGCTCGGGCGATCACCGACACCGCCGCCGGTAGAGAGCAGCCGACGTTCGCTGTGCTCATGGGTCGCAAGGGTCTAAAGGAGAGCCGCGCCCTGCTCCACGCTGCCAGCGTGCCCGCCTACATCTTCCCGGAGTCGGCGGTGCGGGCGGTGATGGGGATGGATCGCTATCGCCGCTGGCTGGAGCGACCGGGCGGTATGGTCCACCGCTACGAGGACGTGGATCGCGAACGTGTCCGCAAGATCCTGGAGGAAGCGGAGCGTAGCGGTCGTTCGCGGCTCGGCGAGGGTGATGCGCTCTCTCTGCTGGAGGCGTATGGGATACCGGTCGTCCCGTGGCGGCAGGCGGCCGACGCGGACGAGGCGGTCGAGGCCGCCGCAGCTGTAGGATTCCCCGTCGTGCTCAAGGTTATGGCGCCGGAAATCTCGCACAAATCGGACGTCGGCGGTGTGATCGTCGGACTGGAGTCGGACCGGGAAGTACGCGGCGCGTACTACGAGATGATGGACCAGCTGGAGAAGAACGGCATCTCCGGTGACGCGGTGGACGGCGTTCTGGTCGAGAAGATGGTGTCTGGCGGCCGTGAGACGATCGTCGGCACGGCTTTCGATCCCAGCTTCGGCCCCCTCGTCATGTTCGGCCTCGGCGGCATCTATGTCGAGGCGCTGGGCGACGTCGTCTTCCGCGTCCACCCGGTCAGCGACATCGATGCGGCCGAGATGGTGCGGGAGGTGAAAGGCTTCAAGCTGCTCGAGGGAGTGAGAGGCGAGAAGCCCGTCGACCTGCGTGCGATCCAGGAGACGATCCAGCGATTGAGCCAGCTGGTCGGCGACTTTCCACAGATCGACGAATTGGATATCAATCCCTTCGTCGCCTTCGAGCCGGGCACGACTTCCATAGCCGTCGATGCCCGGGTCCTGCTCTCGAGCGAAGCCGACGCAGGTCGATGAATGAGCCTCTGACCAACTGCCCGCGCTGCGGCGCCCCCATCCTGGGGAACGATCCGATATGCTTCGCCTGCGGCCAGGTAGTGGCGGAGCCAGGCCGCGTCCAGGAACTCCTGGAGATCCCCGGCGACGCGGCGGCAGCGACGCCGCCAGGCGTTCAGCCGGCAACAGCCCCCACACCCGTCGAGCGTCCGATAGGGCAGGTTTGGACGGCGGGAACCGAACCGCCGCCCTGGGAAGACCGCCGCCGCTATGGCTTCTGGCTCGCCCTCTGGCTCACCTGGCGGGACAGCGTCTTCAAACCGGTGCCGTTCTTCCGCAGGCTGCCGCCGCGTAGCGGGCTTGGACCGGCGATCGGCTACACGCTGCTCATCACCGCCGTCGCCCTCTTCTTCAACTTCTACTGGGAGACGGTGGGCACGGCGCTATCCGGAGGCGGCGAGGAAGGTCTGGTCGCGACACTTCTGGGTGGGCTGATCGCCTACCTCACGCTTGGCGTGTTCCTGCTCGTGCTTTACCTGGGCCTGCTCTTCCTCACGGTTGCGCTCATTCACCTCGGGTTCATGGTGGTCGGTGCGGGACGAATGGGCTACGAGGCCACCTTCCGCTCCACCGCCTATGCTTCCGGGCCCGCCGCCTTCGCTATCTTTCCCTTCTTCGGTCCGCTGCTCGGCCTGGTCTGGGGCTCGGTCGTGCTCTTCATCGCGGTGCGTGAGGCGCAGCGCACGACCAACGTACGCGCGGCGCTCGCCTTCCTGATGCCACTC
>JBDHHX010000413.1:0-4514 GCA_039589155.1 Gemmatimonadota bacterium | reverse complement strand
CATGGGCCGCCAAGCGAGGTGCCCGTCTCCAGTCGATAGGCCTGCGTGTTATAGGCTGTCAGCTCGCCCGCGGCTCCGGCGTGTCGCACGGCGAAGCCGCTGATATCGTGGCTCCCACCGAGATCGAGGGCGAGCCACGACTCGGAGCTGGCGCCGTCACTGGTCCACTTGCTCCCTGGTGTCACAACGCCGTCGATAGCTTTATCACCCCCATAGTCGGCGTTGAAGCTACTGCTCGCAGACCAGGCCGTCGCGGTCCGAGCCACGTTCGATTCCTGAACTGCGGGTATCCCATAGACCTCGAACTCGGGGATGCGGGCGTAGTTGTCGGTCCCCGCGTCGGTGATGTACAGGCGGATGTATTGCGCGGCGATGGATGATTGCCATGGGCCGCCAAGCGAGGTGCCCGTCTCCAGTCGATAGGCCTGCGTGTTATAGGCTGTCAGCTCGCCCGCGGCTCCGGCGTGTCGCACGGCGAAGCCGCTGATATCGTGGCTCGCACCGAGATCGAGGGCGAGCCACGACTCGGAGCTGGCGCCGTCGCTGGTCCACTTGCTCCCTGGTGTCACAGCGCCGTCAATCGCTTTGTCGCCTCCGAAGTCGGCGCTGTAGCTACTGCTCGTAGACCAGGCTGTCGCGTTGCGGGCGACGTTGTCTCCGTCCGGGTCCGGTGGTGGCGGCGGTGGCGGGGCCCCGGCGTCGGGCCAGCGATAGCCCTGGGCCACGGCCTGGTCGAGGTCGGCGAGGATCTGACCCTTATAGCGGCTATGGTCGATGTTCCAACCGTCGCACCACGCGCACCAGCGGTACAGGTTGACGGCCCGAAAGATGGGTTTGCCCGTCGTCGCCGCCTGCTGATTGTAGCGGTTGATCTCGGCGTAGACCTCCTGCAGCCAGCCGGGTTCGTAGTGGGAGCCAGGATTCTCTGGATGGCCACCGGACCAGTAGTGAATGCCGTTGCTTTCAGTGGCGTAGATGGGCAAGTGATAGAGCGACTCCGGGATTCCGTAGTCGACCCAGTCCTTGTAGACGTAGAAGCTGGTGTAAAGCAGTCGGCCGCCGGCATTCACGCGCTGTGTGCTGTGGATAGCGTCCTGGGTGTAGCCCCGCGAATTGATGTGCACCGCGATGCCGTCGATGCCACCACTCTGTTCGATGGCGGTGAGCATCTGGTTCATGTAATCCACCCAGTTGAGCGGATTGCCGTCGTGCGGAGAGCCGCAAGCGGTGCCCTCGCCGTAGGGTCCGCCGAACGGCGCCAGCGCCTGCGACATCACTCTGTCGTCTGGCCGCACCGCCTTGATGGCGTCGTACGTCTTGCGGAAGAGCAGCGCGTAGTCCTGCGGTGACACGTAGCGCTTCCGGCCGTCCACCACCGGCCACTCGCCCGCCAGGTTCGTCTCGTTGCCGATCACCCAGATATGAACTCCACGTGACGCCGCAACGTAGTTCGCGGCGCGGCGTGCGAAGCCGTCGTATTGCTCGCGCGCTGGGATGGTCCCGCTGTCGCAGTAGCCGTTGTTGAGCCGGACTATTACGGTGTGGCCCTGGTTCTCCCAGCGTGAGAAGTCATCACCACCGGTGTCATTGGGGTTGCTGCCGATGGCGATGGTCGCAGTTATCCAACCGGTCGCGCCGCCAGCGCTCAGGTGGTCGAGGAACTCCTGGGGATTGGGATCGTGATCGTGGATGCCATAGATGAACGGACTCTCGCCGGGTGCCCCATCTGACGTCGCCAGGCCGGGCTCGGTGACGTCGGGCGTTTCGGTGGGCTCTTGGCAGCCACCTGACAGCGCCATGATCACCACGGCGAGTATCAACGCTCGGCGATCCCGGGGACGACTGTGTTTCTGCGTCATGAGGGCCTCCACGCGTGGTATCCTCGGTTGGCGCGTCGATGCTACAATCCGCCCGACGGCTACGCACGACGGCGCCACATGTTCGGGCGAGCCGCCGCGGTTTTTCTTGCCGCACGTCGGTCTTCCGACTGATTCGACGGGATTAGGTCGTACTATAAAGGCAGGTATTGTGCCAGTCCACCGGCCCGTACTCTCCACAAAAGAAACGAGGCGCCGGAACGCTGGCGCCTCGTTTTCTCTCCTGGATCAGGGCGCTTCTCAGACCGCCATCGTTCTTGTGTATTCCGCTCCCACCGCACCCTCGCGGCAGGTATCCGAAGCCAGGAAGTCGGCGGCGAGCTTCGCCGAGACCTCCAGCGCTTCGGAGAGCGGCAGCGCGCCCGCCTTCTGCATGCACTCGATGATTGCGCCCCGCGCCGCCTCCATCGCTGGCGAGTCCGGCGCAGGAACGTCGCGGAAATCGGTCGGTAACCCTTTCAAACCGCCTTTCTCGACGGTCCTATGAGGCAGGCCGTGGTCGGCGCCACTCGCCACCTTCCAGGCCGTCGCCAGCGCCTGGTCCAGCGGTCCGGCGTAGTCGACCAGCCAGCCCTCCGCGTCACGCGCCCGGACCGGTCGGCCGGTGAGCAGCAGGTTCGTGAGCTTGGGCCAGTGATCGGCGTTCGCCTTACGGAGCGGCCAGTGACAACCCTCCATGCCGGGGACCACCGGCAGTGTCACCTCCGGCCATCCGAGCTGGGCATCGTCCACCGACACGAGGTAGTGGCAATGGATCAGCGCCTCCAGCATGCCACCCAGGCAGCGCTTGCCGTTCACGAAGCCGACGGATACGGCGAACTCGTCGTTGAAGCGGCGCGCGGTCGCCGACCAGCCGCTGGTGATCGCGTAGCCGTCGTCGAAGCTCTCCAGCGCCGAGAAGAAGTCGCTGGTGTCGGCGCCGACCATCTGGGTGGCGATGTGGAAATCGCCGGTCACGATCACCCGGTCGATCCCCTCGGCCTTGAGCCAGTCGATGGCTTGGTTGAGCTCGCGATCGACGTCCCAGTTGTAGCTTTCTCTGTTTATCGTGATGACGCCGACCTTGCCATCGTGCTCGGCGTTGACGTACAGCTGCTGCCACTCCGTTCCCTCCATGTCTGAGAAGGCGTCGGGGTACCAGCTCTTACCCTTCTTCGCTTCGGGGTGCAGACGGTGATAGGCCTCGACGGTCGATTGCGTTGATGTGAGAGAGGTGGCCGCGATTCTCGTGGAGCATCAGGCTGGTCATCTGGAACATCGGGCCGAAGATCCAGGTACGGAATTCCTCGTCACTATCGGCGTCCAGCGGCCAATCGACCAGCGGGCGGAAGTGGTTGGGCGGGTACCAGGTCTGGCCGGTCTCTTTCCGCTCCTCCAGAACCGCGGTGGGCCGGAACAGCTCGCCGTAGGTCTCGCTCAAGTGGTGGAGGCAGGACCAGGTCAGGAAGTCGGCGCCCTTGGCGCCGATGGCGTCGTGGGCTCTGAACGGGTTGGGGCCCAAGAGCTTTCGAGCGAACTTGTCGATCTTCCAGAACGGCATGTTGCTGGCGTCGTGGTAGCGCAGGCCGGCCAGCGTCACGCCACAGAAGAGCACGTCGAGGATGAACGACCAGTTGTCGCTCACCGTCAATGGGATGAGGCCCATCGACCAGAACATCTGGGTGATCGGGGACGGCTCGGCCTCGACGATCTCCCACACCTTGTTGATCTCGTGGGGGAAGGCGGGGTGCGCGATGCCGACGCCCAGCTCGGAGCTGGGGAACCCCGAAGTGACCGAACGTATCTCGATCCCCGGGACCGCCTCCCGGAACATCTTGTAGTGGGCCCGCTTGATGTCGAGGATCTCGGGGATCGCCTCCAGCAGGAAGCGGGGCTGAAGAGCGCCCAGTTCATCCGGCAGTCGCTTACCGTCGTAAGAGAGCCGGGTGATGTTGCCCATGATCCGGTCGGCACCCTCGCGGCCGAAGGCGTCCACAAGCCCGGGGTACTTGGCGCCGAGGCCGTCGGGCGCACTGGGAAAATCGAGCGCGACGACGCGGACGCCGAACGGTTCGAGTCGTGAGCCGAGCTGCATCGCCTTGCCGGCGCCGACGATTCCGTTGGCTCCCGAGATGACCATCGAGCCTCGCTGGCCGCTGTTACCGAACACCTGGTCGACGAGGTCGGCGGTATTGGCGGGAGTCTGTCCCTTCTGGAAGATGTCGATGACGTTACCCAGACCCATAGTCTGGAGCGTCGGTTCCCTCATTACCTTAGTCATGTTCGCTTATCTCCCTAAGAGACCTTGAACAGGGCCGCGATGCCGACATCGCCGGCGGCGCACCCGAAGATGAGCACGTTGCCGCCGCCCAGGTCCACTGCTTCCTCCAGCGCCTCGATCAGCACCCGGGTGAGCGTCGGGCCCTGCGGGTGCCCCCAGACCAGCGAGCAGCCCGTCTTGTTCATATTTCGCCAGTCGTAGCCGGTCTGTTTCGAGAATACGACATCGTTTACGGCGAAGGGATTATGGTTCTTGACCACGGCCATGTCGTCCATCGTCAGGCCAACGCGGTCCAACAGTTTCATCACCGCCATGCCCGGCGCTTCCGGCATCAGGCTAGGCTGCGTCCTGGCCTCGACCTTGGCGATGAACTGGAT
>JBDHHX010000412.1:0-2782 GCA_039589155.1 Gemmatimonadota bacterium | reverse complement strand
CACTCGCCGGCGGCAAACAGGCCGGGGAGTGTGGTCCGCCCGTCCCTGTCCGTCCAGACGCCACCACACATGTAGTGGGCGGCCGGGACGACCGGTATGGCTTCGGAACCGGGATCGATGCCACGCGACCGGCATTCTTCGAGGATGCTGGGGAACCGTTCCTCCAGTTGTTCGGCGCCGATGACAGTGGCGTCGAGCCAGACATGGTCAGCGCCACTCTGCTTCAGTTCGCTATGCACGGCCCTTGCCACGATGTCCCGGGGCGCCAGGTCGGCGCGCGGATCGTACCGCTGCATGAACGGCTCACCGTCAGCGTTTCGGAGCAAGGCGCCCTCGCCTCGTACTGCTTCGGATATCAAGAAGGCGTGCTCCTCGGCGGGATAGAGCGCGGTGGGATGAAACTGTATGAACTCCATGTTGGCCACGGTGGCGCCGGCCCGGTACGCCATCGCGACACCGTCACCGGTGGCGATGGCCGGGTTCGTGGTGTGGCAATAGACGGCGGAGCTTCCACCGGCGGCGAGCAGAGTCGAACGGGCGCGAACCTCGATGAGCGAGGATGATTCCACGTCGAGAACCACGGCGCCGACACAGCGGCCCCTACCGCCCGAGCACTCCACGCTGAGCGACAGCGCCATGTGATCTTCCAGCATCGTGATCCGCGGATGCTCGGCGACGGCCTGGTCCAGGGCGTGTTCGATAGCGGCACCGGTGTGGTCGCGGCTGTGCACGATGCGGGCATGGGAGTGGCCACCCTCCCTGCCCAGTGCTAGACCACCGCCCCGGCGCGTAAACTCCACCCCCCAGTCCATCAGATCGTTCACGGCCCGCGGGCCGCTCTGGACGAGCAGCGCGACGCGGTCGGCGTGGCAGAGGCCGGCTCCGGCCCGTAGGGTGTCGTTCACGTGATCGTGGAAGGTGTCCTCATCATCCGTGACCGCGGCGATACCACCCTGGGCATAGTTCGTGTTCGATTCGAAGCTCGCCTTCTTGGTGGCAAGAACGACGTCGCACTCGTTGGCCGCCCGAAGAGCGAAGCTCAGGCCTCCGATTCCCGTGCCGATGACCAGAATGTCGGTATCGATCGTCTGCATGCTCACCGATCCAAGGACTGGCGTTTCTCTAGACTGCGCTCGATCGCAGTATCGACCGCCGCCGTCCCGTCCTCCCACTCGACCCGCTGAAGCGGAACGTAGAGCTCGGTGTTCGTCGCCAATAGCGGCTTCAGCTTTACCGCATCCTTCAATGTCGCGACCAGCGGACCGGAAGCGGAAGCCTTGTTGATCATTTCAATATCGGCCGCCGAGTATCGATGGTGGTCCGAAAAGGCGCGCCGCTCATCGACGCGCACGCCCGCCGCCTCGAGTTGGTCCCATACCGTCTCCGGCTTCGCGACGCCGGCGACTGCCAAAGCGCAACGAAAACCACCCAGGGGCAAGCCTTCCTGTTGGCGAGCCGCCGCGCCCTCGAAACGGACCAGGCCGGACAGGCCGAGATAGGCCCGGGCGACCGGGACGCCGGGCGCCGCTGCCGCGACTCGTTCCGCTACATGCGCAGCGAACGCCGGCTGCGCAACCTTGCGGGTGACAACGGCCAGTGTGGCGCGGCGTAACGCGCCCAGCCCTTCGCGCCAGGGGCCACGCGGAAGCAGCCGCGGATCATCGTGCCAGTCCTCCGCGGCGACGAGCACGACGTTCTGATCTGCCCTGATCGCCCGGTGCTGGAACGCATCGTCGAGGACGACCGAATCGGCGCCCGCGTCGGCGGCCGCCCTCACGCCGGCCACCCGGTCGGCGGACGCGATGACGGATACTTCCGGGTTGAGTATCCGATGCACCACGACCTCGTCGCCGCCATAGCCACGCATGACGACGGCCGGCGCGCGGCCCCGCTCGAGGAGCGCCGAGACGAACCACGCTGCCAGCGGAGTCTTCCCGGTCCCGCCGACAGTCAGGTTGCCGACGCAGATCGTAGGAAGGGCGGCTGCGGTGGAGCGCAGAAGGCCCCGGTCATAGGCCCAGGAGCGAGCTTCAACACCTCCACGGTACAACCATTCGGTGGGGGCCAGCAACGCGAGCAGCGCCCATTGCCCAAAGTTCGCCGGCTCGTCGCGTGCCCAGAGGCGTCGATACCAGGCGCTAGTCATCCACCGCGGCCTTGAGAGATTGGAGTCGATCCTCCAACTCGTTGGCGTAACGCTCCAGGTCTCGCACTGACGCATTCCCGGGTACATTGCTCGGCGCCCCCACCGCAACGCGTATCGTAGCCATCGGCTTCGGGATCATGAATCGATCCCATCCTTCGACCCACCAGGCGCTCTCGCCGCCGGCCATTACCGGTATTACCGGGGCATTCGTAATCCGTGCGACTTGTAGCGCACCGGGCTTGAGCTTCTCCTTTGGCCCCTGGGGGCCGTCCGGCGTAATCGCCAGGGAGCTTCCGCCTCTGACCTTGCGCACCAGCTCGCGGAGAGCGCCATGACCACCCCTCGTGCTCGACCCGCGCACCGCGTCGTACCCGAGCCCGCGACCGAGACGCGTCAGGTACTCGCCGTCGCGATGCTGACTCACGAGCATCACGATGCCACGGTCTCTGAAAAGGTAGAGCAGTGGCAGAAGCCGGCCGTGCCAGGTGACGAATACGACGGGCGCGCCGGTTCTCCAGGACTCGAGATTCGATTCGTTTGTTGTCTCGAACTTCAGGGTCGAATAGGCGGCGCGAAGGAGCGGCGGTGCCAGCAGGCCTGCGGCACTCACGGCGACTTTGTCCCGGGTTCTCAACC
>JBDHHX010000411.1:0-2803 GCA_039589155.1 Gemmatimonadota bacterium | reverse complement strand
GCCCGCCACGTACGCCTCGAACAGGTTGAAGCTGGCCGCGTCGTCGTAGTCGTTCCCCAGCGCCGCGCCCACCTGGCCCGTCCGGTAGTTGATCGCGCCCGCCAGGTTCGTCCCCGAGCCCTCCTTGGTCGCGATGTTGATGATTCCTGACAGCGCGTTGCCGTACTGCGCCGGGAAGCCGCCGCGGATGAAGTCGATCTGACCGACCGCCTCCGGCGTGATCGAGACCGCCGGGCTCCCATAGATGAAATTGTTGACCGGGATCCCATCGATCAGCATCTGCGTCTCGCCGGCCCGGCCACCGCGAATGCGGATCGGCGTCAGTGCGTTGCGACGCGTCTCCGAGAACGCCAGCAGGTTCGTCTGGTCCGGCACGTTGAGGAAGCCCTGCTGCAGCGCCAGCGCTTCCTCGATGTTGTTCACCGGCAACGCCGTGATCTGGTCCGACGTGATCGTGCTCTGGCTGCCCGTCGCCGTCACGTTGATGAGCGGCACCTTCTCCGCCACGACACTTATCGTGTCCAGCGCGATCGCCTGCGGCGTCAGTTCGAAGTCGATCGCCCGCGTCTGGTCGATCCGTAGGAATACGTTTTCCAGCCGCTGAACGGCGTAGCCGATCATCTCCGCTACCACCGTGTACGTTCCCACCGGCACGTTGACCAGGAAGTAGCGGCCGTTGTCGCCGCTCAGGGCGCCGCGGCCCGAGCCCTCGAGGAAGATCTGGGCGCCGACGATCGGGTCGCCCGTCTGGGCGTCGGTCACCACGCCGGTGATCTTGCCCACCTGGGCGTCCGCGACAGCGGTGGTAAGGAAGAGCGCCAACGCAGCGGCGAGTATCGAGAAGAGACTCGGGGACAGGGCGCGCTCACTCATCAGTGCCTCCTTGGAGAGCGCAAAAAGCAGAAGCCCGCCGGCGGGCGGGACGAGATCGTCCGAACTCGAGTGCTGATCCGACGGCCCAGGGCGTCCGTCGATGTCGGCCGGGCGCTATGCGAGCGCCGGCCCGGAGAGGTACAGGCTGGATCGGGTACTTCCACAGCCGAAGCCTCCGCAGTGTCGGTGAAAACCGCACCGCCTCACATGCCTCAGCCCATCTTCGAATGTGCCACTATGTGAAGATCGATAAGACTTCGCAACAGATATTCATAATTATTAGCACTAAGCTCGCCTCGCCCACGAAGCGGTGGTGCGTTCATGTGTTTCTAATCGGAGTGAGGAGGTCGTATGGGAAAACAAGAAGGCCCGCCGGCGCTCAATGACCCTCACTTCGGGTAGATGGGCTGAGGCTGAGTCCTGGAGGATCACTGGCCCGGCGGGCCCATCTGGTGGACCCAACATAGAGAGGGGCCGTCAACCGGTTCTCAGCCCGCTATCAGCCGGCTCTCGCGCCTATCATTCGGAGGATCAGGCAGCCAGCATCCGGTTGCCGCGGGGCCGTTGCGTCAGCAACTTCACGACATGAAGCTCAGCGAGGTGCTCTACGACTGGGGGACGGAAGGTGCCCGCCGCATCCTTCCGCACGCGCCGTTCTTGCCCGAAAAAGCGCGGCGCAGCGTCGATGGTCGCCAGGATCTCGTGGAGCGGATCGAGAGATGGGCGGCCGCCCATCGCAGCGCGGCGCCGCTGGTATGGTTCCACGCGCCCAGCGTCGGCGAGGGGCTGCAGACGCGGCCGGTGATAGAGGCGCTGCGCGACCTGCGCCCTGACATCCAGCTGCTTTACACCTACTTCTCTCCCTCGGCGCAGAAGCTCGCGGCTCAGATACCCGCCGACTATTCCGACTACATGCCGTTCGATGTGGTCGATGACCTGATGAGAGTGATGGAAGCGGTGAAGCCCAGCGTCATCGTCTTCGGTAAGCTGGACGTCTGGCCCAACGTGACGCGTGTCGCCGGCTGGCGCGACGTAAAGCTGGCGCTAGTGAGCGGCACGCTGGCGCCCAACTCGAGCCGCCTAAAGTGGCCGGCCCGCGGATTCCTGCAGAGCGCCTACGAGAGGCTGGATGCGGTGGGCGCCATCTCGGTCGAGGACGCGGCGCGGCTCGCCCAGCTGGGAGTGCATCCCGACCGAACGGAGATCACCGGTGACGCGCGCTTCGACCAGGTCTGGTCGCGGGCGCAGGCCATCGACCGGTCGAAGCCGCCGGTATCACTCCTCAGTGGATACGAGGGCACGACCCTGGTCGCCGGCTCCACCTGGCCCGAGGGTGAGCAACACCTGGTGCCCGCCATCGCGCATCTGCGGAAAGAACATCCCGATTTCCGCGCGATCATCGTTCCGCACGAGCCGACCAGCGATCACCTGGTTCGGCTGGAAGCACATCTCGAGATGGACGAGCTGGCGTACGCCCACCTGTCGCAGATCGAGAGCGGCGACGCGGAGCCGCAGGACGTGATCGTGGTCGACAGAGTCGGCGCGTTGGGCGAGCTCTACACTCTGGCCGACATCGCCTACGTCGGCGGCGGCTTCGGCCGCAAAGGCCTGCACTCGGTTCTCGAGCCGGCCGCCCTCGGCGCTCCCGTCCTCTTCGGCCCGCGCCACGCCAACGCCCGCGAAGCCGGCGAGCTGATCGAACGAGGCGGCGCCGTCGTCATTGAAGATTGGGCTTCAGCCGAAGCCAAACTCGGCCGCTGGCTAACTGACCAGGTGGCACGAGAAACGGCCGGCACCGCAGCGCTGGCCTATGTTAAAGCCAACCTGGGCGCCGGCCGTCGCAACGCCGAAATGGTGCTCGGACTCCTGGAGCTGCTTACCTAACCCCCGACCGTCTCTCGTCTACTCGTCTACTTGTCCACTCGTCTAC
>JBDHHX010000410.1:0-2816 GCA_039589155.1 Gemmatimonadota bacterium | reverse complement strand
ACGAGCAGGAAGGCAGCCGCTTCGCCGGGGATGAAGCCGTTCGGCTGCTCGTCGGTCTTCAGCCTGTTCAGCTCCTCGAGAAAGTGGAGCGTCTCGATGTCCTTGTAGGACTCGACGCCTCCGACCAGGCAGGCGCTGCTTCGACCCTCCGCCACCATGTTCGCCGCGAGGCCCAGCAAGGCGAGCCCTCCGTCGTGGCCCGTGTCCATGAGGACGCAGCGTTCGCGATCGACTCCAACAGGAAGCGAATCCGTGAGTTCCTGGACCATGCGAGCCCCGGACCCGTCGGGCAGCCCCGGTCGCGGCGGCGGCGCCGACAAGAACAGTGGCAGCCTGGATTCGCCGGCGAGTTGGTCAGCCATCCTATCGCGGAGCGGGTCTAGAGCCTCACCAGCCGCTGCGAGTGCCAGCGTTTTCATGCGATCGTAGGCGAAATCTTCATGCGGCAACGTGGTGTTGAACGCGAGCGTGATGCCGCGACCGTTCTTGCGTTGGCGCAGATATTCGGACCGACCGAAAGCGTTGATTCCCGAGCGAAAAGCGGCCGACGTGGCCGGCAGCGTGAGTCCGATCGATGTCTGCGCGCCGACCCCAATGATCATGGGGTCGCTGTCGCTCGCTCGACCTACTCGCTCCAGGCCGGTCATTCATCCAGATAGGGTTTCGTGTCGACGATCGTCTTGATCACGCCCCTGGCACTCGGCCCACAGTTGAGACTGGACCGCCAGACCATGACCAGCCTCCGGTCGTCCGGCTCAATGATCACGCGATCCAGCTGAACGGGGCTTCTAACGGTTTCGTCCTCGAACTCGGTGAGTACGGTCAGAAAGACACGAGGGAGGCTGAAGGATAGCCGCGATTCCAGCGTAAGATTGCTGAGCCAAACTTCCTCGCCGCCGCGAAGCGGTTGCTCGCTCACCATGTCGGGGTGAGCCGACTGGAGGTGGTGGGGATCGAAGTCCTCGGGCCAGAGCGGCAGCCGGTTCTTCTGCCAAGCGTCGTCGTAGGTGCCGCCGTACTCCTTCCGGGGCGACCAATCAGCGCCGATCGCTCCGAATCCGACCGGATATGGGCGGCTACCCAAACGCCTGACCAGCTTATTGGGGTCCTCGACGTTGGGGAGCGGCATGCCGATGGCATCGCCGCGGCCGGCGGCGATACCGGTCCCCACCGGGTTGCGCTCGTCGCGTTTGGCGCCGGAGCCGCCTCCGAACGCGAGCTCGTAGCGAATCGGCATCTCGACGAACGGTCGCGGCCGGGTCTTGATGGGGCCCAACGGACCCTGGGCCCAGTGCCGATCTCCGAAAACGCGAAGCGTCCTGGTCACCTGGCCGACGGCAGCCGTCACGTCCAGCGTGGTCATCGGAACGCCGCCGGGAGCATATGCCGTCGCGTTCAACGTCACATCGGTACCGGGGTGGTCGACGACGAGTTCGCTCTCGCGCAGCAGACTGGATTGACCGGGCTCTCCCGCATAGACGGGCGCGTGGCAAACCGGCTCCTGCTCGTCGTGCAGTCGCACCGTTCCGTCGTCATCAAGATGGTAAGTCGCCTTGACGACGACGACCCAGACCTGGTTGCCGTCCTTGTCGAGAAGAATCGCCCGATCGGCCTGGAACGGCGTGAGGTTGGAGATCTGTAGCACGTTCGACCCGACGGACCGTCAGTTGATCTGAACCGACGCGCCGTTGACGCGATTGACGCCCGACGCACGGCTGCTGATGTAGGCTCCGCGGATGATCACCTTGCCCGACCGGGTGAGCGTCAGGCTCGCCTCGCCACAGCGCAGCACGATCTCTTTATCGGCGGTCAGCTCCAACGTCTCGCCGTCCTTCGCCACCTCGACCGCCGCTCGCTTCCTCGCCGGTGCCGCGTTCTGGATCACGCCGAGCACGAGTGGTCGGTCCGGGTCACCGTCCCGGAACATCAGCGCCACGTGGCGGTCGATCATGTCGTCGTCGAGGCTGGCGAGGGACTCGCAGGTGACCGGCTCGTCGCAGCTGCCGCCATCGAAGTCGACGATCGCACGCCCGTCGGCAGCCAAGCCGATCAGCCGAGCGATGACGATTCCGTCGATCCGATCCGAGGGCATCTCGGACTGAGGTGCCTCGGTCGGCTGGGTGAGCAGATCGTCAAGTGCGATTTCGCCGACGACATCGAATTCACTTTTCTTCATGATTCTCTCCCAAACTCTGGTGCCTGTGGAAAGACCTCCAAGCTGATCGCCGATCCGCTCCAATCTCCCGTGTAGTTGGATCGCAGGAATACTTCCCAGCGCGATTCCATGTCGATCGTCTCCATCGCCTCGCGACTGAGCCCTGACCGCGGGTCCAGTCCGCGGAACAGGCGCGGCGCACCGACGTAGCGCGACTTCACCGCCTCCCAATCACGCTCCGCCGCTCCCGGGTCGAGTCCCGTGACCCGGGTGAAGGCCGCCGCGGCGGCCCGGGCATCGGCGTCGTCCTCGCCGCGCAGGCCGCCGATCAACAGATCGACCATCTCCGGGTGACCGTACGACCCGAGCAGCCGATAGCGGGCGGGACCCAGCTCGCTGGTGCCGGCGACGGTCCGCATGAGGGGCAGGTCTTCGGGCCCGCCGAGCACCGCCAGCATCTCCAGGGCCTCCAGCTTGTCAAGCGTCGGGCTGGCGGCGGACTCTTGACCCAGTGACAGAACTCCCGGCTCGCGGCACCATGCGCCGGCTCGGAGCGCGGCGCGCCTCACCGCCGGTTCATCCCGCATGGCCGCCCCGTAGTCCTGGGGCCGGGCGCCATGCCCCAGGTAGCCAACGAGGCGCCATCCCGCTTCGCGGATCT
>JBDHHX010000409.1:0-2838 GCA_039589155.1 Gemmatimonadota bacterium | reverse complement strand
GGAATTGCCGAAGGTCGGTCTTACCAAATAGCGTCTTTAGAATGACTTAACAGACGTTTCCGATCCGCAACCCAAGTTGATTCGATTCCCCCCCTTGGGACGCGTCTCGCGGTTTATTTATCTAGCTATCTGGATCCGCCCGACCGGCCGGTCGATCGCGCCCGGTTCGGGCGAGCGGTGGAGGATCGGTCGAATAACTGATCAAGCGGGGGGCCTCCATGGGGGCAAGCGAACCTGGATTGGACCACAAGCGATTCGGGCGCTACCTGCGCCGGATCCGCGAACAGCGAAAGCTGTCTCTCGACGCGGTGGAAGAGATGTCTCTCGGTTACCCGGAGCGGGTAACCAAGTCGCATCTCTCCCGCATCGAGAACGGCCAGGCGGTGCCGACCTTTCCGCGCATGTACGCGCTCAGCCGCATCTATGGCGTGCCGATCGCCTCGGTGGCGGAAAAGTTCGAGGTCGATCTCGAACTGGAAATGCTGCCCGCCTTGGTCGAGGGCAGATCGGTGGAAGAGATCCTCGACGAGGTACAAGAACACCGGATCACCGGCCGCTACCGGGAGGCGCTGGCCCTGGTCTCGGCATACCTGGAGCAGTTGCGCCAACAACAAGATCCCGACGTCGACGACAGCACGATCCACGATCTGCGACTTCACGAAGTCGACTGCCTCGTTCACCTCCAGCGCTACGAGTCGGCCAAGGTCGAGTGCGAAGAGCTGCTGAACAAGAGCGAGCTGACCGACCAGCAGCGCCTGTGGGCCCTGCTTTCGTTCGTGACCTGCAGCTATCGTTTGCACCGCTACACGGTGGCCAAGATGGGCCTGGAGCGGGTCGACAGAGAGCTGCAGGATCACGAACACCCACCTCGATCGCGGGCCGTGACAGAGACGATCCGAGGTCCCGCGCTCTACGCGATGGGTCTGGTCGAAGAGTCCGTTGCGGCTTTCGGTCGCGCGCTGACGCTGTTCCGCGAACTGGACGACTCGTTTCAGCAGTGCCTGGCGCGGGTCAACCTGGCCCAGGCTCTGATCGACCAGGGCGAAACCAACAAAGCCCGTGCCTATCTGCGCGTGGCGCTGCGTGCCGCCGAAGACTCGGGGTACGACAAGCTCAAGGCCCTGGCCTTGAGCCACCTGGCAGTGATCGCACACCGCACGAAAGAGATCGACTCCGCAGAATCGTATGCCCTGCGATCGAACGCGATCGCCCGTGCGCGCGAGTACACATCGATCGTGTTCCGCAACTGCTACTACCTCAGAGAGATCGCCGCCGAGCGCGGGGACGGAGCGGCCGTGCGCTCGAACGAAAGAACCTTGAAGAGCTACCTGAGCCGTGTCGAGGCCGATTTGCCCGAGGCGATTGACTACCGGGCAAGTCTGGCGGGAGATCAGCCATGAAGACCAACTTGCAGAAAGTGCAGTCGAGCGCGCGGGTCGCCGCCGGCGTCTTGCTGTTGCTGCTCTCCGCCCCGTTAGGCGCCGAAGTCGGTGTGATTCTCGACGCAGGCACAGGATCGGCTCAGGGTCCGTACGAGATCGGTGCCATCATCGAAGACGGCAACCCGGTCACCGCGATGTGGCAGCCGCACTCACCGCCCGAGAGCGACCGGGCGATTCTTAATCCCGACGGCGAGCTCAACGGCGACGGCCGGCCTTCGTCGGTGTTCAACATAGTCAGCGGGCTACCCATCGTGGCCTGGGCCAAAAGCTCGCCGGGCGGCTACGACGTGGTGGTGAGCCGGTTCGTGGAGGGAGCGTGGACCGACCCGTTGGTGCTGGCCGAGGACGCGACCTTCGCCGAACCGGCCGAACCGACGCTGCTGATCGATCCTGCCGGCGGTGCGGTTCATCTGCTCTACTGGACCGACGACGCGTGGCCCCGGGTGATGCACCGCGAGGCGCCGGCCGACCTCTCGTCATGGACCGCGCCGGTCCAGGTCTCGCAGCCCTGCGAGCTGGCCGTGCGCCCGGCGGGCGTTTTCCACCAGGGGGCGCTCTACGTAGTCTACGAGGTCCACACCTCCCAGCTCGGAGGAACGCCGCGGCAGATCGTGCTGGCCTGGGAGGACGGCGGCGGCTACTCCAGCGAAGTGGTCGCCACGTCCGGCCATGACACACCGAACCGGCCCCAGGTGCACAGCGCCAGCGACATGATCTGGATCGAGTGGGTCGATGCGGACGGCGAGATGCGCTGGACCCGTCGCGAGACGCCCGGTCCCTGGGACCCTCTCGAGGTCGAGACGTTCGCCACCTCGGAGCAGCGCGAGTACCACGTACGTGGAGCGATCAAAGGTCGAGCGATGCAATAGGAGGGGTGTGGATCAACCGCACAAACGCAGCCAGCCGCGACAGAGCTTGGCGGTGCCGACAGCCAGAATCTGTCGCAGCAAGCCGTAAGGCCGCGACTCGTCCACCAATGGCCCGAGGCACCAGATCACAATATCGAGCACCACGCCCTGGAGCGAGTGGTAGACGTAAAGATTCAGCTCTTCAAATGCCGAGAGCATCATGGCTTGTCCCCACTCTCCCTTATACGGTGCGAGCGTTCGATTACCACTTATTACATGGTAACCGCAGGCCACAAGACCTGCCTGTGATGAACTCAGGGAAAAGCGGAACGCTGCCAGCCCGGAATATCTAGAAATCGAACGACCAGCCGGCCACGAATTGCGCGTCGGGAGCTCCGTCGGTAAGGCCGCCGCCAACGGCGAAGCGCACCACACCCCAGGGCAGGGCTTTCCAGTTGACGCCGGCGAGCAGGCGCGAGTCCGCTTCGCTGCCCTCGAATCGCTCGCCCTCGTAGGTCAACTCGCCAATCACCGCAAACTTGGCACCG
>JBDHHX010000408.1:0-2894 GCA_039589155.1 Gemmatimonadota bacterium | reverse complement strand
TTGACCCCGTGCCGGGGCAGCGCCCCCATCGAGAAGGCCCAGGAGCCCATGCTGGAGTTCGAGCTGTTAGGCGGGATGGAGACCGCTGTGGACGCGGCCCCGACGATGCAGAGCGCATCGGCGGAGGGGTTGGAGCTGAGCGGGGCGATCGCCACGCCGAATCCGTGCTACGACGTGGAGGCGGAGCTCGTGGCCGAGGGATCGGCGTTGACGCTGACCCTGACGGCCCGGACGCGGGGCGGCTTCTGCGCCGAGGTCGTCGCAGCCTTCGAGTACCGGGCTCGAATCACCGGGCTCGAGGCGGGCAGCTACGAATTGACCACGGTGCACGCCTACCCGGAGACGGGGTGGGAGCGGAAGGAGTTTGTGCTTTCGCTGGATGTTCCTTAGTGGGAATTCTCGAATCAGAATAGCTAGACGGAGATCCCATGCTATCCACGGCCCGATTCTTCCTCACACTCGCAACCCTCGCCATGATCGTGCTGGCGCCGCCGGCCGCGGCGCAGGAGCGTGGTGACATCGCGATCGTTGGTGGCCGTGTGGTCGACCCGGCCAGCGGGGCGGCACGCGTCGCCAACGTGCTCATCCGCGACGACCGTATCGTCGCCATCACGGACGAGGCGGTGACGGCGGACCGCACCATCGATGCGTCGGGCCTTGTGGTCGCGCCCGGCTTCATCGACGTCCTGGCGAGGATCCCCACCGATCGAGAGGCGCAGCGATACAAGGTCATGGACGGCGTCACCACCGTGATCAACATGCACGGTGGCCCGCTCGACATTGCCGGCTACCTGGCAGCGTTCGAGACGGAGGGCTCGCTGGTCAACTACGGCACCACGGTGGGGCACGGCGGACTACGGTCCGCGGTGGGCGCCACCGACCGCTACCAGCCGGCGACACCCGACCAGGTGTCCGAGATGCAGCGCCTCGCGGCGACGGCCATCGAGGCGGGCGCCGTCGGCGTAGGCTTCGGCATCAACTACGTGCCCGGCGCCTCTTACGAAGAGGTCGTGGCGTTGTTCGCCGTCGCCTCCCAGCACGGCGTGCCGGCCCACGTCCACTCCCGCTACAAGGGCTCGGTCTTTCCGGAGACCATCGTGCAATCGGTGCAGGAGCTGATCGCGGCGGCAGCGATCACCGGCGCCAGCACGCAGGTGGTCCACCTGTCATCGTCCGGGATCGGCTCGATGGCGGCCTGCCTCGAGATGATCGAAGGCGCGCGGGCACACGGCGTCGACATCATGGCCGATATCTACCCGTACCAGGCGAACAGCACACGCCTCGAGTCGGCGCTCTACGATGAAGGATGGCAGGCGCGCTTCGGCGGCATCACCTACGACTCCATCATGCTGGTCGAGACCGGCGAGCGGTTGAACGAGGAGACGTTCGAGTACTGGCGCGAGGAGGGCGCCACGATCATCACTTTCTTCATTCCGCAGGACGAGATGTTGATGGCGCTCCGACACCCGAACGTGATGATCGCCAGCGATGGCATCATCCGCGACGGAAAGGGTCATCCGCGGGGCGCCGGCAGCTTCTCACGCGTCGTCGGCCGTTTCGTCCGCGACGAGGGCTTCCTGACCCTGATGGAGGCGCTGCGTAAAGTGACGATCATGCCGGCGCAGCGCATCGAACAGGCCGCGCCCTCGATGCGCCTGCGCGGACGGCTCGCCGTCGGCGCCTATGCCGACATCGCGATCTTCGATCCCAACACGATCATCGACCGGGCGACGTACCGCGAGCCCGATCGGTACTCCGAAGGCGTGCGCTACGTGCTGGTGAACGGCACGCTTGTCGTCGATGACGGCGCGCTCGTGGACGGTGTAGCGCCGGGGGCCGCGATCCGGCGCGAGTAACCGTATTCCGCTACTCCCCTCCCTGCTCTGCCTCCAGAGCCGCGACCTCCCTGCTCAGCGCGGCCGCCAAATCGTCGCGCCGCTGACGGTGCGTCTGCGTAGGCGGATAGAGGCTACCCTGGCGCACGCCGCGGCCGTTGAAGGCGCCGGCCAGTCCGAACAGACCGGAACGAATATCGTCTAGCCGTTCGGCCAGTGCGGCGACGGAGTCGGCGTGAGCGTCGAACTCGGCGCTGAGATCGCCGGCCTCTTCCAGCGAGTCGCGCTCGGCGACGACGGTGCGACTCAGCTCCGCGGCTTGCTGGTCCGCATCGAAGGCCCGCCGCTGCAAGTCGAGGAGCTCGACCAGGAAGGTCTCGCGCTCCTGCCAATCCGCGTCGCTCAACTGCATCAGCGGATCGCCTTTGACCATCACTTTCTGCGTGGAGCTGCGGTCGCCTGCCTCCAGCGTGACCGTGTAGGTCCCCGGCGCGACGAAGGGACCGGTCGGCGTGTTGGGCCGCGGTAAGACCGGCAAAACCTGGGACGGCCCGCTACCGCCACCATTCTCTTGGAAGGGAGGCGGCTCGTACCGCAGATCCCAGTTGACCCGATGGATAGCACCGCCGGACCCGTCGACCTCGAGGCGGCGAACGAGGTCGCCCGCGGCGTTCTCGATCGTGATGGCGGCGGAGTCCTCGCTTTGCAGCAGGTAGTAGCTGATGATCGCGCCGTCGGCAGGGTTCGCGCCGGCGTAGGCGGCCTGGCCCCTGTAGGAGGTGTCCTTCCAATACTGGTAGATCGTCGCCGCGCGGATGGGGAACAGATGAGCCTGTTTGCCCGCCAGCTCTCGACTCCAATCGACCAGCGGTGTGAGGTCGTCCAGCACCCAGATGCTGCGCCCGTGGGTCCCGACGATCAGGTCGTTGTCCCGGGGGTGGATGACCATGTCGTCGTACAACGTGGTCGGCAGGTTCGACATCAAGGCCATCCAGCGACGGCCAGCCTGGCTCGAGACGAAGAGCGCGTTCTCGGTGCCCAGGAAGAGGAGGTCGGGGT
>JBDHHX010000407.1:0-2903 GCA_039589155.1 Gemmatimonadota bacterium | reverse complement strand
CATCCCGGGGATGCGAAGCGCGACGCGAAGGCTATCCAGGCTGGCCTCGAACCCCTGGAGGCCCGGCTCGAGCGAGACGTCAACCGGTGACGGCCCGGTGGCGTCCGAGCCGCAGGCGATGACGAAGGAGAGGATGGCGGCGAAACCAAACAGGCTCACGATATGGGCTCCGTTCAACATGGATCTATTCCTCGATAATCTAGGACATCGCCACCGTTGCCGTCACCACTATCGGCGGGCACGTCGGGACAGGGACGTAAACTCGATAGCGGCAACGACAACGACGACGGTCAAAGTGTTACCATCCGCCGATCGGCAGCCTGTAGCCGGCCGTCAGCATCAGGGCGCGGGTCTTGATCACCGCGTCATCACCGACCTCGCTGTTCAGGTTTCTGAGGCCCAAGTCATAGGCGACATCGAGCTGGATGTCTCCGGGCCCGGCGCCGATGCCGACACCGCCACCGAACAGCAAGCTGTAGTCGGTCGTGTGATGTTCGGCCTGTACTTGGGGATCATCGCAGTCTAGCTCCACCCTCTGGCCGTTGTTGTCTCCGCTCACCTTGCAGCTTGTCTCGAAACTGATGGCCGGACCGGCGAAGAAATGAAGCGACAGCCTGTCGCCGGCCTGGGTCGGAATCGTAACGCGAGCCAGCAGCGGGATCTCAATAAGGTCCACGCTAAGGTCGATCAGCTGGCCCTCATCTTCCACCGCGGAACCCTTCTGCGTGTACATGCCGGCCAGGTCCACCGTGAACTTCTCGCTGACGTTCCAGCCCAGCACGGCGCCCGCATTGAAGCCGCTCAGGTTGTCTGCCCTGGTGAACACGCCCTGGCTGAGATCCAGGGTAGCGGAGTTCCAGCCGCCGAAGGCGCCGACGGAGAAGCTCTGCGCCTGGGCGCCGTCGGTTCCGGCGACGAGCAGGGCTAGCGCCACTGCGGTCAAGGTGATCTTTTTCATGAGAAACCTCCCAAGTGTGCGAGTCGTAGTGGTCCGTGAAACGGGATTGGTGGCAACGTAGCAGGACCCCATTTCTCAGCCGTTTCTTTGGCGTTATCTGGCGGAAATCGCATGGAAGCACCGCAATCGGAGAGCGAGAGGACCGAGTTTCGGGTTCTGGGCGCGGCCGAGCTCACGGGGCCCGAAGGCAACCAACTCCTCTCGATCCTGGCCCGGCCCAAGCTGATCGCCCTCCTCTCCTACCTGGCCGCCAGCGTTTCCCGGGGATACGTGCGCCGGGACACGCTGATTCGGCTGTTCTGGGCGGAGAGCGACCCGGAGCGGGCCCGCAACGCGCTCAGACAGTCGCTGCACCACCTGCGGAAATCGCTGGGCGAGGACGTGCTGCTCACCCGCGGCGACGACGAGGTGGGGCTCGCCGGCGAGCAGTTCTGGTCCGATGTGGCCGCGTTCGAGGACAGGCTGGATCGAGGCGAGCGGGAATCGGCGCTGGATCTCTATCGGGGCGAGTTGCTGGAGGGGTTCTATGTAGCCGACGCCCCGGACTACGAGAAGTGGCTGGACATTCGTCGCGCCGACTTGAGGGACAAGGCGGCGGCAGCGGCCTGGTCGTTGGCGGAAGACGCACGCGATGCGGGGAACGAGGCGGCCGTAGGTTGGGCGCGGCGCGCCTTGAGCCTGGCGCCGCTGGACGAGGCGCTGGTGCGGCGCGTGATGGAGCTACTCGACGGCGTCGGCGACCGATCGGGCGCAGTGCAGGAATACGAAGCGTTCGCGCGTCGTCTGCGAAGCGAGCTGGAGCTAGAGCCGGCCCCCGAGACAACGGAGCTGTTGGAGAGCATCCGAACGCGTCGCGCACCCAATGGTCATGCGGCCAGGGAAGCTACGGAAAGAGCCCACGCGCCCGACCCGGCCTCTTCCGTCGAGACGAAGGCCCCGATCACGCGTACGCGAGCCTTTCGACTGGGCATGGCCGCAGGCGCGCTGGCCGTCATCGCGCTGATCGTCGTGCTGGCTGCCACCTCGGAGGATGCGGAACCGAGAGAATACCTGGACGGTCGCCGCGTCCTGGTGATGCCGTTCGAGAACCAGACCGGCGATCCCGAACTCGATCCTCTGGGCTCGATGGCCGCCGACTGGATTACACGCGGCCTCGAGGGCACGGGCCTGGTACAGACGGTACCGCCCGAAGCAGCCCTACAACTTGAGGCAGCCAGGGTCACGTCATCAGAAGGCGGAGAAGACGCCCGGGTCACCACGATGGCGGAGGCGGCGCGCGCGGGCACGGTGATCAACGGCACGGTGTTTCGCACCGGTGACTCGCTGCAGATCGAAGCGCTCGTAACCGACGTCAGGAATCGGACGGTGGTCGCGGACGTGGTGTCACCTCCCGTTTCGAGCGACGACCCGATGAAAGCGGTCGAAGAGATACGGCAGCGAGTGGCCGGCGCGCTGGCAAGCGTGTTCGACGGACACATCAATCCGTACGCCGACGTGATGGTCCAGCCTCCCACTTACGAGGCTTATCGCCTTTTCGTTGAAGCCCAGCGGCTCAGCGATCGGGCTCACACGGCAGTCAGCAGCCCGCTATTCGTCGAAGCGATGCAGCTGTTCCTGCAGGCCGCTGAGGTCGACACCATGTTGGTTGCGGCATACCTGCGAGCCGGCTGGATGGCCTTCGCCTCCGGTTCACCGGCGACGGCCGAGTCGCTGGCTTACGTGGCCGACGAACGCCGCGATCGGATGACTCCGATCGGACAGGCCCAGTTGGACCTGTTACTCGCCGAGACGAAGGGAGACCGTGCTGCCGCGCTCAGAGCCGCTCGAAGGCAGCCGGGTTGGCTGCTCGATCTGGGGCAGCGCGCAATCTGGGTGAACCGGCCCGCCGAAGCTGTCTCGACTCTCGCCGAGGCCGATTGGTACCCGGCCGCCCTGCGCTCGGCCG
>JBDHHX010000406.1:0-2907 GCA_039589155.1 Gemmatimonadota bacterium | reverse complement strand
AGTAGACGGCAGAATCTTCATCTTCATCCTCATCGTCATCCTCCAGCAGGCCGGGAACCGATCATTCGGAAGGAACGTTCCGGGTGAACGAGCGCTGAACCAGTCCGTTCCCACCCAAGCAGGAGTCCATCAATGTCTGACAAGGAGATTTCCGCCGCCTTCCCCTTCGAGTCTCAATTCGTCGACGTCAAGGGTTCGAAGGTTCATTACGTGGAGGAAGGGTCGGGCGATCCGGTGCTCTTCCTGCACGGTAACCCGACGTCATCGTACCTGTGGCGCAACATCATCCCGTACGTGAGCTCGGGCCACCGGGCGATCGCGATGGACCTCATCGGCATGGGCAAGTCGGACAAGATCGACAGCGAGTACCGGTTCTTCGATCACTACGAGTACGTCGAAGGCTTCATCAAGAAGCTGGACCTGAAGAACATTACCTTCGTGATCCACGATTGGGGATCGGGGCTCGCGCTGCACTACGCCCGCCAGCACGCGGGCAACGTGAAGGCGGTCGCCATGATGGAGCCGATCCTGGCGCCAGTGCCGGGCTGGGACGAGTTTCCGCCCGACCTGGTCGAGACGTTCCAAGCCTTCCGTACTCCCGAGCTGGGCTGGGAGATGATCGTAAACCAGAACATGTTCGTCGAAGGTGTTCTGCCGGGCGCGATCGTCCGCGACCTGTCAGATGAGGAGATGAACGTCTACCGCGAGCCCTATCTCGAAGCCTCGAGCCGCAAGCCGCTATGGCGCTGGCCGAACGAGCTGCCCATCGCGGGCGAGCCGGCGGACGTGATCGACGCGATAGTCACCTACAATGGCTGGCTGCAGGAAACGGAGATCCCCAAGCTGCTCTTCCACGTCAACCCAGGCGCGATCATGCCGCCGCCGATGGTAGAGTGGTGTGCCGCCAACCTGAAGAACCTGGAGACCGTGGACCTCGGCCAGGGCATCCACTTCGTGCAGGAAGACCACCCGCACGAGATCGGCGCGGCGCTGGCACGCTGGCTTGAAACGTAGGGCGCCGGCGATTCGTAGGACTGGACAAGGCGCGGGAGCCCCACCAAGCCAACAACCGAGCCCGGTCCATGGAAACGCTGATACAAGATCTCAAGTTCGGCGCCAAGCTCCTGTGGAAGGAGAAGGCGCTTAGCCTCACCGTTCTGCTGACACTGGCCGTCTGCGTGGGTGCCAACACGGCCATCTTCAGCGTCATCAATACCGTGATGCTCGATCCGCTCCCCTTCTCTGAGCCGGATCGGCTGGTGCGGGTCTTCAACAGCTACCCCAACGCCGGTGCCGAGCGGGCGGCCAGCGCGGCGCCCGACTACTTCTACCGGCGCGAGAGCGTTTCGGCGTTTTCCGAGATCGCCCAGTCCCAATATTGGGGCCACACGGTCGGTGAGCCCGGCAGCCCGGAACACCTACTGTCGCAGAGGGTGACTGCTTCCTTCTTCCCGATGCTGGGCGTGCGCCCGCTGCTGGGCCGCACGTTTAGCGAAGAGGAGATGGACATCGGGAACGAGCAGGTCGTTGTACTGAGCTACGGCTTCTGGCAGGAGCGTTACGCCAACGACCCGGGCGTCGTGGGCCAAGACCTGCGGATCGATGGTCGCCCGTACACGATCATCGGCGTTTTGCCGGGGGACTTTCACTTCCTCGGCCGGCGCGATACTCGCCTGTTCGTACCTATCCCGTACACGGCCGAGGACCGGACAACGGAACGACTGCACAACAATAGCTATGACATGATCGCGCGACTGGCCCCCGGCGCCACCATCGAGCAGGCGTCGGAGCAGATCGCTACACTCGATCGCGCGTTGATCGAGGAATGGCCGGTCCCCAACGCGGCACAGATCCTCGCCGACGCGGGCTACAACGTTCGCATCGTCAATTTGCTTGACGACCTGCTGCGTGACGTCAGGCCCACATTCATCATGCTGTGGGTCGGCGTCGGGTTCGTGCTTCTGATCGGTTGCCTCAACATCGCCAACCTGATGATGGCGCGTTCGAACGTTCGCCTTCGTGAGATGGCGACGCGTATCGCCGTCGGCGCCGACCGCCTGCGCCTGAGCCGGCAGCTACTCACCGAGGCTGTGCTCGTCGCCGTGGTGGGCGGCCTGCTTGGTCTCGCGGTGGCGGCGGGAGGCCTAAGACTGCTGGACAGCCTGGGCGTCGAGGATCTGCCTCGCGGCGCGCAGGTGGGCATCGACGGCGCCGTAGTCCTCTTCACTTTCGGTATCGCTGTCGGCGCCGGTATCCTCTTCGGCCTGATTCCGTTGGTTCACATCTTCCGCACCGATCTGAACTCAGTATTCCGGTCGGAGGGTCGCACGGGATCGGCGAGCCGGGGGTCGGTGATGGTGCGCAGCGCGCTGGTTACTGGCCAGGTGGCGATCGCGTTCATCCTGCTCATCGGCGCCGGCCTGATGGTCGCCAGCATGCGAGCCGTTCTGAACGAGGATCCCGGCTTTCAGCCGGACCACGTGCTGACGGGCTACCTCAACTTGCCGGATTCGCGCTACGAGGAGAGCAACTCGCGCATGCAATTCTATGACGAATTGCTGCTTGAGACGCGAGCACTGCCAGGCGTTACCGCGGCTTCGATCGCCACCAGCGTTCCTTTCAGCGGCACCAACAGCTCGACGGTGATCATGCCTGAGGGCTATGTGCCCAGCCCTGGCGAGTCACTACTGGCACCGTCCCGGAACGTGGTCGGCCCCGGGTACTTTGAGGCGATGGGCATCACGCTGCTCTCCGGCCGCGCGTTCGAGGAGACGGATACCGAGGACTCGGGCAACGTGATCATCCTCGACGAATGGCTGACCAACCGGTACTTCCCAGACGAGAACCCGTTGGGCCGGCGAATGCTCTACGGTGCCGTGCCAGGCACACCGGACGCCGAGGACGAGG
>JBDHHX010000405.1:0-2907 GCA_039589155.1 Gemmatimonadota bacterium | reverse complement strand
GGAACCGGGCGAGAAGATCACGCAGGAGGGCGTGCAAATCGAGGTGATCGACGCCACCGATACGCAGGTTTTGCGAGCGCGGCTCACCCGTCTTGCTCCTTTGGTTCCTCCGAGGAAAGATGCCTCGTAGGGGGTACTGATTCAACAGCCAACAGCCGACAGCCATCGCTCGACTTCCAAGTTCTTCTCAACCGTCAACGTCCGACTTTCGACTCTCGACGTTCAAGGAACCGGTGAACGTCGCAAACTAGGAAGTCGATCGTTGGAGGCGCGCGCAGCGCCGATACAACTTGAGCGTCGAGCGATGGCTGTCGGCTGTTGGCTGTTGAAATACTAACTAATAGAGGCCCAGCACCCGCTCCGCATACCACGCCACCATGTAGTCCCCCCACACGTACACGATGGCGGCGCCCAGCGCCAAGAAGACGCCAAAGGGGACGAGCTTCTTGGTCTTCAGACTGATGGGTCCGAAGATGAGGGCGCCGATCACGGAGCCGACGAAGATGGTGAGGAGCGAGCCGAGCGGTGCCAGGAAAGCGCCGACCATGGCCATCATCTTGATATCGCCGCCACCCAGCGCCGGCTTCTTGAACGCCCACTCGCCGACGACCGCCACGCCGTACATGAGCCCGAACGAGAGCAGCGCACCGACGAACGCCCAGAGTGGCTCGGGTCGGCCGGGCGCAAACGCCAGCGCGAGCCCGAGGACCAGGCCGCCGATGCTGAACTCATCCGGGATGATGTACTCACGCGCGTCGGTGACCGCGATCCCGAGCAGTATCGTTGCGAAGCTCGCGGCGTGCAGCGTACCCCAGAATCCGCCGAAATGGAGATACGAACCCACCCAGATCGCCGCCGTCGTCAGCTCGACCAGCGGGTAGAGAACCGAGATCCGCATCCCGCACGTCCGGCAACGGCCGCGCAGCGCCAGGAAGCTGAACAGGGGAATGTTCTCGTACCAGCCCAGCTGACGGTCGCAGCCCGGACAAGCCGAGCGCGGGTGCACGATGGAGCCACCGGCGGGAAGCCGCAGGATGCAGACGTTGAGGAAGGACCCCAGCGACAGCCCGATGACCGTCATGTAGGTGATGATTTGTGCTTCCGCCATTCAGGGCCTTGGCGTTCAGGTTGGAAGTACATCCGCGTCAGGCGTCCCCGTCCGAGCCGGCCAACATCCGGTCGAGGAGGATGGCACCGGCGATCGCGACGTTGAGCGAGTCCATCTGGCCGGGCAGCCGCACGGCCACAGTCGCATCGCAGCCCAGCCGCACCTCGTCGGAAAGACCGGACGGTTCGTTTCCCAGGACCAGGGCAAATCGGGGGTGTGTCACGGGGCCGCCCCCTCTGGCGACGGGGTCACCGCTGGGATCGGCGCCAAAGATGGTGAAGTCTCGGCTGCGTAGCCAGCTTGCGGTTTCGGGCCATGGCTCGCGTGAGACCGGCAGCTGGAAGATCGATCCCGCCGAGGCACGCACCGCCTTGGCGCTCCACGGGTCCACAGTGCCCGGCAACGCAAGGGCCCGATCGACGCCCAGAGCGTGAGCGGCCCGCATGAGCGTACCGAGGTTCCCGGGATCGACGACGCGATCGAGGATCAGCACGGCGGCGCGTTGGCCAGGAGTGAAGTCATCCAACTGACAGATCGGCTCGCGAGCGACGGCCAACACGCCCTGGGGCGTTTCGGTGTCCGCCAGCTCCTCGAGCTCAGGGTCCGTGACCTCGGCACGCGTCAGCCCACGATCGCGTACGGCATCGAGCAAACGCAGGCCGCGCTCGGTGCCGGCCAGCGCCGGCGATGATACCACCAGCTCGACCTCCAGCCGGCTGGCGATGAGATCCTCGACCAGTCGGACGCCTTCGGCCAGAACAGCGCCCTCGTCCCGTCGCTTACGGGTTCGCAGCTTCCGGATCCGCTTCGCCTGATTCCGCGTGATCACCGGCTTCTCCGGTCGGCAGGTTGGTGGGACGATCGATTCGATGAACTCTGAAGTCGGCGTTCTCGTACACCATGATAAACGTATCCGGGTGGCCCGCCACGAGTGCCTGTGAGCTGGCGTCACCCACCCGCTCTATGACATGTGTGGCGCCCACCCGATCGTAATAGTCCCATAGCTCGGCATTCTCCGCCGGGTAGTAGCTCACCGCCGAGCGAGCGCCGCTGAAGAACGATAGCACCCGCGGCTTGAAGAAGATGTAAAGGTCTTTTGGGGCCGCGTGGCCGGCGACGTATTGGAAGAGCGCCACAGCTTCCGGATCGCCGACGCCGTCCCGCAGACGCCCGCGCTCGACACGCGTGTAGCCGGCCACGTACGAGCCGGCGATCAGAACCGCCAGCGCGACGGTCGCCCACGAAGCCATCCGGGTCGACATCCTCGAGAGCAGCCGCTCGCCACCGACGAAGGCGTAGTAGAAGTAGAGTGGGACCAGCGGGATCATGAATCGGACGTTGGGTCGCATCGGCCACAGCACAACCGGTCCCAGGTAGACGACGACAAATACCTCCAGCAAGGTGAGCCGGCGGCGCAGACAGATAACATATCCGTAGATCGCTAGACCGGTGACGATGAGTGCCACCGTCACGGCGACCCCGTTCACGTAACCGTTCCAGAAAAGGAACTTCAACTCCACCGGGTAGGCGAAGACGCGCTCAACGATCGCAAGTGGATCGAAACGCCACGACCGCGCGTACCCGCCCGTCGAACCCAGGGCCAGCCGCTGCACCCACTGGAGCGCGAGAGCGAGGGCGGTGACCGCAAGAGCCTGGACCGGAAGCCTGCGGGTGCGGAGGACCTCGAAGATAATCAGTGATGCAAAGAGGGTAACACCCAGCGCTCTGGTCGCGGTCGCCAGGTAGACCGTGAGCGCCGTGGCCAGTGTCAGGCCGATTCGGCGGCGGAGCGACGCCTT
>JBDHHX010000404.1:0-2918 GCA_039589155.1 Gemmatimonadota bacterium | reverse complement strand
AGCGGAAACCAGGACTGCCTGAAGCTGTCGGGCATCAATCGGTATTGGGTGCTGGACAGCCGGTTCGAGCGCTGCGGTGGGGGCGGCTCGGGCAGTGGCGTCGATCACGTGGGAGCACACGACGGGCTATTGGCCGGCAACACGTTTCGTGAGATGTCGGGCAACGCCGTTCAGGTGAAGGGCGGCAGCGAGAACGTGGAGATCCGCGGCAACCACATCGTCGACGGCGGCGCCCGGGCGCTCAACATGGGCGGCTCGACCGGCGACCCGTATTTCCGGCCGCCGCTGTCGACGGGTAGCCCCAACTTCGAGGCTCGCGACATCCGGGCGGTCGCCAACATCATCGAGGGCGCTACTGCCGCCATCGCTTTCGTCGGCTGCGTCGATTGTCTGGCCGCCAACAACACGATCGTCGATCCCGGGAACTGGATCTTCCGCATCCTGCAGGAGACGACGACGCACGATGGCTACGAGTTCCTTGCAGCCAGCGACGGCCACGTCGTCAACAACCTGGTCTACTTCGAGCGCGCCGCGCTCAGTACCGACGTGAACGTGGGGCCGAACACCGATTCGGAGAGCTTTCGCTTCGAGAACAACCTCTGGTATGCTTGGGACGACCCGGAACAGTCGGCGCCGGCGCTACCCGGTACAGAGGTCGGCAGCATCGTTGGCGAAGACCCCGGTTTCACTTCCGATTATCGGATCGACGCGTCGAGCCCGGCCGTAGGGGCCGGCGTTCCAGTGATCGGCGTGGCCTCCGATTTCGATGGCGTCTGCTATCTCGTTCCGCCCAGCATCGGAGCCCACGAGATCTTCTAGCCGGAGGTCGACATGACAGAATTCAAAGAGACCGCGTACAGTGCCGAGGAAGACCGCAGCGGACTGGCGCTCTGCCTGTCCGGCGGCGGTTTTCGTGCCTCGCTCTTCCACCTGGGCGCGCTGCGCCGACTGAACGAGCTAGGCATCCTGTCGAAGGTCTCAACGATTTCGTCGGTTTCCGGCGGCAGCATCCTGTCAGCTCACCTGGCGGCGCGTCTGCAGCCGTGGCCGCCTGCCGGTGAAGTCGCCGGCGATTGGCAGCAGGTCGAAGACCGCTTCGCCGAGTTCAGCGGCCATAACTTGAGGACGAGCGCCATCCTCAAGCGCCTGTTGCCGTGGAACTGGTTCCGTACCAGCACCGGCGTGATGGCGCTGATGGAGCGCTACCAGAAAGAACTGACCGGGTTGGCTCTGGATGCGCTGCCCGAGCGCCCGAGATTCGTCCTCTCGGCCACCGAGATGGGGTTCGGCGTGAACTGGGTTTTCGAGAAGGAGCGGGCCGGTGACTACCAGATCGGATACCTGAAACCGTCGCCGCCTGACTGGTCGCTGGGCCGCGCCGTCGCCGCCTCGTCCTGTTTCCCACCCGTCTTCAACCCGATGCCGATCCGAAAGGCGCACGACCAGTACAGCGGCGGTAAGGCCAGGAAGGGAGAACGAGAGGATGTCGCCAGGGGGCTGCGACTGACGGATGGCGGCGTCTATGACAACCTGGGGCTCGAACCCGTCTGGAAGAGCCACGCCACCGTGTTGGTCTCCGACGGCGGCGCCACCTTCGACCCCGAGCCCGACAAGGGGCTATTTCGAAGGCTCAAGCGCTACTCGGACATCATCGCCAACCAGGTCGGCGTCCTCCGCAAGCGCTGGCTGATCTCGAACTTCATCTCGGGCGAGCTGAAGGGCACCTACTGGGGCATCGGCAGCCACGTCGGCAACTACGGGTTGCCGGGCCATCCCGGCTACTCACCCGGCCTGGTCGACGAGATCATCTCCGAAGTGCGCACCGACCTCGACGCCTTCTCAGAGGCGGAGTTCAGAGTGCTGGTCAACCAGGGCTACCTGCTGGCAGACGCCGCCGTAATGAAGCACCAGCCGCAGCTCATCGACGCGACGCCACCGGCGAGCCTCGACATCCCCTACCCGGAATGGATGGATGAGGCGAAGGTGAGGGCGGCGCTCTGGAACAGCCACAAGAGGAAGCTCTTGGGAAGGCGCTGAGCAGCGGTCTTCTATTCGCTCCGCATGGTTTCCATCGGGTCGAGGCGGGCCGATGAGGCTGACCTCGAACAACAGGCTCTCGAGGACGCGAGATGCGGCGACAAAAGTGATCAACCCGATCACGGCACGTGGGCGCCCACCTGTCGGAAGCTCTCGAGGATCTCCCGGTAGGACTGCAGCACGCCGGTCTCGTGGTAGGTGATCGAACGTGCGGCACAGAATTGGGCGGTGATCTCCTGGACCTGCCTCAGGTTCTTGCGAGCGAGGCCTGGGAACAGGTGATGCTCGATCTGGTAGTTGAGGCCGCCGTACAGGTAGTCGGTGACGATGTTGGGCCGCACGTTTCGTGAGGTCAGCACCTGCTCGCGCAGAAAATCCAATTCCATCTCGTCGTCCGTAATCAGCATCCCCTTGTGGTTGGGGGCGAAGACCGCACCCAGGTACAGCCCGAAGGCCGCCTGGTGAACGATCACGAACGTCACAGCGAGGCCGACGGGCAGGAAGTGGAAGACGAGGGCGAAGTAGCCCACGAGGTGGGCGATCATCAGTGCGAACTCCAGCAGCGCGAGTCGTGGCCTCTTCTCGAACAGGAAACGGAAACTGTCGTTTCGCAGGCTGATGCCCTCCAGCGTCAGCAGCGGGAAGAAGAGGTACGCCTGGTGCTTCACGACCCAGCGGGCAAACCCTCTCTTCTCCAGGGCCTGCTCGCGCGAGAAAGCTAGGACGGGCACCTCGATGTCGGGATCGAGCACCGGATGGTTTGGGTGGCCGTGGTGCCGGTTGTGCTTGTCGACCCACCAGCTGTGGCTGAGTCCGAGAAGCAGGTTGCCGAAGAGAAGCCCAAGCCAGTCGTTTGTCCGGGATGCACGGAATATCTGGCG
>JBDHHX010000403.1:0-2953 GCA_039589155.1 Gemmatimonadota bacterium | reverse complement strand
GTATCTATCGACGTGCCTGTCACTTTGCCTCTTCCTGGTACCTGCGCTGGCGGCGCAGAACGCGGCTTCGCCACCGCCTGACCTTTCAGACGACGAAAAGCTCTATGGGCTGTCGCTGCTCTGGCAGGAGGCGAACTACAACTTCGCGTTCTTCGACCAGGTGCCAGATCTGGATTGGGACAGCGCCTATCGGGCGTTCATCCCCCAGGTGCTGGCAACGGAGTCCACGTATGACTACTACCAGACCCTGAAACGCATGGTCGCGCTGCTCGAGGATGGCCATACCAGGGTGTGGCTTAACGTGCCGGCCGGGCAGTTCGAGTCATACCCGTGGGTACTGACGGAGAGGGTGCAGGGCCAGGTTCTGGTGGCAAACGTGGGTCGTTCTCTGCAGAACGAGATCCCCGTGCACTCGGTGATCGAAACGATCGACGGCGAGCCGGCGGCCGAGCACGCGGTGAGGGTGCGAGGACCCTACACGTTCTCAAGCACGGACCACGACCGCGCGGACCGCATCATGGCGAGCGCGCTCACCGGACCGCCCGACCAAGCGGTGCGTATCGGTTACGTCACGCCGGATGGCGGTCGCCGCGAGATGACGCTCGACCGCGATCGGCGGACCCGAGAAGATGAATGGTTGATGCCCACCCGGTCGACGCGCCCGCGCTTCGAGTTCCGCTGGCTCAACGACGAGATCGCGTATGTGGCACTCAACACGTTCAACGACCCGGGCGTGGTCGACGATTTCCAGGCGGCGTTACCGGAGCTCTACAGCGCGAAAGCCTTGGTCGTGGACATCCGGAAGAACGGCGGCGGCAACAGCGCCCACGGGTATGGCATCGCCGCGTACCTGACCGATGACACGCTGCAGACTTCGGCTTGGAAGACCCGGGAGAGCGTGGCCGCTTACAAGGCGTGGGGCGAGTTCTCGGAGCGGTACAGAGAGTACGCCGAGATGAACGCCTGGCGGGATGGTGGAACGCACGGGACAGTGGCCCCGGCGGAGGGTCAGCGCCTCACTGTGCCCACGGTCGTGCTGCAGGAGCACGCGACGTTCTCCGCTGCCGAGGACTTCCTCGTCGCTATCGAGAAGATCCCTCAGGTCACGACGATCGGCCGTCCCAGCGGTGGGAGCACGGGTCAGCCGCTGGGGATCGATCTGCCGGGCGGTGGGCGCGCGAACATTTGCAGCAAACGGGACACCTATCCCGACGGCCGGGATTTCGTGGGGATCGGCATCGCGCCCGATATCTACGTAGAGGCGACGGTGGAAGATGTTCAGCAGGGGAGAGACCCGGCGCTCGATCGCGCCGTCGAGTTGTTACGTGGCCAGGCATCTCGTTAGGATAGCCGCCGTTACGCGGGCATAGCGGCTGGTTCGTGCCGGAAGGCGGCGTCACGGCGGTGTCCCTGAACGACGGCGTTGGGCGTTGCCCGGCCTGAGTCCAGCTAGCATCTTGTAGCCAGCCAAACAATCACACCGCTCTGGCATCTCCTCGTCCTGGAGGGGCCGTGTCCGACGTTCTTGAGCGCCTGAAGACTGCTCTGGCCGACCGCTATGCCGTCGAGCGTGAGCTCGGCAGCGGCGGTATGGCGGTCGTCTACCTCGGCCAGGACCTGCGGCATGAACGCCCCGTTGCGATCAAGGTTCTGCGTCCGGAACTCACATCGGTAGTCGCCGCCGAGCGTTTCCTGCGGGAGATCAAGCACACGGCCGCGCTAACCCATCCGCACATCCTCCCTTTACTGGACTCAGGAGAAGCGGACGGCCTGCTCTACTACGTCATGCCCTATGTGGAGGGTGAGTCACTACGGGAGCGGCTGAATCGAGACAAGCAGCTATCAGTGGACGAATCCGTACGGATCGCCCGCGAGGTCGCCGATGCTCTGGGCTACGCGCACAAGCACAATCTCCTCCACCGTGACATCAAGCCCGAGAACATCCTGTTGCAGGCTGACCATGCAGTCGTCGCTGACTTCGGTATCGCGAAAGCACTGAGCGAGGCGGGAGGCGAAAGACTCACGGACACAGGGATCAGTATCGGAACGCCTACCTACATGAGTCCCGAGCAGGCCGCAGGTGACACGGAGCTTAGCGAGGTGAGCGACATATACTCGTTGGCGTGCGTTCTTTACGAGATGCTCGCCGGCGAGCCGCCGATCTCTGACGAATCCGCGCACAAAGTTGTGTCTCGGAAGCTCCTTGGCGACTTACGATCGGTGAGGGAGGTTGCCCGCGAAGTACCGGCGGATGTGGATACCGCCCTGTCGAGGGCACTGGCTGCGGACCCCGCCGAGCGCTTTGCCACGGTGGGTGAGTTTGCGGCGGCACTGGCGCCGGCAAGTGGGGTGGCCCAGCAAGGCATCGGCATCGCCCGGGTTATCGGGCTCTACGCGGCCACGTCGGTGGCCGTGCTAGCGGTGGTCTACTTCCTCATGATGCAGCTCGGTCTTCCCGACTGGTTCTTCCAGAGCGCGGTAGTCGTGCTTCTTGTCTGTCTACCGATCGTCGTGGCGACCGCAGCCGTCCAACGGGGCGCGGCGGCCGCGTCCGCTGCAGCGAGGCGCTGGCTCACGTGGCGCAACGCGATTGTGGCTGGAGCGGCGTCGTTCGCCCTGCTCGGCCTCGCGGTAACGGGCTTCATGGGGATGCGCTCAATGGGGATCGGGCCGGTGGGGTCGCTGGTGGCGAAGGGCGTCTTGGAGCCAGGTGAGCGGATCGTGCTGGCGGACTTTCGAAATCTGACGAGCGATTCAGTTATAGCCCTGACGATCACGGAGGCGTTGCGCATCGACCTGTCCGAGTCCCGGCTGCTGCGGCTGGCGGAGCCCGAGTATCTGCGGCGCTCGCTGGAGCGGATGGAGAAAGCTCCCGGCGTGACCCTCGATGAGACGCTGGCTCGCGAGGTGGCGGTACGCGAGGGGCTGCGGGCAGTGATCACCGGGCAGGTAG
>JBDHHX010000402.1:0-2959 GCA_039589155.1 Gemmatimonadota bacterium | reverse complement strand
GATCTCGCCCGGCTCCAGCTCCCAGGAGTCGGGAAGCTCGTCGCGCGCCGCTCGCTCGGAAGTCAGCGGATGAGCCTGCACCCATGCGGTGGCGGCGATGATGACCAGCCCGATGGCGAGGAGCAAGAAGGCCAGCTGCAGGACCCAGGCGGGAAACTCGAACGCCTGCTGCATGATCTCGGTGACCTGCAGAATGCCCCAGGAGACCGCCAGGTAAGCGATGAGGACCTGGGCGATGCGCGACTTCTTGACGCGCGACCAGAAGCCGGCCGGGCTAGAACTGTCAGGATGGGTCATTGGGCCTCCGCACAAGGAGCGATATCGCGGACAATTCTAGCCAATGCCCTCGGGTTCGACAAGCGACCACACCTAATAGGGATTTGGGTTTTGGCGTAGCTAGGGGAAAGGAAACGTCGCAGTCAATCCGATGCCTTGCCTACTTAAGATCATGGTAGTGCGAAGCTGCTCGATTTCGATCTCCTCCCATCTCTCTCGGTGGACGTTTGATCCTATGATCGCGCCAGTGATCGTACCTAGCACGGCGCCCCCTCCCCCAAACACTGCGAGCGGAAGATAGTCGTATCCGCTAAAGTTGCACCCGCCCTCCGCGGCGCAAACAACGGCCAGTACCCCCAAGCCCACCAGGGCACCGGTCAAGAAGCCGAGACCCGCCCCCCTCAGCGTTAGCGACTCGTGTCCGCGACTCACGTCAAAACGGCTCAGTTGGCCGGTAAGGAGGTTCGCGCTAAGACCAGCCTGTTCGATAACGAGCGAGTCCCCCCGCGCAGCAATGAGCGTCCCAACGAAACGTTGTGTACAGCGTGTGGTGGCGATCCACTGGCGCGTTTGCTCGTTCCAGATGCTCTTCTCCGTACACCGTTCTTCTACATCCGGAAAATCCGGCAGACCGCCCACCAAATAAGCCGTGGTGAGCCGAACTCGCGACCCAATCTCGACTACGGAATCCTGCGCATCCAGCGGAAAAGCGACGAGCGACGCGTACACGGTGAATATAGCCGAGGCCAGAATGTGCCTCACCATAGCGCACCTCCGTCCACTTGTACTGTCGGGCTATTTGACGGGTAACCTACGCGCTTGCGTTATTGCGTTTCCAACTACCCGGTCGGCATGCTTCCCCGACCTCTAATCCTCAGCCAACTCGCGGTCGATGGTGCGCTGGAACACCTCCAGCGGCTGGGCCCCGAACAGCATGCGCCCGTTGATCAAGAAGGCGGGCGTGCCCATGACGCCGCGGGCTATGCCCGCTTGCATGTCATCATCGACGACGCCCGATTTGGAGCCCGACTCCAGGCAATCCTGGAACACGCTAGCGTTGAGGCCCATCATCGATGCGTAGCGCACCAGGCTCACGTCGTCCAGCGCCCGAACGTTGCGGAACAACACATCGTGGTACTGGAAGAAGCGGCCCTGGTCGCCGGCGCACTCCGCCGCCTGCGCCGCCCTGTGCGCGCGCCGATGCTGGTAGCTGACCGGGAAGTGGCGGATGGCGTAGTTGATACGGTCACCATACTGGGAGAGCAGGAACGGGTAGGTGGTCGCGTTGTAGCGCTGGCAGAAGCCGCACTCATAGTCGGTGAACTCGATGATGGTTACCGGCGCCTCTTCCGGTCCCTTAAGCGGTCGGCCCTCCAGCTCGATGCCGAAGGTCCGGCTGACCGACACCGGTTCCGGCGCTGTGGCCCGACCCGCCATCATACCGGCGCCGAAGCCGACGGCGATGCCGACCAACAGATAGATGAGCCTCGTCTTCTGGATCATATTATAGAGTTCAATCCCTCGATCGCTTTACGGGTGTTCCTCCGGCGGTCCACCGTGGCACGACCCGCAGTTCATGTTGCCGCGAGAGTTCTCGAGAACCGAGCCCTGCATGTGGCAGCCCTGGCAAGCCAGCACCGACTCGGGAAACGCGTGCCGCGCTTCGAAGTTACCATCGACCTGGGCGTTCAGCACCTCGACCGTATACTTCGCCAGCGAGCCGACCAGTTGGGCGCAGCGGTCGACGCGCTCCGGCGAGAACGACTTGAATCCCGAGGCATCGCTCCAGCGAGATATGGAGACGTGGCAGAGGGTCGACTCCGATACCGACTGCGGCACCTGGAACCGAGGCTGGCTGGGCACGAAGTTAGGTAGCGCTTCCTGCTCGTAGAAGCCGAACACTTCGTTGATCGCGCGCGCCGGGTCGCTGGATACCATGTAGATGGCCATCGCGGCACCGTTCGCCGCGCCACACAGCGTCCCCCACCCCATCACGCCGCCAGCGCCGTAGCGCGCCACATCCTTCGGAAACGACGAGAAAGGCTCGCCGACCTCTTCGGCCAGCGCCTCGATGATCGTGGCGAAGACACCGTACATGCAATCGCCGACGTAGAAGTTCTGATATCCCGCTTCGCCGATCCGCTCCGGATCGAGCTTCACATACGGGAACGGCACCGCGTGACCGGTCGTCGTCCCGCTCGCGTCGGGGCCAGGCGCGCAACTCCAAATGGCCGGACCGGCCACGAGGCCAGCCGCTACGCCTCCGCCCATCAGGGCCAGTGCGCTTCGTCGATTCGTGTCCATCGTTCCTCACACGAAAGGGGGTCGGCCGCCGTGTTGCCGGGCAGCTTCTACCGTCTGTTGTCGCTGAGCGGGCTGCCCGCCGCTTACTGCACGAGCTAAACGGTTGAGGAAGAACCGTGGTGTTCCAAGATAGGGGAACAGGTAGAGCCGCTCAACCGCCCGGGGAATGGTCGAGGCGGAAGCGGACCACCGATGCGACGTCGAGCTCGTCGCGGACGACGGCCCACACGTATTCTCCGCGCACGATCGGCTCGGGTTCGATGTCGAAGCCATCGGGCACGGCCACGTGCCCAAGGAAGCGTCCATCGGCAGCGAAGACGTCAAACGCCGCGTGCTCCTGATAGCGTAGAGGCGTCCGACCGGAGACTTGCTCCTCCGC
>JBDHHX010000401.1:0-2967 GCA_039589155.1 Gemmatimonadota bacterium | reverse complement strand
TCGGCTCTACCAAAACGTGCCGTCCGGGGTGGGCGCGTCGCGCGCCGACCTCAAGCTCGCCCACAAGCAGGTGACGCGCGTTCTGCAGAAAGGCGCAGCTTGGGCGGTGGAGAACGGCTACGGATGGGGAGAGGACCTGGAGCGCATCGAGGCAGGTGGTGCGATCGAGGGCGCGGAGCCGGACCATGTTTCGCAGCGAGCGATCGAGCGCGGCCGGGCGCAGGTGGGCACGCTGGGTTCGGGGAATCACTTCATAGAGATCGGCTACGTCGGCGAAGTCTACGACCGGGAGGCGGCGACGGCGCTGGGCCTGGAGAAGGGCACGGTCACGGCGTTCATCCATTCGGGTTCCCGCGGCCTGGGCTACCAGGTCTGCGACGACTACCTGAAGACGATGCTTCACGCAGCGGAGAAGTACGGGATCGTTCTGCAAGACAGGCAGCTCTGTTGTGCGCCATTGGCTTCGGACGAAGCGCAGCGGTACCTGGCGGCGATGCGATGCGCGGCGAACTACGCGTTCAGCAATCGGCAGATGATGGGTCACCGCGTGCGCGAGACGTTCGAAGAGGTGTTGGGACAGAGCGCCCAGCGTTTGGGGCTGCGACTGGTCTACGACGTTGCTCACAACATCGCGAAGATCGAGACGCACCGGGTGAACGGTGCCGAGAAGAAAGTGTGCGTGCATCGCAAGGGCGCGACGCGGGCTTTTCCGCCGGGTCATCCCGAGATACCGGCAATCTACAAGAAAGTTGGGCAGCCGATCTTCATTCCCGGCGACATGGGCCGCTATAGCTACGTGCTGGTGGGGACGGAAGGCGCGTTCAACGAGACATTCGGTTCGACCTGCCACGGCGCCGGCCGGATGATGAGCCGTAAGCAGGCGAAGCGCACGGCGAAGGGGCGGTCGATCGTTCGGGAGCTGGAGGATCGCGGCATCCTGATCCGGGCCGCATCGAGGGCGACGGTGGATGAGGAGATCTCGGAGGCCTACAAGGATGTGAAAGACGTCGTGCAAGTGGTGCACGAGGCCGGCATCGGGAAGATGGTGGCGCAGTTGAAGCCGATGGGCGTGCTGAAAGGATAGGACGGGGTGATAGGCAAGATTCTGGCAGCGACCGACGTGAGCGAGGATGGCTCGAACGCGGTGGTGACCGGCGCCGCCTGCGCCGCGCGGTTGGAGGCGGAGCTCGAGGTCGTCACGGTGGTCGAGATGTTGCTGTTGCCGCCGGCCTACGCACCGCCGGGCCTGGAACCGAGCGAGTTCGAGCCGGAGGTCGTGGCCGAGGCGCGCGCCAAGGCCGAGGGCGAAGCGAAGCTGGCCGGGGCCGAAGGGACGACTGTCCACGTTCGCAACGGGTTCGCGGCTCCAGCCATCGTCCGTGTCGCAGAGGAGAGGGAGGCGGACCTACTGGTCGTTGGCGGCCATCCGCAGCCGGCGATCGCCCGTACGCTGGTCGGCACCACGGCCGAGCGGGTGGTGCGCATCGCGCACGTGCCGGTGCTGGTGGCGACCGCGCAGCGAACGGAATCGTTTCGGCGGATCCTGGTCGCCCTCGATCTGTCGGACCAGTCGCGCAAAGTGCTTGAGGCCGCCCGCTCCATCGCCGAGGCGGATAAGGCGGATTTGCGCGTGCTCTACGTGCTCGAGCCGCTGCCGATGATGATCACGGAGGCGGCGTTATACGACGAGGCAGAGCACCGACGCCATGCAAGGGAACAGTTGGAAGCGCTGCTCGAGGACGTGGGGATGATCGCCGACACGACGCTGGAAGCGCGGATGCACGAGGGTGACTCGGGGCACGAGATCCTCGAGGAAGCACAGGCCTGGGATGCCGATCTCATCGCGATGGGCACGCATGGCTTCGGCTTCTTCGATCGCCTTCTGGTGGGGAGCACTTCGATGTACGTGTTGCGGCACGGGCATCGGGCGACGCTCGTCGTGCCGCCCGGTCGGTAGGTGGTGCGGTGGTAAGTGGTGCGGTGGTAAGTGGTGCGGTGGTAAGTGGTAGACGGTAGACGTCAGGAGGTGTCGTTATGATAAGACACGTTGTGATCACTACTGGTTTGTTGGTTGCGGTGACGGCGGTGATGTACTCGACGGCGCCGGTGGATCAGAGTGCGGCGCGACCCGACGCGGACGTGATGTCGAGGGTGGTGGCCGAGGTGGAAGGGCTGGACGCGATGCGCTCCGGACTGGCGAGCTCGATTTCCGGCGAAGCGGATGGGGCGACGTTCGGCGAGGTGTGCGGACCGGTGGGCGCTCGGGTGAAAGGTTTCGCCGAGGAGAGCGGTTGGGAGATCCGCCAGCTTGCGCTGAAGAACCGCAATCCGAACAACCGGCTCGATCCGGAAGCGCTGCTCATATATAGAATGATGGACGACACACCGGAGGTGATGGGACTGTGGGTGCGGGCCGAGCAGGACGGGCAACCCGGCTTCCGCTACTACCGGCGAATCATCGTCGAGGGATCATGCCTTGCCTGTCACGGTGCGCGTGAGAGGCGTCCGCAGTTTGTGAAGGATGGATACCCGGACGATCGGGCGTATGGGTTTGAGGCGGGGGACCTGCGCGGCGTTTATTCGGTGTTTATCGCTGACGAATGACGAGTTGCGTTCTGTGATGCGGATCGGTCGGGTGCGATTGGGGCCCTCGCTTCATATCGCGCCGGCCGGGCACGCGTCGGGGACGGGCCGCAGCGCTCCAAAGTCCGCTCGTGGCCCCTATCCCACCCTCCCTATCGAATTCGAAGGCGCTGCTGATCTTTCAGCAGTCCGTGCTCAACCCTTCAGCAGTCGGTAGAGGCGTACGTGCTCCACGTCTAGTTCGTCTTTCCAGGCGCCGAGGACGAAGTCGTTGCCGATCTGGTGCGGCGTGAAGCGCGGCGGCAGTGGTACAACGCCGAGGGCGGCGCCGCCCTCATCGAACACCGTCCAGTCGACTTGCGTTTCGCCGGGCCTGCGGTAGTC
>JBDHHX010000400.1:0-2985 GCA_039589155.1 Gemmatimonadota bacterium | reverse complement strand
GGCGATCCTCGTTCGTTCCCGCCAACGTGTGCGTCCGACGCAGCGGAAAGCGGATCGTCCGCCGCTCGTGTCTCGAGTCCAACTCTTCGCGAATCGCTGCGGCGCAGCGACTCTCGACCACCATCTCTCTGTAGACGACAACGGGCCACTCCCGGGCGCGCACCCTCTCAACCAGGTTTTCGCAGCCTCGCGGCTCCGACCATTCGACGAGAGGCTCGAAGAAGGGTGTCAGACTCAGATACCGCCACGGCGAACCGACCTCGGCCAGGGCGTAGATCGACGGCGCTCCGATAGACAACACCGCACCGCCAGGCCCTGCCTGTTCCGTTATCGCCGCGACGTCGGCCTCCTGGTCGCGCAACGTGTACTCGCGCGAATAGCGAACCGCGTCAACGAAGCCGTAGGCCGAGAGCGCTACGAGCAGACCGGCAGCCCCAAGGCCCAGAGGTCGGCTTCTATGTGGTCCTGCCCGCTGCTTCAGACTTGAGTACGTCATGAACATCAACCATGTCATGAAGAAGGCGACCGAGGGCAGAACCGGAACGAGATCCGGAGGTCCCTGCATGTCGATTAGCGTGTAGCTGGCTAACACCAGCGTCATCAACGGGAATCCACCGAGAGCCGGGTGCAACCAGCGTGACGGGCGCCGTTGGAGCTTTCGACCCAGGGAGCGGGCGCTGAACAGGATAAACCCGGCCAGGCCGAGGGCGAGGAAGAGAAGCTCGGTCCGGTAATCGAAATAGACGGCGCGCGCCAGGTTGTAGAGCGTCGTATCGAGGTCGCCGGCGATCGGCAGCCGATTGACCGCTTTCAACAGGATGCTCTGGCGCACGAAGTCGGGCCAACTGCCGGTGACCGTCACGTAGCCAAGACCCGGAAGGCTCCCCAGCGCCAGGCCCACCGCTAAACGCCTGAGCGCATGGCCTCGCAACGCCCGGTTCGCCGCCAGCGCCACCGTCGCCGCTGCCGCCGGCACCAGGACGGCGGGCTGCCAGCACCAGGCCGCCGCCGCGGCGCTCAGCCCGGCCAGCATCCATCGTCGCTTCTGCACGGCGAGCGCCGTGCCGACGGCGAAAAGCATGGTGAGCGCTTTCGGTTCCATGTTCGTGACCGAAAGACGCCCCAGGTAGCCGAAGGCGGCCAGCGTTAGCCCACCGGTTAGTCCGGCCAACTGACTGCGGAAGGCCCTGCGCGTCACCAGATAGAGCCCAACTGCGGCGAGCGTGAACACGGCTACCCCACCGAGGCGCGCCATCATGTATGTCGGCACGCCGAACGAACTCCCTGCGGCCATTCCGATGGCCGATATCATCGGACCCAGCGGCGGATAACCGAACGACGTCGTCCTGTAGACGGCTTCACCGCGCGCTACCGTCTGTGCCATGTACAGCATATAAGCCCGATCGCCAAACAGCGGCTGCAGCGTTATGCCGTATCTGCTGCAGACCAGTAGCGTCACGACCGCTACCAGCAGCGGCTGCCAGTGCCGAAGGAAATAGGTTGGCCCCGCGAAGCGTGTCATCAACGCCGGATCCGATTTCTCACTTCGTGAACGGGTTTGATGCGCTGGGTTTCGCGCCGTACGTTGCACGTCGCTCCAACCGCTGTCAAACCGCGACCTGATGGGTGACCTCATGACGCACCGTCGCGCCTTTCTGAAGCAGGCGGCCGCCATCGCTGGCGTCGCCGGGATCTCGGGCCTGGTTAGCGCCGAGCGAGCGCTGGCGGACACGATGAGTGATCTGCCTGGAGAGCGAGGATCAGCGATGCTGCTCCGCGATCGCTACCTGCTGGACCCCGGCGTCACCTACTTCAACCACGGGTCGATCGGCACCATCCCGCGCGTCGTCCAGGATGCGCGCTCCGCCTACCTCGATCTCTGCGAGACGAACCCCTGGCTCTACATGTGGGGCGGCGCCTGGGAGGAGCCTCGTGAGCTGGTGCGGCGGAAGGCGGCTGACCTGCTGGGTTGCGATGCCGTGGAGCTGGCGTTCACGCACAACACGACGGAGGGGTTCAACACGCTGGCCGGCGGCCTGGCGCTAGGCCCGGGCGACCAGGTTCTCTTCGCCTACATGTACGGGGAACACGGCTACGTCTTCCGCCCGTTCAACACACAGGGCCTGAATACGGTGCGGATCTCGCCCAACGTATACAACATCGAGGACGAGATCGCGCGCTTCTTCGAGCTGACCGCCGGGATGGCCAACTGACGTACTGGACTACGCACTGGCGTACCGGCGCGCTCCTTATAGAATAGGAGCGACGGAATCACTATCACATAGCAGGTATGCGAGCAGCCCCATGAGCACAGACAATAGCGGCGAGAGTTCCATCGCCGCACGGAGCGGGGTACGGATGCGCGAGCTTCGCGAATCCACCGTCATCCGCTTCGCCGGCGACTCCGGCGACGGCATCCAGCTGACCGGCACCCAGTTCGCCATGGAGAGCGCCATCGCCGGCGCTGACGTCGCCACCTTCCCCGATTACCCAGCCGAGATCCGCGCCCCCGCCGGCACCACTTACGGCGTTTCCGCCTTCCAGGTCCACTTCGGCTCCATCGACATCAGGACGTCGGGCGACGAGCTCGACGTGCTGGTCGCGTTCAACCCGGCGGCGCTCAAGGTGAACCTGGGCGATCTGCGGCTCGGCGGCATGGTGATCGCCGACGAGAGCGCGTTCACGGACCGTAACCTGAAGAAGGCGCACTACGAGGTGAACCCGCTGGAGGACGACACGCTGTCGCCCTACCAGCTGCCGAAGCTCGACATCACCCGGCTGACCGAAGAGGCGGTCAAAGAGCATGGCGTTACGTCGAAAGAGGCGCGGCGCTCGCGCAACCTGTGGGCGCTTGGCCTGGCGCTCTGGATGTACGGCCGCTCCCGCTCAGCCACCGTCGAGTGGCTGAAGAACAAGTTCGCCAAGAACCCGGAGATCGCCGAGGCAAACATCGCGGCCTTGAACGCCGGACACGTCTTCGGCGAG
>JBDHHX010000399.1:0-2997 GCA_039589155.1 Gemmatimonadota bacterium | reverse complement strand
GATGAGGATGAGGATGAGGAGTCTACTGGCCACCGGAGCCGTCCCCGCGGTTCAAGCGGTCGAAGTACTCGAGGATCAGCCGGCGGAGCGCCGGTGGATAGCGATTCAGCGTCTCGGCGTCGGGCAGCGGGTACAGGGGCCCCTCGAGCAGATCGGGCGACAGCTCGCCGGGCCGTACGATCTCGACGCTCCCCGGCCGCTCGGCGCGGCGCTCCCTCTCGAACTCGTCTTGTTCCAGCGTGCGACCTGCATCCAGTAGCCTGTTGAACAGCTGGTTCTGCCGCTCGATGATCTCCTGGTCGATGCGGCCGCGCTGCAGCTCGTCGGCCAGATCCTCGGCTTCCCTGCCAAGCTCGTCGATACGGCCGAGCACCTGGCCGCGCGGTCCCAACTCCTGGCTCAGGTTCTGGAGCTCTTCGCTGATGGCGCGCTGCCGGCCAGCCAGCTGCTGCAACTGCTGGAGAATGGCCTGGGCGGCATCACCAGGGCTGATGCCGCCGGCCTGCGCGTTGAGATCGCCCTGCTGTTCGGCGAGCTGTGCGAGTTGCTGCAACGCTTCCTGGAGGCCCGTTCCCGACTGGGCAGAGCCGGCGCTGTCGCCGGCCTTCATGGCCTGGTAAGCGAGATCGTTGAGCGACTCGGTGATCTGTCCGCTGAGCTGGGGATCGCCGCGCGACTGCCGCGTGCCGTCGCTCATCTGGCTGAGCATCTCCGACATCATCTCGGAGATGTTGCCCATGCCCTCCATGATGCTTCGGTCGAGGAGCAGCGACTTGTTGGTGGCTTGGGCCAATTCCTGCTGCATCTGATCGGCGCCACGCTTGAGCGCCGCCTGCTCCGAACGAGCCTCGGCTCGTTCGTTGGCGTCGCTGGATCGCATCTGTTCCGTCAGCTGGTCCTGTCGTCGCGCCAACTCCAGCGCCTCCGTTTGCGTCCGCTCCAGCGCCTCCGTCACTTCGCGACGCCAGCTCTGCTGCATCTGTTCGCGTCCCTCGCGAAGCGAATTTGCAGCCTGCTGCATCTGTGACGCCGCGCGCTGGGCCGATTGACCGGCCTGCCGCTGTTGGCTCTGAAGCGAGTTGGCGACCTGCTGGTCGGAACGTGAGGCGCCGCTCGAGGATCTCTGAGCTTCGGCGGCCTTATCGGACGCATCGCTCTCGCCGGCCTCAGACAGCTCGTCGGCCAGATCCTCGGTTCGCTCCGATAGCTGCTCGGCCCGACCGGAGAGGTCCTCGGCCTGACGCTCGAGCCCGGCGCGCGCGGAGTCGGCGCCCGGCTCCAAGTCGGACACCTGCTGAGAGAACTGTTCGTGTTGTTCGGCCAGCTCTTCCGCTTGTGTCTCGAGGGTACCGAACTCCTGCTCCAGGGCGGCCCGCTTCAGTAGCTCGAGGGTTTGCTCGACGCGCTCGCGGTAGTCGGCGCTACCTTCCGCGAGCTCCTGGATGGCCTCCCGGATTCGTTGCTCATCGAGATCAGACAGCGCCTCGCGTAGCTGTTCGATCTGCTCCCTGAGCTGGGGCGTGAGAATGCGTTCATAGAGCGCCTCGATCTCGCGCAAGCGCTCGAGCACGGTGGTGTCGTTCAAGCCCGAGGCTTGCACCGCCTCCTGCACCTGGCGCAGCTGCTCCTGGATCTGCTGCGATTGGTCGAGCAGCTGGGCCGCCTCTTCCAGGGCCTGGCGTGCAGCCTCGGTCTCGCGGAACTCGACGCCGCTGGGGTCGCGGGCCTGCAGCTGTCGCCCTGGCGGTGGCTGGGTGCGGGTCGCACGCTCCAATGCCTGCAACGCCTCTTCCTGGCGACGTGCGCGCTCGGCGAGGTCTTCGGTGCCCTCGACCAGGTCCCTTGTCTCGGCAATGGCCCTCTCTCGGACTTCGTCCAGGGTCGGAAGTCGGAGCACAAACTCGCGGCTGCGACCTTCCTGCGGCTCGGGCGCATTGTCAAACGCACGGACGAAGTAGCGAAGCGTGTCGCCGGGTAGGAAGCCGCGCCCCCGTGCATCGAGCAAAGTCGGCAGGCTAGCGCGCGGCGCGTCGCCAGCGATCTCGACCGGGTCGATCTGATCGGGCCACCGCTCTCCCCACACCGAGACTCGCCAGCTCACGACTTCGACGCGAGAGAGCCCGTAGTCGTCGCGCACGTCGATGACCAGCGGTTGAGTCATCGTTGTGCTGAGCAGAGTATCGACACCGGGGTAGACGACGTTCACCGCGGGTACGCTGTCGGGAACCGTCTGAAAATAGAGCGAGTCCGGTTCGCCCTCGAGAGCCTGGCCGCCCATACCAGTGATCGACCAGCCCCAGCTGCCCGGCCGCACAGTAAAGCCCCTTCGGAACCGGCGCTCGTCCGTGACCTCGAACGAGATGGAAGCGCCGGCCGCCGATCTAAGCGTCGCCGACTCTACGGGTCGCGTCGTCGTCGCGGTCACCGTCGCCCACGTCCCTTGCGGCACGGACATGGCCGGTAGCGGGGTCGACATTACTTCACGCTCGCGTCCCGTGTGCAGTGGGAAGCGGAGGTCGACCCTGACGTCGAGGAGCAACAGCGGATCGAACGGCGTGATATGCAGCGTATCGCTGGAGGCGCCGTCGGCGGCCGTCGCCCAAACGCGTGTGGGCGAGTCCAGGTGTGGCACGACGGCGGCGGCACGACCGCCCATCACCGCATGCCAGCGTCGGTTCGCCACCTGGCCGCGAGGCTGCCAGGCGAGCAGCACCGAGTCGCGCTGCGGCGCGGAGACGATCACCGGCAGATCGCGGCCGCGTCGAATCCGATCTTCTGTGGCGGCGATGCGCAGCGGTGGAAGCGGCGGCGACGAGAGGTGGCGGACCGGATGCAGAACCTCTGCCCAGGCGCGTGAAGCAGAGTCACGGGCGAGAAGCCACACGCTGGCGGAAGCCAGCAGGGTGACGACCGCCAGCGCGGCGGCAGAAATGGCTCTTACCCGCGCTCCGCTGGCCCGGAAGCTGCCCAGCTCAGCGACGCGGCGGCCCGCCAGCT
>JBDHHX010000398.1:0-3020 GCA_039589155.1 Gemmatimonadota bacterium | reverse complement strand
CAGCCCGCACGACCCGTAATGCTTTCAGCGGATCCGAGCAGCGACAAGTTACCTGATCCCGAGAGCGTTGCGCCGACGGAACTCTACCGAAGAGTCCTCTCAGCCCATTTCGACGGCCACCAGAGCAGCGCCGATGACAGCAAGGGTGTCCGTCTGACGTTGGCAGCGCATCAAGCCCGCGCCTACGAGCGCGCCTGCGATATCATGGCCCGCTACGGCGGCGTGATCGTCGCCGATGCCGTGGGCCTGGGAAAGACCTACATCGGGTTGCGCCTTGTTCAGCGCACGCTCGATGACGGAGGGCGCGTCGTGGTCGTCGTGCCCGCTGCTCTTCGCGACCAGTGGGAGCGCGAGCTCGCCTACCTTTGCGGCGGCACGCCATCTTCGCAGCCGGCGGCGGCCGCAACCTCGGACAACCTGGATCTCTGGGTCAAAGAAGACGGCGCCGTCACATTGCTGTCGATGGAGTCATTGGGAAGAAACAACTTCGATGTCGCGCGTCACCGCGGCGCCGACCTCGTACTTATCGATGAGGCCCACAACTTCCGCAACCCGCTGACCCGGCGGTACCGCGCACTCAGCGATCTGGTCCGTCACTCCAGCGTCGCGCTTCTCACTGCCACGCCCATCAACAACACGCTGCTCGACCTTCAGCATCTCATCGACCTGTTCGCCGCGCCCGGCGCCTTCCGCCACCTCGGTATCTCCGACTACCGCCAGACGTTCCGCAGCGCGGCCGAAGGTGACGGCGACATCCGGCCCATCATCTCGGCTTGTGTCCTGCGTCGGACGCGCCAGTTTCTGCGCCGCTACTACGGCCGCATAAGCGTGCGCGATCCGCTGAACGGCGGCGAAGTCGAGTTGCGGTTCCCCGAGCGGCGGCCGCCGGTCGCCGTCGAGTACGATCTGGCCGGTACCTACGGCGAGCTGTTCGCCGGGCTGGAGGAATGGCTGGAGGCTCTCACCTTCCCTGCAATCAACCCGGTGGCCGACCCCGACGATGCTGGCGATTCGCTCGCCTGCCCGGGCGAACTGCTCAAGATCATCCTTCTCAAGCGCCTCGAGTCCAGCGCCGAGGCTTTTCGATCCACCGTTGTGCAACAACTCGCCTGGTGCAACACGGCGCTCCGCGCCATCGACGCCGGTCGCGTGCTCACCCGACCCGACTACCGCGCCAGCTTTCGCGGGCCGGCTGACGACCCCGGCAGCCAGCTCGCCTTCTTCGAGCTCATGCTTCCTGCTCCATCGATCGAGCCGGATCGCGTCGATGAGTTCCGCGCTGGCCTGGAGAACGACACGGCGATCCTCTCTCGCATCCACTCCGCACTCGTAGCCATCGGGCCCGAAGACGATCGCAAGCTGAAGCAACTGATCGAACTGCTCGATGGGCCGCTGCACGGGCAGAAGGTCCTAATCTTCACGGAGTTCAAGGACACGGCGCGCTACATCTACCACCGACTACGCAACCGGCCGTTCGTCGCACAGATCGATAGCGAGAGCGCACGCCTCGGCCTCGACCGCGCCAGCCGAAGCGAAGTGATCGAGCGATTCGCACCGCGCAGCAACGGTCTGCCTCCGCCCCCGGCTCGCGAGCGCGTCGATACCCTCATCGCTACTGATGTGTTGAGCGAGGGTCTCAACCTGCAGGACGCTTCAACCGTCGTGAGCTACGACTTGCCGTGGAACCCGGTTCGGCTCATGCAGCGGATCGGGCGTATCGATCGTCTGGGTGCCGTTCACGATGTCGTCCAGCTCCATCATTTTCTCCCCGCCCGCCATCTCGATCGCTTGCTCGGCCTCATGGCGCGTCTGCACACCAAGGTCTCGACCATCGAGAAGGCGCTCGGACTCGATCAGCAAGTGCTGGCAACGCCGGCAGACGCCGAGTGGGCCACGGAACGAATCAGAATCCTGGCGCGGGGACCCGACGGATACAATCGCGTAGAGGAAGACATCGAGGGCCCCCTCGACCCCGAAGAGCGCGCGTACATCGACTTCGTCGAGCTATCGAGAGAGTCAGACTCGGACGACCCGCCTCATATCGCTGTCTCCAGTATCGCCGATCCGGATGTGACCGCACCGCGGGCCGTCGCCTACTGGAGGGTCGACTGCGATGGTCACAGCCGCGGCCTCTGGATGTCATGCGACTTGGAGACCGGCTGTGTTGTCGAGCACCAGGCGGATGTCATCGCGACGTTCCGCGAGGCCGGTCAGATGAAACCCTATGAAGCGTCGAAGAACACAATCGAAGTCGCCCGCCGCAGCTTCGCTCGCTACGCCCGCGAAGTACTTACTCGCCTTGAACTCGCCCGCATCGCGGGCGACGCGCTTACACCCGGCCTGCCCCAGTGTCGCATCGCCGCCTGGCTCGGCCGCGCCCGCCGGTCCAACTCTCAACGGCTGTCGCGAGAGGAACGAGCGGCTGTCGATCGCCTGCTCGCGCGCCTGGCGCGTCGCTTTACCGTCGCCGGCGAGCGAGCACTGAGCCGCATCGCGAACGACTTACCTGATGGCCTCGATGCGCCCTGGCTCGCGTCGCTCGAGCACCACATACGGGACATCGAGTCCGAGAGCGGCGGCTCGTCCAGGTTGCGAGAGCTGGGCACCCTCCTGCAGTCACCGATTTGACAAATATAATACTGAGTAGTATATTACTGAGTAGGATATAGCCCGAATGGTCGACGCTTCGTGGCTCCAGTTCGAATGATGCTCAAGGCGCTCGTCGACCGACTCAAAGAGTGATGTTATCGTGGCCAGAAAGACAAAGACAACGGAATACGGAAGACTGATTGCCGCTGCGCTGGACGAGGCGGTGGCGATCAAGAAAGGCAGGGCAAGACCTGCCAAGATCCACCGAATGGTCGTAACGGCCGCGGACGCTGCAGTTGTACCTCCACCTGACTACGACGCGGGACGCATTCGCAGTATCAGAGATGGGTTGGCGCTATCTCAAGCTGTCTTTGCACGACTGCTCAACGTGAGTGATTCTACAGTAAAGGCCTGGGAACAGGGACTGCGAC
>JBDHHX010000397.1:0-3028 GCA_039589155.1 Gemmatimonadota bacterium | reverse complement strand
CCGAACACGATGCGGTCACGGGCATAGGCAGGCGATCGCACGTGCCCCTCGCTAATCAGCGTGCGCACCTGGCCGTCCCGTGCATCGATGGCAAACAGCGAAACATTTCCGAGGTTTTGTGCCGTGGCGAGGATCGTACGACCATCTGGCGACCAGCTGATCGAACCGGCCGAGCGATCCCAATCCTCGGTGAGCACACGCGGCTCACCGTCGGGCCACGGCTTGAGCACGATCCGGAAGCGATCCGATTCGTAGCCCGGGCGCGCCATCGCCAGGTAAGCCAGCGTCTTTCCGTCGGGCGAAAAGACAGGACCCGTATCCCACGCCCTGTTGTCTATCGTGATGAGTGACGGGGCCCCGGATCCATCGATCGGCACAACATAGAGATCGAAGTCCGTCGACCACGGCTCTTCTTTGCCAGCGACCCGGGCGGTGAAGACGATCGCGCGGCCGTCCGGCGTGAACACGATCTCTTCCGCGCCGCCGAATGGCTTTGACGGCGAGTCGGCGTCCATTCCCTTCATGACGTCGCGTGCTTCGCCACCGGAAACCGGCATCACAAAAACGTGAGATCGACGCCCATCCTTCCACGTGTCCCAATGACGCACGAACACCTTGTCGTAAAGCACGCCGCTCGACTGCCGATCCCCCTGCATCTCGATCCGCGAGGTCGTGCAGGCGATGTCCGGGCAGTCCGGGAAGACTTCGTGTGTGAACGCGATGTGTGAGCCGTCGGGAGAGACCACCAAGTTTCCCACACCCAGCGGTCGGTTGGTGATCTGCTGTGGTTCTTCGCCAGCGAGTCCCACGCTCCAAACTTGCGAACTCCCGGACCGCGTCGAAACGAAGTAGACCGAGCGGCCGTCCGCGGACCAACGCGGACTAAAGTCGCTGGCTTCGTGCTGCGTTAGCCGGCGCATGCCCGCGCCGTCCGTGCCGACCAGCCACACGTCTGAGCGCCGCCGGTTCGCCTCTTCGTCCAGCGAACTCAAGACGAATGCGACCTGTCTTCCGTCAGGCGACACTTGCGGATCGCCAATCCGATCCATGCGGATCAGGTCGTACACGTTAAATGGATGCGTCGTCTGACTCCACGCGGGCGCGGCCACCGCAAAGGCCAACGCTATCCACCCTATGGTAGCGATACGCTTCATGAGTCCCTCCTCGATCTGTTGCTTGCCAGGTGGAGACAAGATAGGAGGGGCGCCTACGGTCGGAAACGCCGCCGATGAAAAGAGCCGCGCGGGGCGAGCAGATTGCCCCGCGCGGCCTTCTCTACTCGGTGACGTGTTACTGCTTCGTCTTCACGGGATCGGCGGGCCGTTCCGGCAGCCGCCGCGGATCCCTTTGTATCGCGTCCAGCACTTCTCTGATGCCCACGTCAAGCTGGGTGTCCTCGCCCGCGATGATCGATGCGGGCGTGTTTTCCACCTCGATGTCAGGGTCGACGCCGTAGCCCTCGACGGAATACGAACCGTCGGCATCATTGTTCGAGAACTCCGGAACAAACACCGTGGCACCGTCAATCAACGGGCCGCGCCCGCTGATCCCGACCACACCGCCCCACGACCGCTTGCCGATCACGGGACCCAATCCTGCCCGCTGGAACGCCCACGGGAAGATGTCGCCATCAGACGCAGATGTCTCGTTCATCAGGCAGACCAGGTGGCCAAGGAAGACCGTATTGGGGTATGTACCCGGGACATCGGACGTACGCGAGAAGCCCATGCCAAGCAATGGGATCATGAGCCGGCGGATCAGCATCTGCGAAACGTTGCCGCCGCCATTCCCACGAACGTCTATGACCATTCCCTCTTTGCGTATTTGCGGGTAGTACCACTTGATGAATTCGCGGATGCCATCACTGCCCATGTCGGGTATGTGCATGTATCCAATGCGGCCGTCCGTTCGCTCGTTGACATATCTCCGCTTGCTCTCGACCCAGTTGTAGTACTTGAGCGAGTTCTCGCTTCCGAGCGCATTCACCATGACCTCGCGAGCACCCTGCATACTCGGACTGCTGTTCACCGTCAAAGTCAACGCTTGCCCGCCCTTACCCTGAAGCATCCGGTAGGGGTTCTCGGGCGCCTGCAGATTCTCACCGTTAACGGCGAGGATGTAGTCACCTACCGACACGTCAACGCCGATCTCTGTTAACGGCGAGCGATACCGGTCTTCCTGGTTGTCGCCGTCGAAGATCGTGGAGATACGGTAGCGGCCCGATCGCTCATCGAGCTCGAACTTGGCACCAAGCAGTGCCACACGTGGCCGGTCCGGCGTGTGCCACTCGCCGCCCTGGATGTAAGCGTGACCGACGGCCAGCTCGGCGACCATCTCACTCAGCACGTAATTGAGATCTGACCGGTGAGCCACCCACTGCAGTTGCGGCCGGTACTGCTCGCGCAGCGCTTCCCAGTCGTAACCGTGCATGTTCTCCACATAGAACCAGTCACGGAAGCGACGCCACACCTCGTCGAAGACCGCCTCCCATTCCACCGCCGGGACCCACTCAACGTACATGCCCGAAGTCGAGATGCTCTTGCTCGAGCCAGAAGCGCTGGCCTTCACATCGTAGAGGCTCAGGCCACCGCCCTGGAACACCATCATCTTCTTGCCGTCAGCCGACAGGCTGTAGTTTCCTGTGCCTTCTAGGACGTCCGACTCTTCACGCTCCTCCATATCAAAGATCTTGATCGAAGGCTGTTGACCGCTCGAGCCGCCATAGAAGAACGGCGTACCTTCCACGTACAGTATCTTGCCAGACACCGCGCCGAGGCCGCCGTAGTTGCCTTGCCCTACCGGGACACGAGCCACGCGCTGGGCCAGTCCATCGAAGTCAATGACTATGGGACCTTCACCATCATCGCCCTCGTCATCGCCGTTCTCCTCGCCGTTCTCCTCGCCATCGACAGTCACTTCGTCACTGCGCGGCGGGAACGGATGCTCCACGTCGTCGCGCAGCGCCAACGCGTAGATCCATGTCTCACGATCCACGACGTAGTTCCACTCGAACGAGCCGATTTGGGGT
>JBDHHX010000396.1:0-3030 GCA_039589155.1 Gemmatimonadota bacterium | reverse complement strand
TCCAGTTGCTCAGCAACGGAAACCGCAAGATCCGCAACCTGGTATCGCTGGATGTCGGCACACTTATCGCGATCAACATCGGCACACTGTCTGAGAACGGCGTGGCCGGGCTCGCGTTTCTCGACGACGGCACGCTGTATTGCGTTACCGGGGACGGCGCGGACAACCCGGAGACTCTGTGGCAGGTGGACAAGGCTACGGCCGGGCTGACGCAAACCGTGGTGATGGGAGACGGCGATGACGGGGAAGCGATCGCCACTATCCCCGCCAGCCTGAGCGGCACGCTGACTCTTACGACGGTCAACGGTATTGCCACCTTCTCGGATCTGCAGATCAACGCCTCCGCGGCAGGCTACTCTCTGCTGGCGACGGCTGCTGCATTGACCAGCGCGACCAGCGCATCCTTCGACATCACACCCTAGGCTGACCCAGGTGTAGCGACCCGTCGTCCCAACCCGTCCTCTTGACCTGCGCGCCGCCAAAGCGCAACGTGCAGCGCTTCACCTGACGCATAGACACCCCGACCACAAATACCCCGACCGGGAGGTTCGCCCGTGGGCTTTACCGCGCTCGATACCTTCGCGTTCGTTGCCTATTTCCTGGTGGTCGCGGCCGTCGCCGTCATCGCCGGTCGCCGCGAGAAGGTAGCCGCCGACTACTTCCTGGCGGGCCGCAACCTGCCATGGTGGGTGATCGGCATCAGCCTCATCGCCAGCAACATCTCGACCGAACACTTCGTCGGGATGGCGGGCTCCGCGGTGGACTTCGGGCTGGCCATCGCGTCGTACGAGTGGATGGCGGCGATCACGCTGGTCATCGTGGCTCGCTATTTCCTACCCAAGTATTTGAAGCTCGGCATCACGACGATGCCCGAGTATTTGGAGAAGCGGTTCGACGTCAGGTCCCGCAGCTTCCTCGCCTTCTACATGATCCTCGCATACGTCTTCGTCGCCATGGCGACGGTGCTGTACTCAGGCGGTCTCGCACTGCAGACCATTTTCGACCTGCCGCTGGGCTGGGGGATTGTGATACTCGCCGTCTTCGCCGGGGCCTACACCGCGTACGGTGGCTTGAAGGCAGTGGTTTGGTCGGACGTCATCCAGGGGATCATGCTGCTGGCCGGTGGCGCGATCATCACGGTGATCGGTCTGAAAGCCGTGGGCGGCTGGGACGTCGTGATGGCGGAGGCGGGCGACAGGTTCCACACGGTGCTGCCGCTCAACCATCCTGAGCTGCCCTGGTTTGCCATCTTCTTCGGCGGCCTGTGGATCGCCAACCTGTTCTATTGGGGAGCCAACCAGTTCATCACCCAGCGGACGCTGGCGGCGCGGGATGTGAAGCACGGTCTCTACGGCACCGTGTTCGCCGCCTACATCAAGCTGGTCATCCCGTTCATTATCGTGATCCCCGGCATCATCGCCGCGATCATGTACAAGGACGAGCTGACGCGCTCCGACATGGCGTACCCGTTATTGATCGAGCGCTTGCTGCCCACCGGTCTCACGGGTCTCATGTTCGCAGCGTTGATGGCGGCGATCATGTCGAGCCTCGACTCGATGCTCAACTCGTCGGCGACGATTTTCACGGTCGACATCTACAATAGACACCTGCGCAAGGATGTCTCGCAGCATCACCTGATCACGGTGGGACGAATAAGCACGGTTGTTGCCTTGATCTGCGCCGCCGCCTGGGCTCCCTTCCTGATCAGCTTTGAACGTGTGTTCAGCTATATCCAGGAATTCTGGGGTCTGATCACACCGGGCGTGGCTGTCGTCTTCCTGGGCGGTCTGTTCTGGAAAGGCGCCACGGCGCGGGCCGCGGCCTGGACCATGGGGCTTACGCTACCCGTGACAATCGTAGTGAAACTGCTCACTCCCGGGTTGGCGTTCCTCGACCAGATGTGGGTCGCCGGGCTCACGCTCATCGCGTTGCTAGTCGTGATTTCCAAAATCAGTCGAGAGCCGGAGAAAGCGGCGGCGTTCGATGTGGCGACGCGCGAAGCGGCGGCCGTTGCCGTGGCCGAGCGCGATTACCTGTTCGATGCGCTCTGCCTGGGCGTCGTCGTCGCGACCGTCGCGCTCTACGTCATCTTCTTCTAAGGCATGTTGGAGGGAATCAAGATGAGGCGTCTTGTACTAGCGCTCGTGATCCTGCTCGTACCGAGCCCGTCCCCTGGCCTGGCTCAGGATGTTGCGGCTTTCCGCGGCCTGGGTCTCAGGAACATCGGGCCGGCCGTCATGTCGGGTCGCATCGGCGACATCGCCAAGGACCCGAACGACCTCAGCACCTGGTACGTCGCCGTCTCTTCCGGGAACGTCTGGAAGACGGTGAACGCCGGGACGACCTGGGAGCCGATCTTTGATGGCTACGGATCCTATTCGATGTGCTGTATCACCATCGACCCCAACAACTCGAGCGTGCTCTGGCTGGGCACCGGCGAGAACGCCAGCCAGCGCAGCGCTGGCTACGGCGACGGCGTCTACAAGAGCCTCGACGCGGGGCGCAGCTGGACGAATGTGGGGCTCCAGAACTCTGAGCACATCGGCAAGATCATCGTCGATCCCCGGGATTCCGACGTCGTTTACGTCGCGGCCCAGGGTCCGCTCTGGGCGCCCGGCGGCGACCGCGGGCTCTACAAGACGACCGACGGCGGCGCGACCTGGTCGCGTGTGTTGGAGATCAGCGAGAACACCGGCGTCGCCGACGCCGTTTTCGATCCGCGGAACCCCGACGTCATCTACGCGGTGTCTTACCAGCGGCGCCGTCATGTGGGCGTGTTGGTGGCAGGCGGACCCGAGTCGGCGATCTACAAGTCGATCGACGCGGGCGCGACATGGGAGAAGCTCGACAGTGGAATCCCCCGCGTCGACCTCGGCCGCATCGCCATCGCCGTGTCGCCGCAGCACCCCGATGTGGTCTACGCCCTCGTCGCTGCCGCCGATGATAAGAGCGGCTTCTTCCGCTCGCCCGACCGCGGCGAGCACTGGGAGAAGATGAGCGACTACATCATCGTCGACCCCCAGTATTACG
>JBDHHX010000395.1:0-3046 GCA_039589155.1 Gemmatimonadota bacterium | reverse complement strand
TTACCTGTCGACTGAGCCTAAGCAGGTTTTCTCTACGATCAACCATCCTCGCCCCAATCCACCTACCACCTACCACCGCACCACCACACCACCGCACCACCACACCACCACACCACCGCACCACCGCACCACCTTGCGCATCCCACCCAGTCTAACCCAAATACACCCCCATGCTAACCCTCTCACGCCCGCTAAAGATCTCGTTCACCATCGCCGGCGCCATGCTGGCGCTGGTCGTGATCGTCGACCTGATCCGGCCCGTACCGCCGGAGCAGCGGCTCCGCATCATGCGGCAGGAGCTGATCGAGCGGCGCGCCGCCGCCGATTCGTGCCGGGCCGTGCTCGAGCGCGAAGAGAGCTTGCTGCAGGCCAGCGATGCCCGGTTCGACTCGCTGCGCAGCCTGATCGACCGCTACGAAGGGCTCGATCCCCGGGGCGTGCCCGCCGACAGCTACGAGGTCTACCTGGACGCCTTCAATACCTATAACGAGGGGATTCCCTCCCGGGAGGCCGCCGGCGAAACGCTGCAGGCCCACTGGGACGCCTGCACGGTTATCGTCGAGTCGCACAACGGTCTGGCCGACTCGGCCCGGGCTCTGGCGGAAGAGCACGACCTCACCCCCGACCCGGTCCGCCGCGTCCCCGCTAACTAAACTAGTAGACCAGTGGACCAGTAGACGAGTAGACGAGATGTCGGCCGTCTCGTCTACTCGTCCACTTGTCTACTCGTCTACCGCTGTACTGGCAACCTAGCCCCGGCCCGGCGATTCATACAGATTGGGAGCAGGTGGTGAAGCGCAACCCAACCATCAATTCGCCAACTGCTCTTCTACGTAGCGACCTCATATGACGGCCAAGATGTGGGATGTCATCATCGTCGGAGGCGGCCCCGCCGGAATCACCGCCGCCCTGCGCCTCGCCGGGGAGGGCCTCGATATCCTTGCCGTCGAGGCTGGCGTCTACCCCGGCGCCGAGAACTGGTCCGGCGCCGTCTATTTCGCCGAGAACCTTGCAGATCCGGCGGTTCTGGGCGCCGAGGCGCTGGAGGCCGCCCCCTACGAGCGGCGCGTGGTGAAGCGTGGGTTCCTGTCCACGAACGGCCTGACGATGGCCGGCGTCGAGTACCACAATCCCGAGACCTTCCGCCACTGCTACACGGTCCTGCGCCCGGTCTACGACCGCTACCTGGCCGAGGTGGCCCGGGCCCGTGGCGTCACGATCCTGAACGAGACCACCGTCGACGGGCTCATCCGCCGCCGCGACAAGGTGATCGGCGTCCACACCGACCGCGGCCCGCTCTACGGCGGCATCGTCTTCCTGGCCGAGGGCGACGCTTCGCACCTGGTCACGATGGAGGGCTTCGAGCGCGACGCCGTCCGCTCGAAGAAGAACGGCCAGCCGGCGTTCATGCAGGGCGTAAAGGAAGTCATCCAGCTCGAACCGCAGCTCATCGAGGAGCGCTTCGGCGTCGGTGCGGGCGAGGCCTGCTGCTACGAGATCCTGCTGCGGAACGGCGCGGTCGATGGGAGGCCGGTCAAGCTCAACATGGCGGGGCTCATCTACACGAACAGGAACAGCATCTCCATCGGGCTGGTGATGCCGCTGGACAACCTGGCGACCTATCGCGGCGACTACAACGCGTTGATGGAATGGTATAAGGGGCTGCCGCCCATCGCCCGGCTCATCGAGGGCGGCGAGTCGACATCGTACGGCGCTAAGATCATCCGTAGCGGCGGCATCACCGAGTTGCCGCAGCTGGTCGATCATGGCGTCGCGATCGGCGGTGCAGCCACCGGTATCGGAGTCGATTTCCCCTACCCCAACTTCACCGGCCCGGCCACCGCCATGGGCCGCATCTTCGCCGACGCCGTTCTCAGGCTGCGCGCCGACGGCGACGACCCGAAGCGCGAGCGGCTGGAGGAGCTCTACGTCGAGCCGCTCAAAGATACGAACTATTATAAGGACGTAGAGTACCTGCGTGACTGGCCTGGCTTCATCGAGCACAGCGACGCGCTCTTCGGCCGCCAGGTCGACCTGGTGAACGGCGGCCTCTACGTCATGACCCATCAGCGTCTCGGCTTCTTCCGCCAATGGTGGGAGGGCGTCCGCATGATCGGCGAGACGATGAAGGGCCGCTGGGTTAAGACGGTCAGGGACCTTAGCGGCGGCTCGAAGGCGCTTCACACCGGCCGCCTCATCGCCAAGCACGCGCCGCTCGCCGCACTGCTCTCGATCCCCAACACCCTGTTGGCGCTGATCCCCTTCGTCTACGGAAAAGGTGCGGGTGAGCTGACCGGAAGCTATTGGGTGAACGACGAGGAGCCCGGCCAGCTGCCATGGTACAAGCGCTGGGCTTACGCACGTTACAGGTCGGCGCTGGCGAACGCCGCCGACGTGCTCTACGCCAACGACGGTGTGCCGTTGGCCGAGAAGCTCGATCGCTGCGTCGGCATCGTGTCGCGCCGCTTCTCGTTGTGGGAAATCGCGACGGGTATCATCGGCGGTCTGCTGCTCGTTCTCACTCGACTGTTTCAAAAGCTCAGCGACGTCATCCGCTATTCCGTGCATAAGCCGACCCTCGATGACTTGAAGGCCAGCTTCTACGGAAGCTGGACCGTGCGCTGGCGCACCTTCACCGACCTCACAGCCGTTGCCAGCGCTAAGAGCCACGACGCCAAGCTGAGCGAGATCAGCTACGTCGCCGAGCCGCGGTCACACATCAAGGTCTTCTTCCCGCCGGCGAAGCCCGGAAAGCTGGATGACCCGACCAGGTCATCGCTCTGGAGCGTTTGCCCGGCGTCTGTCTACCAGGTCAACGTCGATCGCACGCTGCACGCCTCGGTGGCGGTCAACTTCGAGAACTGTGTGAAGTGCGAGAGCTGCTGGCGCATCGAGCCGCAGCACGTCGACTGGTCACGCTTCGGTGGGCATCGACTGACCTACGAGGTCTACACCGATGCCGACGGCGCGCTGCGCAACATCCTGGCGGAACGCCACCTGCAAAGCGAGCCCGCCATCGAGCCCAGCTTCTGGCGCGCCACGTTGA
>JBDHHX010000394.1:0-3071 GCA_039589155.1 Gemmatimonadota bacterium | reverse complement strand
GCTTGCCCTCACCATACATGCGGCGACGGAGAGGTTGCACCCCCAGAGACCCAGCACTCCGCGACCGGCGATTCCGGTGCGGCCGCGCGGGTTGAGGGGTCGCCCGGCGTCGTCGCGATACTTGGCGGGTCGCGCGGCCAGATCTTCCGCAATGCTGCTGATGTCCTCGGGGTCCGCCCAGCCGGCGGGTGTCTTGGACCGGTCCTGCTCCAAGACCGACGCGTCAACATGATAGGGTGGGTCGTACTCAGGACAATCCAACGGCCAGGGCGACTCGTCGAGCAGGACGCGCTGCCGGGGCGGATAGGAGCGCGGTCGTTCTGCGCGGATCTTGAGATGGAAATCATCCGCGACCAGGTTGTAGGCGAGGCCTTCGACCGAATAGAGCGCATGCATGAGTTGTGGCAGATCGCACTCGCCGCGGTCGCGTCGTTTATCGAAGCTCAGCGTGTGGAGAGCGTAGCGCAGCAGCGCGATCCGGTAGGCCAGCCAATCGTCGCTCCCCTTGATCGAGAAACACGTCTTCCGGATCGTGCGCACCGTTCCGAGGATCTTGCGGAAGCGCAGGTCCCATTTGGCGAACTTCAGCGAATCGGGGAGCCCGTCGACATCGGACGGCAGCCGCTGCGCCAGCAGGTACTCCTCGAACTTCTTCAGCCGCGGCAGATCATCCACGTCGAATGCCTTGCTCATCACGAACTTCACGTCGTTCTCGAGCTTCGCGAAGTCGAGCTCCAGGGGGGCAGGGCCGCTGTGGGTCCAATCGATGAACCAGATATTGTCGACATCGTCGCAAATGACGTTGGCGAAGTTCAGGTCGCCGTGCGACAGGCAAGTCTCGCTATCCAGTCCATCCTCGTTTGCGGCGATCAACCGCACTAAACGCACCAACTGTTCCGGGTCGACGTGCTCGTCGCCGACATCCTCCTCCGCCAGGTAGCCGAGGACTATGTCGGCGTTTCCCTTCAGCCAGATCAGCTGCTGTTCCGCGTGCAGCCCGAATGCGCGATAAGGTGCAACCGAGGAAAGTTCGCTGGTGTTCTTGTAGAGCTTTTCCGATAACAACGAGAGCGACTTCTCGAGGCGGGCCATAAACCGAGCCAGCGCTTCCTCGTCTTCCGCTTCCTCGAAGCTGTCCTGAAGGGTCTCCGGTTTGCCCTCCATCGCCGCCAGCTCCATGCCGACCCCGAGGGAGTCCCCGGCGCTGACCGGATAGCCAAACGTCGGCACGTGCTTGCCGAAGAAGTCCTTCACCTGGTGGTAGCCGTCCAGCTCGCGCCGCATCTGGCCGAAGGCGTCGACCTTCAACACCAACGGCTCGGTACGCGCCTCGCCCTTCCAGCCCTCGGCCATGAACAGCAGGCTGCCGCTGAAGCCGCCGGCCAGCGGCTTGAGCCGCACCCGGGTCCAGTGCATGCATATGAGTTCCAGGATACGCCGCTGCGCGGGGTCGAACGCCTCGCGAGCCTCCTCGGGCTCGATGACGCATGGGCGGCAACCGAAGTGCGAGAAGTCGGATGGATCGAGTCCGGCGTACTCCGCGGCTTCTTCCAGGTCGAGCAACACGTTCACGTCGGCGGCGGGCAGATTGTGCCGCAGAGCGGCGAAGTGAGCTTCCTGGGTGGCGCTGCCCACCAGGTGCGGAGAGACCGCGACCTCGGAGAACCCAAACGCGTTGCGAAGCAGAGTAGCGACGGCCTGAATACGCCGCTCCGTATGGCAGCCGATCACCAGGAACCGCAGCTGATCCGCATGGGCGTCTGCTGCCGACGGATCGAGGCCGCTCTCCTCGCTGATGACGCTCAGCAGTTCCTTCCACGGAATCACCTCCTCTGGGGAGGAGACCACCGCGGCCGCTCCAATGTGCGCCTCGATCGTGTCGATCAGACCGCCCGTTGCATCGTCATCCTCGCTCTTGATGATCACCAGGCTGACCGGGGCACCTTTTGACCGAGCTTCGGCCGCCCGAGCAATCAAAGTCGGCAGGGGGCCGTCGCCGAAGCTCTTGCCCCTGCCAATCAGCCGGGCGACCTCCCGCTGGCCAACGTTCGACCTCGAGCCCTGGAACTGGTGTTCGGGGCTCAGGACGTCGTTCGTGAGTCCATCGCCGATGATTATCGTACGCATCGCCCCGTTCCTGACAAGAACAAAGCCATCACGCTGCTCCTGCGATCAAAGGATTATGCCCTCGAGGACAAGTGCTGCGACCTTATCCGTCTTCTCAGAAGATATCTTCTTCAGAATATCGCGAAACTCAGAATACTCACGCTTGATGCGTTCGAACTCTAACCGAGACAACAGGAAGGCGTCACAGTACGTGAGCGACCTGACTGACGCGGTTCGCCGTTCGCCCAGCAACAACGACAGGTCGCCGAAATACTCGCCGTCTTCCAGGGTGCCGTGAGCCTGCTGCCCGTCACGCGATGTGATCTCGACCGTCCCTCGGCTGATAAAGTAGATTCCGCTGCCGATCTCCCCCTCGCGTACGATGTAAACGTCCGGCGCGAAGATCTGTGGCTCCAACGCCATGAGTAGAACATTGCGCAGCGCCGGCGAGCAATCCTTGAACAGTGGCACACGGTCGATGAGGTCCCGGGTGAGGTGAAACAGCACCTCCAGGCGTATTGGTTCAGGGAGGTCGGCGAGCAGCGTTCCTTCGCTCATGCCCCGGTATCGTGCCCAGACGTAGTCATAGTAGTTGTTGACGTGAGCGCTTACTTCTGTTGGGATGCGGCGGCTCCTCAAGTATTGATTGACGGTTTCCACACGGTTCCAGAAAGCAGCCTTAGCCGAATCGATGTTGCTGACCAGCGACGCGATGTTACCGATGATGAACGCGTACATCGAAGCGCCCAGCACCATCACGAGCATCGTGAAGACGTACTCCACGTTTCGGTGCGGCGTGATGTCGCCGTAGCCCACTGTCGTCATCGTTACGATGACCCAGTAGAAAGCCCGGATGTATTGCGAACCTCGGTCTGTATTTTGAATCCCCTCTGCCACCGCCCACGAGCCGGTGGGAAAGCCTTCCATGAACGGCACCGCGAACCAGGCGCACGCCACCCAGTGTG
>JBDHHX010000393.1:0-3072 GCA_039589155.1 Gemmatimonadota bacterium | reverse complement strand
TACAACTGGCCGTCGCAGCCGTTCACGCCTCAGAACCATGTGGCGGCCGTTCGAGCGGCGCTGGACGAGGGCGAGGACGCGATCGAGTTCACGCTGAAGGATCCGGACGGCGTCGAGTACAAACTGTCGGAACTGCTGGAGACGAAACCTGTCTACCTGGTGTTCGGTGCCTATACTTGACCGCCTTACCGGAGCAGCGTGCCTGCTCTCAACGATCTGGCCACCGGGCTCTACGATCTGGATACGACCTTCGATGAGGTCGTTCACTTTGTGCATGTCTACGTGATCGAGCCGCATCCATTAGAGCCGGATCCCAGCCCATACGGCGGTGTCCCGTGGGAAGCGGCATATACCGAGCGCGCCCAGCCGAAGACGTACGGCGAGCGCGTCGGCCTCGCGACGGAGATCCGGGCCTTGCTGGAAGGCGACCAGCTGATGTTGGTTGACGAACTGACGCCGGAGGGTCGCAACAACCCACTCTGGTGCAGCTACGGGCCAGCGCCAACGCTGGGGTATCTGATCGATCAGGACGGGTCGGTGGTGAAGGGGTTGAACTGGAACAACGTGAGGGAGTTCACGGGGGCGATCAAGGATTTGCTCGGTGACTAGGACTAAGACTACGACTAGGATTGAACTAGGACTATGACTACAGAGGTCATAGTCCTAGTTTTGGTCGTAGTCCTATCGTAGTCCTAGTCGTAGTCCGCTACTACTACTTTTCCTTCTGTTCCTTCTTCTCTTTCCGCTTTTGCATGAGATCGTCGACCCGCTTGTTGATCTCTTTCAGACCCTCGCTGACGCTCTCCTGCAGCTCGCCCATGAGCTCGGTGGAAGCCTTGCGGGTGGCGCCCCAGGTCTCCTTTGCGGCAGCCTTGGTCTCAGGAGTTTTGGCCTCTTCGCGCATGCTGTCGATGGCCTTGTCCATCCGCAGGCCAAGCTGCTTCAACTTCTCCTTCATCCTTCGCTCTTCCTCCTCGGCCACTTCATCCGTGGCCCAGCCCTCCTTAAAGGCGGATCCGAGGCGGTCGCCCAGGTCGAGCATCTGCTTGCTGACCTCTTTCCAGCGAGCGGCAACGTCCTTCCAGTTCCGCTCGTCATCCTGAGGCTGGTCGCTCTTGATCGGGAGCTTCTCGTCCATTCTATGACTCCTTTGTTTGGTGCGGTCGTTCGGTGGTGCGGTCGTGCGGTCGTGTCAGCGCGATCCACCCACAGCGCTCCCACCGCACCACTCACTACCGCACCAGCCTACCCACGTGTTTCAGAGCCCAGATACTCGACGAGCCAGTCGCGGGCGGCGCGCACGGCCTGCCCCCGGTGACTGATCTCGTTCTTCCCTTCAACCGACAACTCGGCCGTCGTGACATCGCGGTCGGGTAGATAGAAGAGAGGATCGTAGCCGAAGCCCCCTTCCCCGCGTGGCTCTTTCAAGATAACGCCATCGACGCGGCCACCGAAAACGCGGGACTCGTCGTCGAGAACGAGAGCGACCGCGCAGTAGAAGTGAGCGCCGCGCTCATCATCTTGCACGTCACGGAGCTGTCGCAACAGGTGGCGGTTGTTGGCCCGGTCCTCGCCGTACTCTGCCTGCATCTCTTCCGGTGCGTAGCGCTTGCTGCGGACGCCGGGCTCACCGGCCAGGGCGTCGACACAGATACCCGAGTCTTCGGCCATGAGAGCCAGGCCGGTCCGCTCGTGGAAGTAGCGAGCCTTCGCCATGGCATTCTGGGCGAAGGTGGAGAAGACCTCGATCTTGCTCTCCTCGGGGCGTTCTTCCACGGCGAGGTCGGTGAGGCTTACAAGGCGTACGGGCGTGTTGCGGAATAGCTTGTCGATTTCGCGAAGCTTGCCCTGGTTGCGCGTGGCGAGGACCAGCTTCACCGCGCCGCCTCGATGACCTGGCGCTGCAAGGCAAAGATTTGCTCGGTACCGGCCTGGGCGAGGCCCAGCATCTCGTCCAACTCGACCCTAGAAAAGGCGACGCCTTCAGCGGTGCCCTGGACTTCGACCATGCGGCCGTCCTCAAGGGCGGCAAAGTTCATGTCGACCTCGGCGCTGACGTCTTCGGCGTAATCGAGATCGAGGCATGGATGGCCCTGGACAATGCCGACGCTGACCGCGGCGACGAACTGACGTAGCGGGTTGCGGACGAGCTCACCGTCGTCCACCAAACCCTGGAAGGCCTGCCAGAGGGCGACGCAGCCGCCGGTGATCGAGGCGGTGCGAGTGCCGGCATCGGCGGACAGCACGTCACAGTCAACGATCACCGTGCGGTCGCCCAGGGCTCCCAGGTCGGTGGCGGCACGAAGCGCGCGGCCGATAAGCCGCTGGATCTCCTGGGTACGGGCGCGGGGACCATTTCGCTCACGAGACGTACGCTGAGTTGTCGAACGTGGCAGCATGGCGTACTCAGCGGTGACCCAGCCGGCCTGCGCCTCGCGCCACGGCGGAAGTTTGTCCTGAACCGTGGCGGCGCAGAGGACGCGAGTCTCGCCCATGGAGATGAGGCAGGAACCCTCGGCCTGGGCCGCGGCGCCCAGCTCCATCAAGACCGGCCGCATCTCGTCGGTCCGCCTACCGGATGGGCGCGTCATTGCGACTCGACGCCGGCGGCGGCTCGGGCTGCGCGTTCGATCAGCTCGCTGGTCGAGAACCCCTGAATGTAGGGGATGATGACCAGTTGGCCGCCACGCGCTTCAACCGTGTCGCGACCAACCACGTCCTCCGGCTGGTAGTCGCCACCCTTCACGAGAACGTCGGGCTGCAATTCCTCGATAAGCTCGGCGGGCGTATCCTCTTCGAAGACGACTACGGCGTCCACCGACTCGAGCCCGGCCAGACAAGCGGCACGGTCCAGCTCTGGCTGGAGAGGCCGGCTGGGTCCCTTTAATCGCCTTACGGATTCATCGCTGTTCAGTCCCACGATCAGACGGTCGCCCAGTTCACGAGCCCTCGAGAGCACCTCGACGTGGCCGCGGTGCACGATGTCGAAGCAACCGTTGGTGAAGACCAAGCGGTGCTCGCGCCCCTCGCCGAACTCACGCCGCGCGGCGTCTCGCGAGTAAATCTTCTGCC
>JBDHHX010000392.1:0-3072 GCA_039589155.1 Gemmatimonadota bacterium | reverse complement strand
CACGGTCGCGGGAGGTTTCAGCCGGTAGGCTACTTCGACATCGTCGGCGGTTCATGCGGCCGCGATGATCCTCAGGCACTCGCCCCGTGGCTGCGTTACTATCGAGGCCAATCCCAGGAACAATCAGAGGTCACGAATGACCGATTCCGTCAGGATAGAGGACGAAGGGCTTGTTCGTGCGATCGGCACCGGCGCCCTCGGCGTAGGCATCATCAACATGGTTGTGGGCGGGGGCATCTTCGTACTTCCGGGCCTGGTCGCGGCGGAGCTCGGCTCGGCTGCACTGATCGCCTATCTCGTCTGTTCCGTCGCGGTCGGCCTGGTGTTCCTGTGCTTCGCCGAGATCGGTTCGCGAATCACCTCCAGCGGCGGCTCGTACGCCTATGTCGAGGATGCGTTCGGTCCGTTCGCCGGCTTTATCGCCTCTACCCTGCTGTGGTTTGGCTGGGCGGTTCTGTCCGACGCGGCGATCACGATCGCCATGACGGAGACCATTGGGATCGCATTCCCGCTCCTGACCCAGCCCGTGCCCCGCGCCATCTTCATCATTGCGCTGCTGACATTCTTGGCGGGCGTCAACGTGACGGGCGTCCGGTCGGGAGTCCGACTGTACGTATTCAATACGATGGCCAAGCTGGTTCCGCTCATGCTGTTGCTCACCGTCGGCGTGTTCGCGATCAGTGCCGACAATCTCGTGTTTCGCGAATGGCCGTCGCTCGGCAGCATCGGGACCGCATCCGTGATCCTGTTCTTCGCTTTCGCCGGCGCCGAAACGGGCCTGAGTGCCAGCGGGGAGATCAGGAACCCGACACGTACGGTTCCCTTGGGTTTGCTTGTCGGGCTGACCGGGATTCTGGCGATTTACGTCGGCCTTCAGACCGTTGCTCAGGGCGTGCTCGGAACCGAGCTTGCGAACAACACAGAAGCACCGCTTGCGGCGGCGGCCAAGGTGGTATTTGGCGACTGGGGTTCGAAGATGCTCCTCGTTGGCGGCGTGATCTCGATCTACAGCACCGTGAGCGGCGACCTCTTGTGCACGCCCCGGGTGATCTTTGCAGCGGCGCGGGACAATAACCTGCCTAGATTCCTCGCCAAAGTGCATCCGAAGTACCGGACGCCGCATGTGTCGATCATTGCCTTCGGTACCATGATCTGCGCGTTTGCGTTGAGCGGGACTTTCAAGCCGCTGGCGGTCGTCGCGTCTGGATCGATACTGACGGTCTACGCCGGCGTCTGCCTGGCCGTGCTGCAGGTACGCAAGAGGGACGGCATGCCGGCGGCTGGCCAGTTCCGACTGCCGTTCGGGCCATTGATCCCGATCCTTGCCTGTCTCGTCGTCGGCTGGTTGCTGCTACAGCTGACTGCGGAGGAAGCGACCAGTCTTGCCCTCCTCGTCGGTGCTGCAGCCGGGTTCTACGGCATCCGCGCGATATACCGCAGAAGGTGATTTCGGGCCGGGCCATGGGATTCCCAACCGGCCCATGGGGGCTGGCTTCGGCGAGCGGACCTGAACATCTCGCTGAGCGTGCTGCCCAGTTCCAGGCTTGGTCCGGCGCTCCGTCCCGGCTGAGGCCACGGCGTAGGTTCATGCCGGGTGACCCGCCGCGTCGCGCATGACGGCGCGCGCGAAGCGAGGATGGACTCGGTCGAACGCTTCGATCGCCTTCAAGGCCGGGGCCTCATGGATGCTCACGTACGGGTCCTCGCGGTCGGCTTCGGAGTGCGCTGATGAGTGAACGACGGTGATGGCCAGCCGACCACGTATCAGCGGATACAGGACGTTCGCCTCGGCCTCCGAGAGCGAGCGCTGGGTCAGGTAGCCTCGGACGACTGCGGCACACCCGCCCAAGAGGTCATGGGTCTCCAGGCATCCATACGCTGCAGCGATCGCGAGGTCTGCTACAAGCGGTCCGAACACGAGGTGGAAGTCCAGAATTCCCGAGACCCGGCGGCCCTCCTTCGTCGGAGGTGAAACGAGAACGTTGTGATCGTTCATGTCTCCGTGGATGACGCCGCTGGGCAGGTCGGCCAGGTGCCCACACGCATCCACCGAGAAGCACTCTTTGATCCGACCCACCATCGTGCGGTGCTCAGCTGTGGCGACAGAGTCGATCCGAGCCGATACGACCTCGACCGTTCGCGTGATGTCCCAGTCGTCATCCACTCGTTGCGCCGCCGGATGCTCGAATCCGTCGAGCGCTCGATGCAGACAGCCCACGGCGGCACCGAGACTCGCCAGGAGCCGACATGAACGTGGCTTGGCAGAGGCCAGGACTTCGCCCGGAAGGTACGCTAGCAACCTCAGTGCGTGCGGACTCCCCTCCTCGCCGTCGGCCCAGGCGAAGGGCTCTCCGGTGACAGTGACCACCGGGACCGGTGTACCGATCTCAAGCGCCGCACGCGCGATGTGGTTGAGCGCCTCGGTGTGCATCTCCAGGACATCGCTTGGGGCGTCGGCGGGCGTGATCTTGAGTACCCATCCCGGCCCCTCGGGGACCTGGATGCGGTAGTTCTGATCGTGGTATCCAGGGAGGCGCGTGAGCGTCCCAACCACACCGAAGTGCTCCGCGAGGAGCGCTCGGGCTTGGTCGTCGCTGAAATACGAGATCCGCTCGTGTGCGGGGCTGGGGCTGAGCATGAAGCCGAACCTACCTGCCAGGGCTATCGAGGGCCATGCGCCGCGTCGGAAGTAAGAAGAACGGCTACTCGTACCTCAACGCGTCGATCGGATCCAGGGTCGAAGCCCGCCGCGCCGGCCACAGCCCGAAAAAGAGCCCAACTGCAGCCGAAAAGCCGAGCGCGCTCCTCGTCTCGTAACCCACGCACGTGACCCTTGGCTTCTACGTCCGCTGCTCTGCAGCGTACGCTTCCGACTCCCTCGGCTGGAGGACCTTCAACTCACCTTCTTCACTCCCACGACTGTCACCCATGTCTCTTCACCGGGTGTCACCCATGTTGTTACCTGCTCAGATCGCACGGGAGGTCGGCGAGGTGCTTGGCTGCCCGCTCGACGTTTAGGTCCAGCCGCGACTCCACGGATCGAAGGGAATCGACGTACTCAGGTGGGAGGCC
>JBDHHX010000391.1:0-3134 GCA_039589155.1 Gemmatimonadota bacterium | reverse complement strand
CTCCATCGCCTCCAGGTTGGTATCACGCAGCTGTTCGTAGAGTCCCTCTTCACCCAGTCGACGGACTTCGTGACCCGAGTCGACTTCGTCTGCGCCCATCGTGCCGATTTTGGGGCCCGCCGCTTGGAGCACTCGGCCGAAGGCCCGTGCCGTGTCCTGGATCCGCGGGTCGTATGCGGCACAGCTATCGGTGAAGAACAGGTACTCCGTCTCATCGCCGGGTGCCAGCTGGCGAACCCCGCTATCGCTCCCCGAGACCTCTTCGCCCGACTTGCTCTCCTCGCCGGTCCAAGCACCGCGCTTGCGGGCCGGCTTACCGTATGGGTTACCGCGTTTCTCGAGGTCGGCCATGGGCTTCTGCAGGCTGGCTGGTACGCGACCCTCGTCGACCAGAAAGCGGCGCATGTCGACGATCTTGTCCACGTATTCGATGAGCACCGGGCAGGCCTCCTCGCAAGCGCCGCAGGTGGTGCACGCCCATAGCTCTTCGTCGGCGATCGTCGTGCCGACCAACGCTGGCCGCTGTTCTGTCGGCGTCGCTTTTCCGAACACCGGGTAGTGCGCATACGCCTCATCGCGGCACTTGATACTGATCATCCGCGGCGAGAGCGGTGTTCCCGTGAAATAGGCGGGGCAGTGGTCCGAGCAACGGCCGCAGTCGGTGCAGCTGTAGAAGTCGAGGATATGTTTCCAGGTGAAATCCTCCAACGTCTGGACGCCGACCTTGTCGAGCTTGTCGAGGTCCGGTTCGTCGTAGCGCGGAGGCTTGATCCTTCCCGCCGGAGTCAGGTTCGCGTGGAAGACATTCGGCAGCGCGGTGATCACATGGAAGTGCTTCGAAAGCGGCAGATAGCACAGGAAGAAGAGCAGAGCAGCGTTGTGCACCCAAAACCCGGCCAGGTGAAGCGTCTGCAGTGCCGCATTCGACAATCCTCCGAGCATCGAAGCGGCACCCGAGGCCAATGGTAAAAACGGATGCGCGCCCTGCGCTCCGGCGCCGGCCGCCAGCACCATCGCGCTCCCCTCGAACACGGCGTCCGCCACCATCAGCAGAGCGATGAGCCCGAGGATTATGTAAGCCTCATGTCCATGCGAGGCCCGTGCGAAGCGATCGTGATACCGAGCGGGTTGGAAAACCAGTCGCCGCACGATGGCCACCACACAGCAGATCAGGACGACAAGGGCGGTGATGTCCTTGAACGTCGCATAGCCAGCACCGATGTCGGAGAAACCGGCCCGGAAGCCCTCGCCGAGCAGCGCGATGGACCGCACGGAGAGAATCAAGAATCCGGCGAAGATCAGGATGTGCAGTGTGCCGGCCACGAGATACCGGGGTTGGCGCGACTGGCCAAAACCCACGACCAACAGCTTCCGAAGGCGAGCGCCAACCTGGTCCAGGCGCGGGTCGGGCGCACCGAGGCGCAGCAACCCGATCCTCTTCCACATGATGAAGGCGAAAAAACCCAACGACACGCCGAGCAAGACCGCCTGTAGCGTGGGGCCTGGTAGGCCTAGGTAGGTTTGGTCGGCTGGGTTCATTGGGTTTACGGTCTGAGTCTGGTGGTGGGGCCGCCTGTCTGTTGCGCAATCTGAGAGAATCGGACGTGCCGTGCCAGTGCCGCCCGGAGAATTCGCCGGTAAGGCTGAGAAGTAATCAGTAACCAGTGGCTCCGTAGACGGTCGCGTCCAGGGGACGCGGCGGTACGTGGAGTTACTGGTTACTGATTACTGATTACATCTGCCTGCGGCTACCAGGCATCCCAACGGCCAGGACTCCGGAGGGATGAGAGCCTTCTAACGCTCCGGAATGAGTTCAAGGCCCTCCGCCAGCACCCGGGCCGAGTCGGCGATGGCGTTGTGCTGCTGGGTGAGATTGCGGCAGGCGGCCCAGTGGACCTGTAGGGTGTCGCCGGCGGCGGCTCGAGCGGGTATGTCTTCGTTGAAGGTGTTGAAGATCTCTATGTAGACGTCGTAGCTGTCGGCTGGAACACCGCGTGGGTCGAGGCCTTCGTAGTAGTCGATGAGCGCTTTGAGCGAGTCCAGTCGCTCGTCGCTGGCGACCAAGCGGGCCTCCTCGCTGGCAAGGGCCTGCCTGCAGGAGTCGGCGGCCGTGCGCAGGTCGGTCATCTCCTGCCTCAACACTCGCAGCCGCTCGCTCGGCGGGATCGGCGTCAACAGATCGATCACGACGATCGCCACAAAGGCGATCGCCGAGATGGCCAGCATGACCAGGAACGGACTGCGCCGGCTTGCCATTAGCTCGAGCGAGTGGTTGCGCTAAACATAAGGTACCCACAAATAGCTGGGACGGACCGTCGATTCAAGTGTCTCCGGACTGCTCGGCGCAATGACATCAGAAATCGCTGAGGAGCCACTGGTTACTGATTACTGATCACACGAGACGAACACCGAGACCCCGTTGAACAAAGCACAAGCCTGGAATCACCTTGAAACGCGCATAAAGAAGTGCCGACAGTGTCCTCGTCTCGTGGAATGGCGCGAGGAGGTCGCACTGAAGAAGCGAGCCGCCTTCGCCGACCAGGATTACTGGGGCCGGCCGCTTCCAGGTTTTGGTGACCGGAAGGCGTGGCTGCTGCTGGTTGGGCTCGCGCCGGCGGCTCACGGTGCCAATCGAACCGGTCGTATGTTCACAGGCGATCGGTCCGGAGATTTTCTTTATGCCGCATTGCATCGAGCCGGGCTGGCCAGTCAGCCGGACGCGACCGACCGGAACGACGGGCTGAGGCTGCGAGGTGCCTACATCACGGCCGTCGTCCGTTGTGCGCCGCCCGCGAACAAACCGCTGACCGAAGAGCGTGATCGATGTCGCGGGTTTCTCGAGGAAGAATTCGATCTGTTGACCCGCTCGAAGGTTGTTCTGGCGCTGGGTGGGTATGCGTTCGGCCAGGTTCTGCGAATCTTGAAGGAGCGTGGCCATCCCGTACCGTCGCCAACGCCCAAGTTCGCCCACGGCCAGGCCGTGGAACTGGGCCCGAAGTCACCGGCGGTTCTCGCGTCGTACCACCCCAGCCAACAGAACACGTTCACCGGTAAGTTGACCCCCGAGATGCTCGACGCCGTGCTGCGACGCTCCCGTTCCTTGGCGGGGGAGGCGTGAGTCAGAGCCCGGTCTG
>JBDHHX010000390.1:0-3164 GCA_039589155.1 Gemmatimonadota bacterium | reverse complement strand
TACGGCCCCTGGGGCATCCCCGCCTGCACCGGAGTTTCGTATCGCTGCACGCACACCTGGACGGGATCGGTGGTCGCGCTCTGGGCGCCCGAGACGTCATCGCCCTGGTACAACGCGCCCGCCGCCAATTACTACTATCCGCCGCTGCGCGATCACTCGTTCGACGTCCGCTTCACCAACCCGGATAATCTGCCGCCGGGTACGCCGGTGGTCGGGCACGTGTTGAGGGCCGCGTTCCGGGAGCAGTACTAATCAGTAGACGAGTACGGTGACAGCCTACCACCGCACCACTCACCACCGCACCACTCACCACCGTACTACTCATCCGGCGCAGACCAACCTCAGAGTCCGAATCTCATACGGGCCGAGCTCAATAGGACTGGCCACAGTCTCGATCGCACCCCCGGCCACATCGGCCCGCCAAACCACACACCCTCCCGGCGCCCCCACCACGACCGCGTCAACCGCCTCCCCCGGGTTGTAGAGCCGCAGGATCAGGTCGCCGTCATCCGTGCGCCGAAGCAGCGTGACGACTGCGCGCTCCGAATCGACCCGGACCGGCGGTTCGATGGCTGGCGCATCCTCTTCCACGGGGATGACGACCAGCGGTTGAGCGACTTCGATGGCGAAGCGCTCGGACTCGGATTCATCGAACCGATTGTGCGGTCGCAGCGCGTAGCTGAACTCGTGGATGCCGTCCTGGGCGGCCTTGTAGTTCGTCTCCCAGTAGTTGTTCATCGGGTAGGAGAAGAGCGTGGCGCTCTGTTCGATGTGCTCGAGCCAGCCGCTGACGATGGCGTCGGTGCGGATCTCACCCAACTGGATCATCGGCGCATCGATGCTGGTGACCGTGATGCCGCGTCGCGCGTTGGATATGTCGACCCAGCGCTGCAGGCTCATGTAGTTCTTCGAGGCGCCGGGCAGCTGGTCGTGCTCGAGACGGAACGAGCCCCAGGGTACGTCGACGCGGACCTGCGGGTCCGGGATGCTGAACGCGAACCGGTACAGCACCGCTTCAGGATCGTAGATGCGACCCTTGTTGATCCAGTTGGTGATCTCGATACGCGGCGCGCCCTCGTAGAGGGTCAGCTCGCTCCTCAAGGGGGAGGCGGCTCCGGGCGCCGGTGCCATGATGCGCACTGCGTAGACGAGCGGACCGCTCTCTCTGACGACGACCCGGGCGGGGGCGCTAGTTTCGGCGCTCGCCGGATCGCGGCCCGCCACGTACACGTAGCGGTTGAGTCCACCATCCGCTTGCTTCGACGCGAGATCGCTCCGGACCTCTCGACAGAAGAGCGATGTGATCACGCCGGTCAGCGTGTCGATCTCAACACGGAACTGGTTGGTGGCGATCATGTCGGTGCGGACGACCGCCGAGCCCGGCGCCGTCCCCGCGCCGGCCTCCACCCGGTAGCGCCTCGACCCGAACGCCGGCACGTCGCTGGCCAGGAACGCCAGCTCGCCGCCGACTAGCCGCTGCGAGCGCACCGTCTGACCGCTCTCGTCCACCACTCTGTCGCCGGCGGCGCTCTCCTCACGCGACAGCATCACCACCTCGCTGCGCGGCCAGTTGCTCGTGTTGATCACTTCGAACGACGTCGGCCTCGGCGCGTTCCAGCGACGCGCCACCAGCGCGCGAAGCCACAGTCGCCGGGTATCCTTGGCCGCCACATCGGCGAACGCTCGCTTGTGCTCCCACTGGCCGAGTGTGAACTCGGACTCTGGCTCGCTGATCGAATTCCACGAGCCCCAGGTGTGCTCGTAGTAGAGAATGACGTTGCGCCAGGCTTCGTACAGATCGGCCTCGCTGAGTTCCGCGCCCAGGATCGCCGCCAGCGCTTCCGTCTGCACCAGCTTCTCCGCCGTTCTACGGACCGACGCCGTCTGTCGGGCCGATGACGCCGCACCATCCTCCCAGTGCCCGGTGAGGTCGCCACGCAGGACGGGCAGCTGGTCGCCGTAACGCGACTCGAAGGCGGCGAACGCCTCGCTCACCGTCGAGATGATCAGGCGCGGCGAAACGAACCGCTGGTTCCAGGCGCGGACCGCGTCGGCCAGGTTCGGGTCGGGCGGCCCGTTGTCGGAGCCGATGTTGTAGCGCAGGTAGACGATGTCGTACGGGTACTCACCCTCGGCCAGCTGGTCCACGTACTTGAAGACGTTCTCCTCGTCCAGCGCGCGGGTGATCCGCGAGTAGCCGAGCCCGCTGTGGAAGAGCGAGTAGCCGGCGCCCGAGACCCAGGTCAGCACCCGCTCCCGGCCCGACGGCGATTCCCAGTAGAACGGCCGGTCGCCCAACGCCTCGAGCAAGTGTCCGATGCGGTGGCCGAAGTTGGGGCCGATCGACAGGTACTTGATCCCGTTCTGCGCCAGGACCGGCACCAGCCCCCAGGTGAAGCCGGGGATGTCGCTGAGTAACGCCGACTCGATCGGGACGCCGCTGGCGGCGGCCAGACGCTGCGCCGCCTCCATGCTCTTCATCAGTCCTTCCGACGACACGATCCCGGTGAGCAGGTTGGCGTACATGCCGTCCAGCCGGATCCAGCCGCGGCGGATCCCTTCCAGCAGCCGCTGGTTCTGCTCGTCGCTGTGGTTCTCGAGATACGTCTCCACCGCCCAGAGGCCCTCCGGGTTCCAGACGAAACGCGCCTCCTCCGGGTAGTCCTCGCTCGCGGCGCCCAGACGCAGAGCCTCTTCCAGGTGGCTCCACTGCATGCGCTCGACGTCGTCCTGGTGATGCGTGTAGCCGATATCCAGGTGCGTGTGATGGATCAGGTACATGTCGATGCGACGTACCGGCTGTACGTCGAACCGGGTCGCAGCCGCATGGTCGTCCACGCGGAACTCGAGATCGACCGTCGTCCGCTCGCCGACTTCGGGGACCGGTATCAAGAAGCGACTGTGACCCATGGCGAGCGTCGTGTCGATGGCGCCGATGGGGCTTTGCATCTGGACGCGCCCGCGGTCGCCCAGGAACAACATGTCGACGCGCACGATCTGCACGTTGCCGCCGGCACCGCGCGTCAGCGCGGGCGCGTTCTGCACGATGACGTGCGGCGTCATCGGCTCCTTGAAGATCATGAACCAGGTGGGCACGCCGGCGCTCTCGCCGGCGACGCCGAGACGCACGGCGCGGTCCTCGTTCCACAGCTCTCGCGGGACGC
>JBDHHX010000389.1:0-3168 GCA_039589155.1 Gemmatimonadota bacterium | reverse complement strand
GTGGCTACCGTACCACCGCACCACTTACCACCGCCCCCCTTCATGTTCTCCTAGTGTATATCGTCACGAACTTCAAAAGCGCTACCAACTGGCAGTCGTCACAGTCCTCCCCGACATCATCCCGGCGTACCGGGTCGGCGCAGACTTCGTAGCCGAGTTGCTCGTACAGCTCGATCGCCTCTTCGGCCCGGCGGCCGTCGGCGATGAAGCGGCGTTCCCAGCCATCGGCCAGGCGCTCCGGGTCGCCTTCGAGGACACGCTCGGACAAGAGGCGCTGCGCCTCCTGTTCGATCAGTGGTCCCAGCGATGCGGCCAGCTCGCGCTCGGCCTTGCGGTCGTCTTCGGTCACGCGGGACCCGCGCCTTCCGCCTCGAGGCGGTTGAGCCGGCGTTGCCCGAGGATGGCAGCGCCGAACGCCGAGGTGAACTGGACCAGGTCGCCGTCGGGCACGTTGACCTCGGCGCCCAACTCGTTCTTCACGACGCCCGCCATGCGCTCAAAGCGGAGGATACCGCCGATGAGCGTGAACTCGGGCTCCAAGCGGACGCGCTTCATCAATTGGACAGAGCGTCCCACCAGCGAGACGATGGCGCCGTGCATGATGTCAGCGGGAGCCACGCCTTGCGATAGATGGTTGATCACCTCGGACTCGGCGAAGACGGCGCAGACGCCGGAGATCGGGATGGCCTCCTTCGATGTCGAGACAAGCGGACCGATCTCTTCGGTCGTGTAACCCATGTAGCGGGCGGTCTTCTCGAGGAACGCACCGGTGCCGGCGGCGCACTTGTCGTTCAGCCGGAACGATTTCACCTTGGCGCCGTCGCCCAGGCGGCTCGCCTTCATCGTCTGGCCACCGACGTCGAGGATCGTGCGGGTCTCGGGGAACAGGAAGGCGGCGCCGCGGGCCGCGGCCGTCAGGTCGGTGACGTTCACGTCGCTCATCTCGGCCTGGTGCCGACCGAACCCGGTGGCCACTATATAACGCACGTCTTCCTTCGACAGTCCCGCCTCGGCGACGGCACGTTCGTGGACCTTCTCCGCCACCTCGGTCAGCTTGAACCCGGTGGGCTCCATGGCGCGCCCGAGGATCCCGTTGTTCTCGTCAACGATGACAGCCTTGGTGTAGGTGGAGCCGACGTCGATCCCGCACGTATAGGTCATGACGCGCCCCTCTCCGTCTTCGCCGGAGCGCGGCTGGCCAGGATATGATCGAGGGCGAAGAGCGCGGCACCCAGGGCGCCCATGTAGTGCGACTCCTCGCTGACGTTAACCTTCACTCCCAGTCGATCGTTGAGCGTCTCGATCATCGCCACGTTTCTTGCCACGCCGCCGCTGAACGTCACCTCCTCGGTGATGCCTACCCTGCGCAGCAAGCCGGCGGAGCGCGCCGCGATCGACTGGTGGACGCCCAGCAGGATGTCCTCGATCTTCTTCCCCTTCCCCAGCCAGGAAAGCACCTCGGACTCGGCAAACACCGTGCACGTCGTGCTGATCTTCACCGGCCGCTCGCCGCGCAGCGCGACGCCGCCCAGCTCGTCGAGCGGGATGTCGAGGGCGCTGGACGCTGCGCCCAGGAAGCGGCCGGTGCCCGCGGCGCACTTGTCGTTCATGCAGAAATCGACGATCTCGCCGGTCGGTGCCACGCTGATCGCCTTGGTGTCCTGTCCGCCCATATCGACGACGGTATGGGTGCCGGGGAACATGTGGACGGCGCCGCGCCCGTGGCAGCTGATCTCGGTGATCTGCGTGTTGCCGAACGTGACCTTGTAGCGACCGTAGCCGGTACCGACCACGTACTCGACTTCTTCCTCGCGCAGGTCTCCGCCCTTCAGCGCTTCCTGGAACGCGCTCTCCGCCGCGCGTATCACGTTCGCCCCGGTCTCGGTCAGGGCGCGGCTCACGATTTCACGCGCCTCGTTGATGACCACGGCTTTGGTTTGGGTGGACCCAACGTCCACGCCTGCTGCGTAGGCCATAGCTCTCCTGTTTTCCTAAACCCTACCGGATCCCGGCCGCCGCCTGCTGCTTACGCGCGGCCAGTCCCTCGAAGAATGCGTCGATCCGGTTCTTCAGTTGCGCCTCGGAGACCACCCGGCGGTCCATCATGTCGGATTCGATGAACAAGCTGGGGATATCGCGACCTTCCATCAGGGCGCGCCGGCTGTCCGCCATCCCTGTAGATGTCGTACGACAGCTCTTGATCGGGTGATAAACGACGCCGTCCGCATGGTAATCCTCGAACATCTTGACCAGGATCTCCGTCTGGAAGAACATACTGTCCATGGCGTCGCGTACGCCGATCAGCACGCCTTCGGCCAGGCTGTCCAGCGGGTTCGACAGGTCGTACTCGAAACCCAGGTTGGAGCCGCCGGAAGCGAAGTACAGATAGGTCGAGTTGACGAAGGTGCCACCCCACTCCGTGAACATCTCGGTGAACCGCCGGAAGATGGGATAGCAGGGGACGCCGACAAAGAGCAGCCGGTACTTCTCATCGACCAGCGTGCCGATGCCCCGGTCGCGCTTGTACTCCATCTCCTCGACCAGCTGGTCGAAGTATTCGGCGCCCTCGTCCGAGCCGCGCAGGCAGTTGGAGACGCCCAGGTAGATCGTACCGTCGGACAGCGCGTTGAACAGCGACGGCCGCGAGCCGTTCAGCTCCAACACTCGCTTCCATCCGCGGCTCATGGTGTTGGCATTCTCCATGTTGTCGCGCAGCTTGTCGATGTCGAACTTCACGCCGGTGACCTCCTCGCAAAGGTCGATCAGCTCCTTGATCTGCGCCGCCACGTAGCGCCGGTCGTTCGCGAAGTCCGGGTCGCCCGGCCAGGTCTGGGTGCCGGCCGCACGCGTCCCCGGCACATCGAGCGTGAAGATGGGGCAGTCGTACATGCGCTCCCAGATCTCCGCCCACTTGATGTAGGTGTTGCACGCGTTGGTGTAGACCGACAGAGCGGGCTTGGGGATCCGCCCCATGGGCAGCTCGCCGCCGCGCAGCTGGGGCGCGACATCGGCCTTCACATAGCCACAGATATCCGGCGAGTAGCCGTAGTCCTCGGCCTCGTCGAGGTACTCGTGGGCGACACGCCGTACCGCCGTCTGCAGCGAGTTGATCTCCGGGAAGACGACGGGCAGATCGAACGAGCGCAGCAATTCCGTCATGCTGCCCAT
>JBDHHX010000388.1:0-3191 GCA_039589155.1 Gemmatimonadota bacterium | reverse complement strand
GGCCGCCGTGATCACGAAGCCGTCCTGGCGCGGAACGCCATCCACCGCGCGTCCCAAACCTATCACGATGTTGCGCAGCGCCCGGTCGTTCATGTCCACGGAACGCGGCCAGGTGACGCGACGAACGTCTAACACCGGCTGTTTGCCGAAATGAATGTGCGCGTCAAGCAAAGCGGACAGCAGCATGTGGGCGCTGGTGATGGCGTGGAAGTCGCCGGTGAAATGGAGGTTGATGTCCTCCATGGGCACCACCTGAGCGTAGCCGCCGCCGGCCGCACCGCCCTTGATGCCGAACACCGGGCCCAAGGACGGTTCGCGCAAACAGAGCATGTGGTGCACGCCTCGCAGGCTCATCGCCTGGGAGAGGCCGACCGAGACCGTGCTCTTCCCTTCTCCCGCCGGCGTGGGCGTGATGGCGGTCACCAGGACCAGCTTCGCCCTGGACGGCTGCTTGGAGAACTGTAGCGAGACCTTGGCTTTGTCGTTGCCGTAGGGCTTGTATTGGTCGGAATTGATCCCGGCCTTCTCGGCGATCTCGCTTATCGGCCTTAGCGTCGCAGCTTGTGCGATCTCAATATCCTGAGGTATCGAACGTGTCATTTTGCGATTCCGTGGGTTCTTACGTCTCTCCCGACAATCTCCACGCGCCGATCTTGGTAGAGGCGACCCGCCTCAGAACGGCGCCGACAGAGCACTAACTCGATTATCCAGGCTGGTTGGGCGCACTTTGACTGGTTCAAACTCCGTGCCAGCAGTTGACTTACACCATGGCTCTGGGATGCACGAGGGGAGTGCCGACAGCCTGGATTTGGGGCTTTCCTTGCGTCAGGTGGCGCGCGAAGATAAAACAAGGCCAATACGGCTGTCAAAGGCCCGGCCCGGCGGCCGGGCGGAGGGATCGCATGACCCGTATCGGGTCTCTGCTGGAAGGCTACCTAAAGCGAGCGGTCTTGGGCGTCCAGGAATACACAGTCCTGACGGTCAAAGCGGTGCGCTACATCTTCTCGCGACCCTTCTACTGGCGGGATACCCTGCAGCAGATGGACACGATCGGGGTCGGCTCGCTGGGGATCGTGCTGCTCACCGGCCTCTTCACCGGCATGGTGCTGGCCCTACAGAGCTCCGTGGAAATGCGGCGCTTCGGCGCCACCATCTACATTGGGCGGCTGGTGGGCGCCAGCGCCGTCCGCGAGCTGGGCCCGGTGCTGACCGCTCTGATGGTGGCCGGTCGGGTGGGCGCCGGCATGGCGGCCCAGCTGGGCTCGATGAAGGTGACCGAGCAGATCGACGCGTTGAACGTCCTGGGCGTCGACCCGATCAAGAAGCTGGTGACCCCGAGACTGCTCGCCGCGCTGTTGATGCTCCCCGTACTCACGGTGATCACCGACACGGTGGCGATCTTCGGCGGCATGCTGATCGCCGTCGTGAAGCTCGACCTGACCGCCGACCTATACCTGCGCTCGGTGTATGTCACGTTGGCGGACACAGGATTCGTATTCCGGGTCATCCCGAAGGACGTGCTGGCGGGCCTGATCAAGCCGTTCTTCTTCGGTGGCATCATCGCCATGACCGGTTGCTATTTCGGCTTGCAGACGCGGGGTGGGACGGAGGGCGTCGGCGTGAGCACGACGCGAGCTGTGGTGACGGCTTCGATATTGATCCTGGCGGTGGACTACTTCTTGACCCAGCTACTGATCACGTTCCTGGCCCCGTCATGAACGAACGCCAGGGTAGTGCCGGGGTCTTGGAACCGCTGATCATCGAGGGGCGAAATCTCTCCCTGGGCTTCGGCGACAATCTGGTACTGGACGACATCTCGTTCGAGGTGCGTGAGGGTGACAACCTGGCCATCGTCGGGGGGTCCGGCGTCGGCAAGTCCACGATCCTCAAGCTCATCCTGCGTCTTCTGGTACCGGACAACGGCCAGGTGCTCATCGACCGCGAGGACATCAACCAGCTGTCGTTCGAGGAAGTGTTGAAGGTCAGACAGAAGATGGGCATGGTCTTCCAGGCATCGGCGCTGTTCGACTCGCTGAGCGTGTTCGAGAATGTCGCGTTCCCTCTGCGTGAGCACATGGACCTGCCCGAGGACGAGCTGACGGAGCGCGTGGATCAAGCGCTGGTCATGGTCGACCTGTCGATGGACGAGCTCGGGTACCGACTGCCCGCCGAGCTGTCCGGAGGCCAGAAGAAGAGAGTCGGGATCGCCCGGGCTATATCGCATTCGCCCAAGATCTTGCTCTACGACGAGCCGACGACCGGCCTCGATCCGGTAACGGCTCGAACCATCGTGGAGCTGATCAAGAGGTTGCAGACCGAGCTCGACGTCACGTCGGTGGTCGTCAGCCACGACATGAAGGCCGTGCTCGAGGTGTCGACCCATATCGCGATGCTACGAGATTGTCGTATCATCTTCTACGGCACCCCTGACGAGATCGTGGTCTCGGACAACGCTTATGTGCGGGAATTCGTAGATTGAGCGTGAGGAGGTCGGTGACACCATGAACAGCACGTCGAGGATATCCTGGACTCAGATCCGCGTCGGCGTCGCGGTCACCGTCGCTCTCATCGTGCTGTCCGTGGCCGTCTTCTTCATCGGAGAGACCGGAGCGGTATTCGGCGAGCGCTACAACATCGTCACGCTGATGCCGAGCGCGAACGGCCTCATTCGGGGCGCCGGCGTTCGGCTGGCCGGCCAGGACGTCGGCAAGGTGGACGAGATCACGTTCGTCCCCGTCAGAGAGCGGCAGCACCCCGACCACGTCCTGCGAATCACCCTGGCAATCAACCGCTCGGTACAGGAGCAGATCCGCTTCGATTCGGAAGCGCGGATACGCACCCAGGGCCTTCTAGGCGACAAGGTCATCGACCTCACGCCAGGGGACCCGGCATTGCCCGTTCTGGAGGACGGAGACACGATCGCCAGCGCCATCGCCATCGACTACGAGCAGATGCTCGGCTCCGCTTCACAACTCGTCGACGACCTGGCGGCGATGCTCCGGAACATGCGCTCGATCGCCGACACGTTGCTGGCCGGTCAGGGCACGGCCGGCCGTCTGCTGATGGACACGACGCTCTACGCCGAATTGCTCAACACGTCCCGGTCCATGAACAGTTTCCTGAGCGCCGTGGGCCGCGGCGAAGGCGCGCTGGCCCAGCTGGCGCAGGACGATCAGCTGTACGAGGACCTG
>JBDHHX010000387.1:0-3196 GCA_039589155.1 Gemmatimonadota bacterium | reverse complement strand
CTCCTCACCTGCGTACACACCGTTCCGCACCATGATGCCGCCGGTGATGTCTGTTGTCCCCTTGAAGTCCGCCTGTCCCAACGCCACGACGACGCCGTAGAAATCGAAGGTGCCGCTCACCTCGAGGTCGCCGTCTACCAGTAGGATCCCCTGTCCCACCGCGTTGCCCGACAGCTTGAGATCACCGCTCACGTGGACGACCGGGAGGTAATCGAAGCATGGGCTGGCTTCATCCAGCGGGTCACCCCAGTTGTACAGCCCTGACTCGACGCAGGTGCCGCCGGAAACCTCGGGAGCGATGTTGGTGAAGACTTCACCGCCCGGCAGCTTCTTGTCGGCAGCCTGGGCGAGCTCGTTGTAGGAAACGTCGCCGAAGACCTCGAAGTCATCGGTTTCGATCGACGCGTCCTCCAGCACCGGGGGGTCACCCTCGAGGATCGGTTGCCCGTTGATGATCAGCCGGTCGTCGTCCTGCATGAGGATGCCGGGCATGTCGGTGAGCGATTCGGGACAGACGCCTCCGCCCCAGGCAGGCGGAATCGTGTCGAGGCCGGAGACCTTTACACCGGCGCCGGTGCCCTGGACGCGCAGGTCGCCCTGGAGCTTGATGGCGGCGTCGCAGCACATGCCGTTGACTTTCTCGACCTCCACCATAGTCGTGACGACGCGCTGGGCCGTGATGCCGGGTGCTGGCCGACCGACTGTGCGGACGCGGTAGAAATTGGAGTAGGGATCGAGCCCGTCGTCGACCCTGAGGATGGTGGTCTGGTAGCGGCCGCCGTCGGGCAGGTCGCGCCAGGCGTTGACGACGCTGTCGCCGGGATTCAGGGTGCGGGAGATGCGGCGATCCCAAACGGCGATCGACGTCATCGCACCGGCGTCCGCGGCGTAAAGAGCCTTCATGCTGCTGCGCAGGCCCATGTTGGCGATCACATTGTTGCGGGCAACGTACAGCCCGGCCAGCGCCAGCAGCGAAACGATCACGATCACGAAGACCGCTGCGGGTATGGCAAATCCTGTGGGCATGTCACGGCGGGCTAAAGGTCTATTGTACGTCATTGGTTTCTAAGCCTCACCGTGGCAGTTAGGGTATCTCGCTTTTCAATTCCTCCTGGCACCTGAGACACCAGCGTCAAATCGAGGCGGACCAGGCGATTGGGATCATCGGTCACCTGGCCGTTCTCGTCCAGGTAGACGAAGCTGAGCCCCGACCCATCGCCGGTGAACGGTCCGGCCAGCAAGTGTGTGACGGTGCCGTCATCGCGGGCCAGCCACCAGGCGCCGCGATCCTCCTCGAGGCGATAGGTCCAGCGGTGGAACGCCCGGATGGGGGCGCCCACCGGCACACCCGTGATATCTCCGTCGACCTTAACCGTGTACTGAGCTTCCGGTCCACCGGCGTAAGCGCAGCCGGGTCCCGCTTCGACGACGGGCAGAGCGACCTGGGCCGCGCGCACGAGCCAACCGTCGGCTCTGAAGATCAAGAGGCTATCGCCGGCGGGATCGCTGAAGCGACCCTCGGCGCCGATGGCGCTGATCTTCCTGCTGACCGAGTCGACACCGCAGACGATGCCGAAGCCGACGGGCGAGCGTAGACTCAATTCGTCATCTTCGAGCTCGATGAAGTCGTTTTCGCTGGAGCTGGCCTCCATCAGGTCGGCTGAGAGGATAGTTGCGGACAGCCGCAGCGCATCATGGCGAACCGCCGCTACGCGCTCACTGGTGTAAAGGCGCTCCTGGGTTATCAGCACCTTGTAGAGCGCACCCGCAACGACGGAGCCGAGGATGATGACGACGATCATCTCGGCCATCGTGAAGCCGCCCTGCTGTCGCAAACCGATCCTGGGCATCATGGCCTCAACCTGTAGGCGACGACCGTATCGGTCACCGATATACCTTCGGCGGGCGCATAGTTCGTGATCAAGTAGATCTGCCGGTGGTTAGCGAGGTCGGTGACGGTCCACTCGGACTTCCCGCCGTCCGAAGAGCGGCTGCCGCTCTCCAGCTCGAAATAGGGAACACCCAAGAGCCTCTCGAGCTCGGCCTGCACGAACTCCGTCGCCTCGAGCTGGATCCGCGATCGTCCCATCGCGCGCGAGGCGTAGAGACCTGATGCCGCCAGCGACACCACCACCACTGCGAGCAGCACGACACCCACCAGCAGCTCGACTACTGAGATTCCGTTCTCATTCAGGCGGGTTCTCATCGTGCGTTTCATCTTTCCATCACCCGTCCTACAGCGCTAACGACGACAGAGTCACTAGCACTGTGTAGTGCCACGATTATCAGCGCTCCAGGTTGTGGGCAGGTCGCGCTCGTCGTTCCTATTCCGCGGCCGTTGAAGCACAGCGCACCCCGGTCGCTCTGCAGATCGACGTCGAATTCGTCGGCGATGCTGTAGTAGCCCAGCGTGTCCAGCGCACCCGTCCCCGCCACCGTCGTATCCGCCTCCACCCAGACCCGGTCCTCCGCTGCATCGATGCGCAGCACCGCCGGCCGCCCGTAACGGATCGCCGTCGCCCGCGCCAGCGTGATCGACGAGACCACCACGTGCTTCGCGTTGTGCACCGAAGCCGTGACCCGGGTCCGCGCGATCGCCGGTAAAGCGATGGCATAGACCGCCGCCACCATCACCAGGGCGACCATGATCTCGATCAGCGTGAACCCGCGCGCTCCGCGCAGCGGCCGAACGCACGTGGTTTGCCGTGTCTGCCTGTTTCGTATGTTCCCCAACAAAGCGAAAACTCGGGGTTCGCGGTGGGGCAGGGGATGGGAGTTACCTCAGTCCAAGGATCATAGTGCAAGCGTCGTGCCTAACCGCGGCGGTGGCGTGCAGATCTTAACCTATTATAAGGTAAGAAGATACGTTGATCGGGGCTATTCCGACCTCGGTCAAAACGGATTGAGCCCGGTCAACATGACGGTTCCGTTGCAAACTGCGAAACACGGCGGCTGTGAATTGTGGCGCAGACCACAAACAGGAATTTGGCTAGGGCGCGACCTCCACGGTGAAGAACACCGTGTCGACGGCCCATGGATCGAGTGGGACGTGGTCGCCCAGCGCCAGAACGGCGATGAGGCGGTGGCGGCCGGGGACGAGGCCGGTGAGCGTGACCTCAGAGACGCCGGTGCCCAGGTGGACGATGCCGGGCTGGCCTGCGGGGATCGGTTGGCCGGCGGCGGAGAGGTCGGCGTC
>JBDHHX010000386.1:0-4297 GCA_039589155.1 Gemmatimonadota bacterium | reverse complement strand
CAGGCCGACGAAGCTGAACACCAACACGATCGCTCCAAAGGCCACGGGGTCCGCGAGGCTCAGGCCGAACAGCAGCCCGCGAATTCCTTGCGCGCCAACAAACGCCACAACGCATCCGATGCCGAGCCCGATGGCGGTCAGCCGCACGCCGCGCCCAATCACCAAGCCCTGTACGTCGCGCGCGTCGGCGCCGAGAGCGATGCGGATCCCGATCTCGCGCGTGCGCTGCGAGACGGAGTACGCGAGCACGCCGAACAGGCCAACGGAAGCGAGCAGCAGGCCCAGCGAGCCGAATCCGAGCGCCATCCACGCCGCGATCCGGTTAGGCAGCAGAGAGATGCCGACGATCTGTGTATACGGCGCGCTGACGCGAACTGGAAGATCCGGGTCGAGAGCGAGCGCGATCTCGCGAACCGCGCGATCGATTCGGGCTGCGCCCGGAGGCGTGCGGACAACGAGCGACGCGTCGTCGCCATAGCGTTGGTCGAATGCAAAGTAGACCATCGGCTGTGGCTCTTCGCCGATCGAAGCGTACTTCCCGTCCTTTGCCACACCAACAACTTCGTATTGCACCTCACCCCACTCGATCGGTTGGCCGAGAGCAACTTCTCCCGGCCAGAACTGCCCGGCCGCCGTCTCGTTGACGATCAATACCGGCGGCGTCCCTTCGCGGTCGGCCTCGCTGAACGCGCGGCCCGTCATGATCGGGATCCGCATCGTCTCGTAGTAACCGCCCGACACGACGCTATAGTACGACCGGCGCAGCCCGTCCCCGTACACGGGCTCGCGGCCGGGGAGAGTGAACATGGAGGAGGCCGAGCCGAAGCCAAGCGGCAGCATGAACGCCATCCCCGCCGACTCGACATCGGGCAGCGCGGCGGCGCGCTCTAACAGCTGGTCGTAGAAGACGCGACCTTCCTCGGGCGTGTAGCGATGGAGAGCGAGATCGACGGCCATGACGTGGACGCCGTTTGGATCGAAGCCCAGGTCCAGTTGATCGACCCGGTCTAGAGCACGCAGGAACATCCCGGCGGCGACGAGCAACACGACGGACCCGGAGACCTGCGCTATCACGAAGGAATTTCGTAGCCTGTTACGGCCGCCGACCGAGTCCCCCGGGTTCGCCTTGAGCGAGCTCACGAGGTCCTGCTTGGTCGCCTGCAACGCTGGCGCCAGCCCAAACAGCGTGCCTGAGCCGAAGGCGATGGCGATCGTAAAGACGAGCACACGCCAATCGGGCGAGAAATCGAAGGCGACCGGGATGGGTACTGGCAGCTGAATCGCCGATAGTCCATGTGACGCCCAGATGGCGATCACGATACCGGCCGCACCGCCCAGCGTGAAGAGCAGCACGCTCTCCGTCAGCAGCTGTCTGACCAGACGCCAGCGGCCCGCACCAACGGCGAGCCTGACCGCGACCTCGCGCGAGCGGCCCACGGCGCGCGACAACATCACGCTGCCCACGTTGACGCTGGCGATCAAGAGCACGATGCCGGTCACGACCAGCAGCAGGGCCATGAACAGAGTGACCGGGCCCTTGGCCTCGTCGATCATCACCGAATACGGCGCCACTCTGAGCGAATGGTCCTCGAAGATATCCGGATACGTGGCTTCTATTCGCGGCGAAATGACGGTGGCCGCTTCGGCCACCTGACCCACGGACCATCCGGGGGCACGTCGCCCCACCGCGACGATTCCGGTGCTCGAGTTCGATAGGTCACGTCCCAGAACAGTCTCGCGCATCCCGATCGGGACCCAGAGACCGACATCATAGGCTGCCACGTGCCCATCAAAGCCTTGCTCAGCCACGCCGATCACCGTGAACGGTGTACGGTTGAGGTTGACCGTCGACCCGATGATGGCGGGATCGGCGCCGAACCGCTGCTCCCATAACTGGTAGCTGAGTACGACTACCGGATTCGCATTCGGTGCGTCGTCCTCATCCGGTAGGAAGAAACGACCCTGAGCGGGTAGCGTACCGAGCACCGTGAAATAGCTGGCTGACGTGGCCAGGCCGATTGCCACCTCCGGCTCTCCTGTTCGCCCGGTCGAGAGGCTGGCCGGGAACCCCTCGATCGCCGCGACCTGGGCCAGACCGCTCTCAGCGTCACGATACTCGCTGAACACCGGGTAAGAGCACGTCCCCCACCGGTACTCCTCTCCCGAGCAATAGACCGTGACCAGACCCGCCGGCTCGCGAACGCCGCCCGGCGTCTTGTGGAGAAGCGAGTTCGCGATGCTGAAGATGGTCGTCGTCGGACCGATGCCGAGGGCGATGGTCAAGGCAGCAATGACCGTGAAGCCGGGCGATCGCCTGAACACGCGTATCGCGTAGCTGATGTCCTGTTTGAGAGTATCCATCTCTAGAGTCGCTCGCCTGCAAAATGCAAAGACCCTGGGGCCTGCGGCCGTGAGCGCAGGCAAGAGAACGGTAGGGCGCGAATCGCTTCCCGACTCTACGATCGGCTGGAGAACGCTGTTTCAGCGTCCGAGCGTTTAACAATTACTGATATTTGTTGCATCGCTTCCGGTCGAGACCGTATGGTCCCGACGGGAGATGGGCTGAGGACGTATCCCCCTATGCGTCGAGGTACGACATGAAAGCCCAACAACCTCCGCTGCTGGCCATTGCGCGCCCGCTCGCCCTCGTCTTTCTGATCATCGTCGCCACCGGCGGCCTTGCTTCGCTGCAAGCCCAGGAAACGCCTCCGCAGTTAGAGGTCACTCAGGACACGTCCGTGATCGTCGAGGTAGAGCTAAGGGATGGCACGAAGCTCAGGGGTCGAGTCGTTGCGATAGACGGGGAGTGGGTCACGTTCGAGACGGTGGGCGGCGTCGAGCACCGGTTCCGCCATTCGGACGTCGTGAAGGTGGAGCACCTGGCCGCGACGTCGATCGCTCGGCGCGACTGGAGAAAGGACGGGGGCGACAGCAGACTATTCGTCGGCCCCACCGCTCGCGTGCCGGACCACGGGCACGGCTACGCTGGCATCTACGAGCTCATCTTCCCGTCGGCCGCCGTGGGGCTGGCCAACGTGGCGATGATAGGCGGCGGCTTTTCGATCGTTCCCGGCCTGAGCGTCGAAGAACAGGTTTACTTCCTCTCCGCCAAGGTGCGGTTTCTAAACATCGACATGGTGCAGGCGGCCGTCGGGGCGGCGGGGACGGCCGCGGCGGACTGGTCTACGGGACAGTGACAGCGGGAAGTGAGATCGCCTCGTTCACGGGAAGCCTGGCGTTTCCCTTCTACACCGGGAGCGACTTCGAAAGCCAGCCGATCGTAACGCTGGGCGCTGAGTACCGCGTGTCACGGGTGGTGAAGCTCATCACGGAGAACTGGTTCGTGCCGGGTGAGGATGGTGCGTTGTTCAGCCTGGGGATCCGCGGCATCACCGGTGATTTCATATTGGAGTTTGCCGGCGTGGTGCCGACTGTAGATGTAATCGTGTTCCCGCTTGTCAGCTTCGCGTACACCTGGTGAGACCGATCGCGCGTTTCAGTACCCTTCGATGAAGGACCGTGACGAGATCAGTACGAGCGGTCCGGGCTTCATCGCCGCTTCGCCGAGGCGTGTGCTACCGAGGACGCGGTCGATGACGCAACCGCTGTACATGGTGTTGGTCCAGCGGTCGTTGGAGAGTGGTACATCGGATTGACAGCTCACCTGCGGGTAATTGCCATCGACAAAGACGGCACCGTAGAAGTCGCTCTTGTACTGGATCTCGACGCAACCGCGCCCAATGATCAGCCCGGCCATCTCGATGCCCGCGCACCCGGCAGGCGGTCCGGTCCATGAGGGATAGCTGCACCCCTCGAGCTCGAACTCGGCGCCATGCCCGAGGCCGTTCGTGTCCATCAGCCAGATCCCCTGGCCGTAGAAGCTATCCTTGAGCTCGATCTCGCCTCGCGTAACGATGACCGGGAAGTGGTTGAAGCAGGGGTCGCCGGGATTCTTCGATCCCCAGTTTAGCGGATGGGCGGTATTGCAGGTGTTTCCCGGACCGTATCGAGGGCCGATCCACCAGTCGGTATTGTCCTGCGGCAGACCGATGACCGGGTCGAGCGGGCCCATGGGACTGTGGGGATTGCCCGGCGGCACCGTGTTCAATTGCAGCTGCACGCCGTCCTGGCCGATGGCGAAGTCGGCTAGCGCCTTCACCGAGTCCCAGGACATGCCGCCGTAGTCGTCGAAAGTGGAGTCCGCCATCGTCGGATCTTCTACGAGAGGTGGATCACCCTCGAGCGTAGTAACGCCCGACGTGTCGAAGAACGAACTGTCCTGAACAATCAAACCCAA
>JBDHHX010000385.1:0-3208 GCA_039589155.1 Gemmatimonadota bacterium | reverse complement strand
CCCCATCGCACCAAGCCCCACAAGAACCCAAACCTTTGAGATCATGCTGACTATCCGAATGCTGGCTCACGCGAGCTTGGTTCTGGCATTAAGTGCCTGTGGCACACGAACGACGGCCACACCTGAGCCGGGCGAGCCGCAGGGCGCGCCGAACAGAATGGCTGACTATCACCTGATACCGGTTCCGGAACTGGTCAACGCGCGGCCGGGCTCCTTCTCGATCGTCGCTACGACGGTCGTGGCTGCCTCCGATCCCAGCGACGACGAACTGCGGGCCCTGAGTCTCTACGCCGCGGCGCTCATAGCGGAGCGAAGTGGAGTCAACGTCACGGTGTCACAGCGAAGAGCCAGTGGGGCCGAAGAGGGGCGAATTCTTCTCATGCTGGCGAACGAGGAAGAGGCGCACCCAGAGGGCTACCGGCTAGAGTTGGAAGCGAACCGCATCGTGGTTTCGGCATCGACACACGCAGGTCTCTTTTACGGGGGGCAAACGCTTCAGCAGCTCGTTCCAGCCGGGCACGGCTCGCAGAGCGTATCGGTCCCGGCCGTGGAGGTCGTGGACAAGCCCCGGTTCGGATACCGTGGCATGCACCTGGACGTGGGCCGTCACTTCTTCCCGGTCTCCTTCGTCAAGAAGTACATCGACCTTCTGGCGATGTACAAAATGAACACTTTCCATTGGCATCTCACGGAAGACCAGGGCTGGCGCATCGAGATCAAGAAGTACCCGCGCCTGACAGAGATTGGGGCTTTCAGGAAGGAGACCCTGCTCGCCAGGAATTTTGACCCGTACGTCGGCGACAAGAAACCGTACGGCGGTTACTACACACAGGACGAGATCCGCGAAGTCGTCGCCTACGCGCGAAGCCGCTACGTGACCGTGATCCCGGAGATCGAGATGCCTGGCCACTCGCTGGCAGCGCTGGCGGCCTACCCGGAGCTGGCATGCACCGAGGGTCCGTTCGAGGTCGCCACGGTTTGGGGCGTACACGAGGATATCTACTGTCCAAAGGAAGAGACTTTCGCGTTCCTCGAGGACGTCCTGGCCGAGGTAATGGACCTGTTTCCCAGTCGCTATATCCATATCGGCGGTGACGAGGCACCCAAGGCGCGATGGGAAGAGAGCGAACTCGCGCACCAGGTCATGCGTCGCGAAGGGCTCGCCGACGCGGACGAGCTGCAGAGCTACTTCGTCAAGCGTATCGAGAACTACCTGCTCGAACACGGCAGGAGGCTGATCGGCTGGGACGAGATCCTCGAGGGCGGCCTCGCACCGCAGGCGACCGTGATGTCCTGGCGCGGAACGACGGGGGGCATCGAGGCAGCCGAGCAGGGCCATGACGTGATCATGACCCCCACCAGTCACATGTACTTCGACTACTACCAGGGCGAACCGGCGGGCGAACCGCTGGCGATCGGCGGCTTCCTACCGCTGGAGAAAGTATACGAGTTCGAACCGGTACCTGAGGTTTTGTCGCAGGATGAGGCGAAGCATGTTCTCGGCGCGCAGGGCAACGTGTGGACGGAGTACATGAAGACGACACAGTACGTCGAATACATGGTGTTCCCACGCATGCTGGCGCTTGCCGAAGTGCTCTGGTCACCCAAGCAGGCCCGCGACTGGGGCCGCTTCACCAGCGACCTGGCGGCCCATTTCGACATTCTCGACGCCTACCAGGTGAACTATCGGGTACCCACGGTGAACGGCCTCGAGCGCGACATGATCACGCTGAGCGACAAAGCGACGATTTCTCTCGCTACGCTCATCCCCGGCTCTCATATCCGCTACACGACAGACGGCAGCGCGCCCACCGCAGGGTCGACTCTCTATACGGGGGCGTTCGAGTTGCCGGTGGACACGGCCGGCGTTGAGGTGACGGCGCGAGCTTTTCTCGCCAGCGGCAAAGGGAGCAACCCCAGGTCGGCGCACTTCGCTCGAACGACCTTGCGAGCGGCGGATGAGTTCGTGGCTGAAGAGATGAGGCCCGGCCTCCGCTACTCCTACTACGAAGCCAGAGTCGAGTCAGTCAAAGAGCTGGTCGACGGGACGCCCGACCGGGAGGGCGTCGCGGAGATGATCGGGCTGGAGATGTTCGATACCGAAGAGCCTTTCGGCCTCGACCTGCATGGGCACATTCGCGTGCCGGCGTCCGGCGTATACACCTTCTACCTGACCTCGGACGATGGGAGCGAGTTGAGGGTGGCCTCGGAGATTGTCATCGATCACGACGGTCTGCACGGCGCGACGGAGAGGTCAGGGATGATCGCGCTGGAAGCGGGCTACCACCCGATCGAGATACGCTACTTCCAAGCGGGCGGCGGCAAGCAACTGGATCTGCGCGTGCAACTCGAGGGTGAACAAAGACAGGCGATCGGTGCCGGCTGGCTCTTCCACAGAGCCGTGGTGGACTAGTCCGAAGCGAGCCTCGCACAGCCGTTGAACCGCTGTCCGTCGAACGTTACCGCTGCGACATGGGTAAAGCGCGCACCGGACATGGTGTCGCTGCATGGTTCTTCCTCGGCCACGATCTCGATCTCGTGTGCCGCTGGTGCCTCGACCGAGGAAGAGTAGACCCGCCTCCCGTCCGCCACCCGCGGTTGTGAATACGGAAAGACGATGTCGTCCTCGCCCATTCGCGCGAGCACGATTCCGTCGGCGGATACCTGCACGTTCCAGAACGGCTCGTTCCCAGACGCCATCAACTCGCTGTCGCCCATCGGCAGCGCCTCCTGAGCCGCCGCGTCCGGACTCATCTCTTGTGCGACCTGGTCACAGCGTGTCGTGTCGACCGTGGCTTCGAGCAGCTCGGCCACTTCAAGCTTGGTGCGGTAGTCCGCTCCGGGACCCGCGGTAAACGGCGGTTCCACCGAGGCGCGGAGATCGACAAAGAAGGCCTGGTACGGCTCCAGCTCGAGGTCACGTATCGCCTGCTCGATGTGGCCGGTCCGGTCGTGAACCCAGCTCTCCTCGCTCGAACCACAAAGCCGCATCACCTCGACCAACTCGCCCATCACCATGATACCGCGCAGCCTCTGAACCGTGTCCGCGATCTGAAAACGGCGCTCCATGGTCATCGACTCGGCGCTCACAGGCTCTGTGTCCCCGACAGCGGCTGCCGCGCCCTCCGTTTCATCTGGCCGGCTTTCGCTTGCGCCACACCCGGCGGCGCCCAGCACCGCTAACACCAACGCGTAGATACTCGCCTCA
>JBDHHX010000384.1:0-3232 GCA_039589155.1 Gemmatimonadota bacterium | reverse complement strand
GTAGGTCTGATGGAACCGCGCGTCGAATCTGACAATTGAACAAGCGTTCTCCTATGCCGCCCAGCGGCTTGTCAGGCCGCACGCGACTTTACGAGAGGGCAAGCACAAGGCCCAGACCGACCAGCGGAACCAGGGCGTGAATCGCGACACCCAGGGCGACGGCAGTGCGAAAAGCGGAAGATACAAGCACCCGCTTGCCGCGCACGAGCGAAAAGACACCAAGCGGAAGCCAGAGAAGCGCGCCGGATATCAGGCCGGGCGAATAGCTGCGCGTAAGAAGAGTGCCCCCGCCGTGCAGAACGGCGTTGATGATAATGATCGTGGCAAGAACCACGACGAGCTGCGCCCCCAATTCAGACCGCACTGCCCAGGCGGCGGTCCCCACCATGAGGAACCAGAAGATCGCATTGGCTACGAGGAAGGCCGCATTCGTGACGGGAAACCCCGTGAAGTCGGCGGCGAGTGAGGGCAAATCCCCGAAGTACTCCTCGGCGATGTGGACAAGGTAGGTCGCGGGGAAGAGCCACACCCACGCTCCAGTGAACAAACTGTTGCCTTGTGAGACGCTTGTCACCACTCGCGCCGGCTCCGTGCGGTCCAACGGCTGGCCGCTTCGCTGCGGCCGGCATCGAGCTTACCACGGGCAACCTGCACCGGGAAGCCTGACCAGTACTGCGGATCGATTGGACTGCGTCGTTCGGCCGTCGGCTTGAGCGGCTTGTAGGCCAGCGCGCCGCTCGGCTCCGACCTACTTCGAATTGTCTGGGCCGTAGCCGGGCACCCACTTCTCGAACTGCGGCAAGTCGTCGGTGATCTCCCACCACGGAGCCTTCGATCCCACGAACATGTGAAGTGCGGGCTTCACGCCCGGATCATCGTCGAGCAGTCCCGCAGGGATGAAGTAGAGCTTGCCGTCGGCAGACTGTGAGGGCGCGCGTGAGCCACAAACCCGGCAGAACGCGCGCCGGGTCCCCGGGGACGACTCGTAGACCTGAATGAGGTCTCCGCCCTTCGTGAGCTTGAAGTTGGCCGAGGGAACAGTCGCCCCTGATTCGAAGGGCGCGCCGTTCGCCTTGCGACACATCGAGCAGTGGCAGAGAACGATGAGCGGGACTTCCGTTGCCTCGAACTGGACGCCTCTACATAGGCAACTTCCGCGGACCATGGTCGGATCCTCCCATCGAGCTTCGCCGCGCTGCCCAACCGCTGGCCGCTAAGCTGCATCCGGCATTGAGCTTACCATGGGCGACCCGCCCCGGGGAAGCCTGACCACCACCGCGGATCAATTGGACTGCGCTATCCGGCCGTCAGCTTTAGCGGCTTGTTGGGCGGCGGGACGCCGAATCCACCGGGAATCTCTCGGCCAATCCCAATCTGACGAACAGAAAAGGTCCAAGGAGGACCACCGCGATACCCGCGAGGGCATAGCGGATGTACCGCAACAAGTACCCCAATACCGAGTAATCAGTACTCACTGCTGCGAACGCACCATCGAGAAGCAGCAGTGTACCCATTACGAGCCCGACACCGAGGACGTACCTCAGTATCTTTCTCCATAGGGTCGAGCTCCGCGGGTCGAAATCGATCGCCTTTTCCTCAAGAGGGAAGGCGACGACGATACCCATGAGGAAACCCGTATAGCCCACGAAGGCGAGTGGCGGGTCGCCGACACCCGAATCACTGAGCGCACGAGTGGAGATCCAGAGGATCAGGCTAAACGCAGCAACTATCGCGAGCTGCTGCGGGTGAGGAAAGTGGTTCCACAGATGAGCGATTCTCTTGGCGTACCGTATCGAGAGGAGTGCGATCGATGCTCCCACCACCCAGCCGATGAGAACGTCCTCCAGGTAGTGAACTCCAAGATAGGGGCGAGAGAGCCCGATGAGCAGAATGAGTAGGATGCACGCAGCTCTGACTTGCGTGCTCTTGACGCTCGCGAACAGATAGGAGTAGAAGGCGGACCCGGCCATGGCATGGCCGGAGGGAGTCGAGTACTCCGTGGCGAGTTCCTTTGCCTTGTCCGGGGATACGGCCCACCTTTCCGAGTAGGTGCCCTCGGTGATGAATGGCCTGGGATTCATGATGATCGTCTTCAACAGATGGTTGAGCGACATCGTAAATAGCGTCAAAACGGAGAGTCGATAGGCCAGCTTCTTGTCATAGGTGACGAAGATGAGGGTGATGAGCAGGACGTACCCCTCTACCTCGCCGAGGAAGGTGAAGAACTGAAACAGCTTGGTGAGCAACTCAGTTCGGGTGTCCGCTAGGAACCGGATCAGTTCGATACTGAACGGGAGCTTTGCCATGAGCTGTTCCTGATGAGGACCGTCACACTGAGGGTTGCGGTTCCCTCACCGCGTCGGAGATCTATGCCGCGCACTCGCCGCCCAACGTTGCGGTTCAGCGGCGGCATGTTGGCGCCGTCCGCTGCAATCGGTTGTTAGCCGGCCCATGGAGGTGTTATTTACCTCTTCTCGAACGGGTGGATGACCTCCCAGTCCCGCTTCATGTCTACGACCGTCCAGCCTCTGGCTTTCGCTTGGTCCAGCGCTTGGTCCAGCCGCCCGATCGAGGACTGGCGGTCGTAGGCCCACTCGCGCTCGGCGTCGGTGTGATGGACGATCAGCATCAGCCGGGCGCCCGGCCCCGCTGCCGTCCACTGAAGCATCTGCAGGTCTCCGTCAGAGTTGCCGAAGGCCGCGATGGGACGCCGGCCGATGAACTTGTGGATGCCGACCGGTTTACCCGCCTTGTCGTCAACAAAATCGATTTCCGGTAGTCGCATCAGCATCGGCTTGCCGTCGCGCAGCTCGAACTTCGTCTTGATGCTGCTGCCCACGACTTGTTCTGGTGGAATGCCGTAGACCTTCTCCGTCCACGGTCGCATGAACTCGATACCTCCGCCCGAGACGATGAAGGTCTTGAATCCGTTGGACCGCAGATAGACCAGCAATTCGAGCATCGGTTGATAGACCATCTCCGTGTAGATCTTTGTTGTCGTCGGGTGGCGCGCTGTCGCAAACCAGTCTTTCACGGTCTGCTCAAACTCCTCGGTGGTCATCCCCCCGTGCGTGGCCATCAAGATCTCGAGGATCGAGAGCTCACCACCCTCGAGTGCGCCTTTGAGATCGCCTTTCAGCAGCGAGGCGAACGGCTCCTTGTCCTTCCACTCGGGGTGCTGCGGCGCGAGCGCCTTTACACGGTCGAGCGCAAACGCGAGCTGAAAATACAT